>USDD01000045.1 GCA_900553265.1 uncultured Eubacteriales bacterium
TGGTGATCGATCTGGACACGGTGATGCCGGGTCTGGTGGGGCACGACTTCGGCGACGCAATCCGCTTTGCGGCCAACTTCGTGGAGGAGGACTGCGACGAGGCGGAGAAGGCGGGCTTGAACCTGAACGTCTATTGGGCCTTCGCCGAGGGCTTCCTGAAGAAGACGGCGGCGACGCTGACCGATGCGGAGGTGGACACGCTGGGGCCGAGCTGCTTTGCGCTGGCCTGCGAGCTGGCGACGCGCTTTCTGGACGATTACATCGTGGGCGACAAGTACTTCAAGGTCAAAAAGCCGAAGCACAATCTGGTGCGCACGCGTTGCCAGATCGCGCTGGCGAAGGACATGCAGCGCAAGATGAACGCCATGACCGCCATCGTCCGCGACTGCGCCCGGCGCTATCGCGGATAAAAACGATCGAAAACTTTCCGCGCTTTGTACGGAGGTAGAGTTTTGAAGAAGAAAATTTCCAGAACGCCCGCGTGGACGCGGTTCGCGGCAGTGCTGCTGGCGCTGACGCTGCTTCTGGGTGCGGCGCTGGCGGAGCCCGCCGCGGAGCAGGACGACTGGTGGAACATCCTGCTGCTGGGCGGCGACTCCCGCAGCAGCGAACAGTACGACCGGACGGATTCCATCATCATTCTGTCGGTGAACCGGCAGAGCGGCGCGCTGAAGATGACGAGCGTCATGCGCGACACCTGGGTGTCCTTCCCGGGGCGCGAGAGCAAGGGGAAAATCAACGCGGCGAACGTCTACGGCGGGCCGGAGCTGGCCATGGCGACGGTAAACGCGAGCTTCGGCACGCAGATCGAGGACTATGTGCTGGTGAACATGACCGGTCTTGTAAAGGTGGTCGACGCGCTGGACGGCGTGGACGTCGAAATTACCTCCGCCGAGCTGAAATATCTGAACGAGTACGCCCAGGGCTTTGCCAATACCATCGGCTATGAGGGCGACGCCCGGCTCGCCGGCGCGGGCATGGCCCATCTCAACGGCCTGCTGGCGCTGTCCTACGCGCGCATCCGCTATGCCGACAGCGATTATCAGCGGGCCATGCGGCAGCAGACGGTGCTGCTGGCGCTGGCGAAGAAGGCGAGCGCCCTGAGCGCGCCGGAGCTGCTCAAATTGGTTCCGAAGCTGCTGGGCATGACGGACACGAACCTGAGCATGGGCGAGGCCATGGCGCTGGCGACGCTGTGCGCCGGCCGGGACATGGACGAAATCCGGCAGTACCGCATTCCCGCCGACGGCACGTTCCAGTCCGGCATGTTCGGCGGAACCTGGTGCATCAAGCCGGATTTCCAGGAAAACGCCCGGCTGCTGCACGACTTCATCTATGAGGACGAATAATCACAGAAGCCATCCTCCGCGTCGCCGGAGGATGGCTTTTATGCGTCCATTAAGATAGGAAATTTCGCCGCGCCGCCCTTTTCGGAATCCGGCGCAAAAATTCCCGAAAATACGGCTTGCGGATTTCGCCGTTATGCGGTACAATAAAGATTAGAAAAATAGCGTTTCAGCGCTTGAGACGATTTGGAGGGAATGAAATGTACAAAGAGACGATCACCACCGCGGGCGGAAAAATGGACAAGACCATCGCGGTCATTCAGAAGGACCTGAGCACCCTGCGCGCCGGCCGCGCCAACCCCCAGATTCTGGACAAGATCACCGTGGATTATTACGGAACCCCCACGGCGCTGAACCAGGTGGGCAACATCTCCTCTCCCGAGCCGCGCATGCTCGTCATCGCGCCTTGGGAGGCCAAGATGATCGGCCCCATCGAAAAGGCCATCCAGAAGTCCGACATCGGCATCAATCCGTCCAACGACGGCAAGGTCATCCGTCTGCTGGTGCCCGAGCTGAACGAGGAGCGCCGCAAGGAGCTGTGCAAGCAGGTTCGCAAGCAGATCGAAGAGGGCAAGGTCGCCGTGCGCGCCATTCGCCGCGACGCGATGGAGGCCATAAAGAAGATGAAGAAGGACTCCGTCATCACCGAGGACGAGCAGAAGACCGCCGAGAACGAGCTCCAGAAGGTCACCGACAGCCACATCAAGGAGCTGGACGCCATCGGCGCCAACAAGGAAAAGGAGATCATGGCCGTCTGACGCGCTCATCGGCTCCGGTTCCTTTCCGTCGCTTCGTTCGTGCGGCGTTGCCTTCCCGAGCGCCCTGCGCGCCGGCACGACGGCGGATGAACGCAACCCGTCTCTGAGGGCAGCTTTCCGGCTGCCCTTTTGTTTTTTTCACGCCCAATTCCGAAAGGGGGAAGCGTCATGTTCACCGAAAAGCTCGTCCGCATGATGAGCGGTCTTTTTCAGCCCAAGCAACGATACATCACCGTCACTCCCGCCGCCGGGCCGGTGCAGGCGCTGCCGCCGGAGGCGATTCCCGCCCATGTGGCCATCATCATGGACGGCAACGGCCGCTGGGCCACGTCCCGGGGACTGCCCCGCAGCGCGGGTCACGCCGCCGGCGTGGAGGCCCTGCGCGAGATCATCCGCGCCAGCGACGACTGGGGCGTGAAGTACCTGACCATCTACGCCTTCTCCACGGAGAACTGGTCGCGCTCGAAGGAAGAGGTGGGCGCGCTGATGGGCCTTTTGCTGAAGTATTTCGCCAGCGAGATCGACGAGCTGGACGAAAAGCACGTGCGCATTCGCATTCTGGGCGACGTGGAGGGTCTGCCCGAGGCCCAGCGCGACGCGGTGAAGAGCGCCATGGAGCGCACGAAGGCCAACGAGGGCCTTCAGCTGAACATCGCGCTGAACTACGGCGGCCGGGCGGAGCTGCTGCGCGCGGCGCGGGCGCTGGCCGAACAGGTCAGAAGCGGCGCGCTGGATCCCGCCGACATCGACGAGGCGAAGTTCGACGCGGAGCTGTACACCGCGGGTCAGCCGCCGGTGGATCTGCTGATCCGCACCAGCGGCGAGCAGCGCCTGTCCAATTTCCTGCCGTGGCAGACGGTTTACGCCGAGATGGTGTTCGACAAGACCTACTGGCCGGACTTCGACCGCGCGGCCTATCTGCGCGCGCTGCGGGAGTTCGCCGGAAGGAGCCGCCGCTTCGGCGGGGTGTGAGGCGTCTGAAATGGAGCCTCAGAAGATTTTTCAGAGCCGCTCTAAAACAGAAAAAACACATTGGAAGAACGGAGAGAGGTTATGCTGAAACGGGTGGTGACCGGGGCGGTCATTTTCGTGCTCATGTGCGTGGGCATCGTCTTTCAGGGCTGGGTGCTGCGGCTGATGCTGCTGGCGGCGGCGCTGACGAGCATGAACGAGATGTACCGCGCGATGAAGAAATCGGGGGCGCGGCCCGTGGAATGGGCGGGCTATTTCAGCTGCGCGCTGGCGGCGTTTCTGCAGGCCGCGTCGGCGGAATTCGCCCGGGCGCAGGCTTCGGCGGAGAGCGCTTCCGGCTCGTGGGCCGCGGCGCTCAACCGCGTGCTGCCGCTGGAGGGCGTGAACGCGCCCGCGGCGGCGCTGGCCGCGGGACTGCTGCTGGGCCTGACCGCCGTGGTGCTCCGGGGAAAGGTCGACTACGACAGCCTGACCGCCACGGTGGTGCCGATGGCGTATCCCGGCTTCCTGTTTTCGCTGATGTTCTCGCTGCAGGACTTCGCGCCGGCGGCGCTGGCCACGGCGGCGCTGATGCTTTCGTTCTTTCTGGCCTCGGTCAACGATGTGTTCGCGCTTTTTTCGGGCATGGCCTTCGGCAGGCACAGGCTCTCGCCGGAGATCAGCCCGAAAAAGACCATCGAGGGCTCCGTCGGCGGGCTGATCGCCAGCGTGGCCTTCGCGGCGCTCATCGCCGTGGTGGTGGACCGGCTTCAGGGGAGCATGCCCTTCGCGCTGCCCTGCGGTTTCGGCGCGGCGGGCGCGGAGAAGGTGAGCTTCCCGCCCATGGCGTTCGCGGCGCTGGGTCTGGTGGCGGGCGTGTTTTCCCAGGCCGGCGACCTGACCGCGTCGCTGGTGAAGCGCCGCTTCGGCGTGAAGGACTACGGAACCATCTTCCCCGGCCACGGCGGCATGATGGATCGCTTCGACGGCATCCTGTTCTGCGCCGCGGCGGTCTGGATGTTCTTCCATCTGTTCCGATTCTGACAAAGGTGAGCAATTATGCAGAAGAGAAGCATTGCCATTCTGGGCGCGACCGGCTCCATCGGCACGCAGGCGCTGGATCTGGTGCGGCGCTATCCCGACCGTTTTGAGGCAACGTGCCTCGTGGCCGGGCGCTCGGCGGAGAAGCTGTTCGATCTGGTGCGCGAGTTCCGGCCGAAGGTGGCCGCGCTGGCCGTGGAGCCGAAGGAGCTTCCCGACGACGTGAAATTCTGCCAGTGGATCTTTGGCGAGGACTGCCCGGTGCGCGCCCTCGAGGCCGCGCGGCCCGACGACGCGCTGTGCGCCATCGTGGGCATCGCCGGGCTGGACGCGGCGTGGACGGCGCTGGACGTGTGCAGCCGCGTGCTGCTGGCCAACAAGGAGGCGCTGGTCACCGGCGGCGCGCTGGTGATGGACAGGGCCGCGCGGCTGGGCAAGCCCCTGCTGCCGGTGGACAGCGAGCATTCGGCCATCTTCCAGTGCCTGCAGGCCCGGGCGGACAATCCGGTCAGGCGCCTGCACCTGACCGCCTCGGGCGGCGCGCTGCGCGACTGGCCGAAGGAGAAAATGGCTGCGGCCACCGTGCGCGACGTGCTGGCCCATCCCACCTGGCGCATGGGCGGCAAGATCACCGTGGACTGCGCCACGATGGTGAACAAGGGGCTGGAGGTCATCGAGGCGCGCTGGCTGTTCGACATGCCGCCGGAGAGGATCAATGTGGTGGTGCATCCTCAGAGCGTGATCCATTCCATGATCGAGTTCGAGGACGGCGCGGTGCTGGCGCAGCTGGGCCGGCCCGACATGCGCGGCCCCATCGGCTACGCCATGGGCTATCCCGAGCGCCTGCCCTACGGCGCGGAGCCGCTGGACTTTGCCGCGCTTTCGAAGCTGACCTTCGCCGCGCCGGACATGGAGCGCTTTCCGGGGCTCGCGCTGGCTCGGGCGGCTCTGGAGGAGGGCGGCAGCGCGCCGGTGATCCTCAACGGCGCGAACGAGGCGGCCGTGGCGGCGTTTCTGGAGGAGCGCATCCCCTTCGGGCGCATCGCCGAGATCATTGCGGAAACAATGAATGCATGCCCCCGCTTCGCCATTGATGAAATCGGGGACGTTCACGCGGCGGACGCGCAGGCGCGCGCCGTCGCCGCAGAAATCATCGGGAGGACTTCGCTTTGACCAATATCCTGTATATCCTGCTGGCCATACTGCTGCTGGGCGTGATCGTGGTCGTGCACGAATTCGGCCACTTCCTCGTGGGGCGGCTGTCCGGCATCGGCGTTACGGAATTTTCGGTGGGCTTCGGGCCGAGGCTGCTTCGCTGGCGGCGCGGCGAGACCGACTATTCCCTGCGCGCCATTCCCATCGGCGGCTTCTGCAAATTCGTGGGCGAGGACGAGGAGAACCCCGCGCCCAACGCCATGAACAACGCGCCCGTCTGGAAGCGCATCTGCACCGTGGCGGCGGGCCCGGCGATGAACTTCGTGCTGGCCTATGCGGCGGCGGTGCTGATGCTGTGCCTGTTCTATGCCGGCGGCGTGCAGCCGAAGATCGCCTCGGTGGTGGACGGCGCGCCGGCGCAGACGGCCGAGCTTCAGGCCGGCGACGTGGTGACGGCGGTGAACGGAACCGAAATCGCTTTTGACGATACGGGCGTGAGCGCGCTGCGCGCGGCGGTGCAGACGGGACAGACCGTCGACCTGACCGTGGATCGCGGCGGCGAGACGCTTTCCCTCTCCCTCACGCCGGCGGCGGTGGAGGAAAACGGCGAGACCGTCTATCAGATCGGCGTGATATTCACCACGCGCACCTACACGCTGGGCGAGGCCATTCCCGGCGCGGGCCGGTATATGGTTCAGACCACGAAGAGCATGCTGAACGTGCTGCGCAAACTCATCTTCAAGGGCGAGGGCGCGGAGAACATGGCCGGAACGGTGGGCACCGTGGCGGTGGTCAGCGAGGTCATGCGGCAGGACAGCAGCATGGCGCTGGACATCCTGTTCCTGCTCTCGCTGAACATCGGCATCATGAACCTGCTGCCGCTGCCGGCGCTGGACGGCGGGCGGCTGGTGTTCCTCATCGTGGAGGCTGTCCGCGGCAAGCCCGTGCCGCCGGAGAAGGAGGGGCTGGTGCACGTCATCGGCCTGATCGCGCTGCTGGCGCTGTTCGTGGTGCTCACGTTCCACGACATTCGCACGTTCATTCTGAAGTAATTCCGGAGGGATAAGAGCATGACCCGTCAGGTATTCGCGGGCAGAGTCGCCATCGGCGGCGGCGCGCCCGTCAGCGTTCAGACTATGACCAACACCGACACCCGGGACGTGGAGGCGACGCTTAATCAGATTCGCGCCATGGCCGAGGCCGGCGCGGACATCGTGCGCGTCTCGGTTTACGACGAGGCCTGCGCCGAGGCGGTGCGCGCGCTGGTGGATGGAAGTCCCGTGCCGCTGGTGGCCGACATCCACTTCAACCATCGTCTGGCCATCCGCTCCATCGAAAACGGCATTTCGAAGGTGCGCATCAACCCCGGCAACATCGGCGGCGAGGGCAATGTCCGCGAGCTGGCCGACTGCCTGAAGCAGTATCGCATTCCCGTGCGCATCGGCGTGAACTCCGGCTCCATCGAGAAGGATCTTCTGGAGAAATACGGCGGCGTGACGGCGCAGGGCATGGTGGAGAGCGGCCTGAACCACGCGCGGATGCTGGAGCGCGCGGGCTACGACCAGATCGTGCTGTCCTACAAGGCCACGGACGTGCCCAAGACCGTGGAGGCCTGCCGTCTGGCGGCCAAGCTGAGCGACTATCCCCAGCACATCGGCGTGACCGAGTCCGGCACCGCCGACGTGGGCGTGGTGAAGTCCGCCGTGGGCATCGGCGCGCTGCTGCTGGAGGGCATCGGCGATACCATCCGCGTGTCCCTGTCCGGCGATCCGGTGCAGGAGGTGGGCGCGGGGCTGGCCATACTGCGCGCCTGCGGGCTGCGAAAGGACGGCGTCGAGATCGTGTCCTGCCCCACCTGCGGCCGCACGGGCATCGACGTGGAGGGCATCGCCCGGCGCGTGCGCGAGGCCACGAAGGACATTCGCGTGCCGCTGAAGGTGGCCGTGATGGGCTGCATCGTCAACGGCCCTGGTGAGGCGCGGGAGGCCGATCTGGGCATTGCCGGCGGCCGCGACGGCGGCGCGCTGTTCGTGAAGAACCAGCCGCCCCGGGCGGTGAAGGGCGATCTGGCCCAGGCGCTCATCGACGAAATTCGAAGGATGGTCGGTTCAGATGCCTGAGCGGAGGGACAATTACATCATCGCCCGCGACCGCACGCGCGCGGTGTTCCCCACCTATGATCTTGAGAAGATCGTCGAAAAATTCGCGCTGGAGGCCGACGGGGATTTTCTCTACATGCGCTTTTTCGACCTGCCCTTTCGCGTGGGGCGCAGGGACGGCGTGGCGGCGCAGCTCGAGGACGGAAAATGGACGGAATCGGGCTTCGACGCGAGCATGACGCTGTACGACATTCTCTGCGATTCCAAGCCCCACTGCCGGGCGAGCGGGCGATTTGCCAACGTCTGGAACCAGAAAAACGTCTCCTCCGCGCCCGACGGCGGGCTGTTTCAGTCCCGCGCAGCCGCCTTCGCCGGGCGGACGGAGGCGCTGGCCGCGGCCTGCGAAAAAATGGGCGGCGAAAAGGCCGGCGCGGGCGACGTGAGCTACAATCTGCCGGTGTTTCAGGCGCTGAAGCTGCGGCTGAGCTTCTGGGACGCGGACGACGAGTTTCCGGCCAGCCTTTCGCTGCTGTGGGACGAAAACGTGCTGGATTTCATGCGCTACGAGACGACGTTCTACGCCGCGGGCTATCTGCTCGACCGGCTGAGCGGATGGATGAACCGAATTTGACCCGGGCGGGGAAGGCGCACAGGACGCGGCTTCCCCGCTTTGCGAGGAGAAGAACATGAGTCAGGCTTGGGAAAAGCTGATCGAGACCGACGACGGCGCGCTTTTGAAGTGCCTGACGCTGTCCCGGGTGTCGATTTCGAAACAGACGGGCGACATGCGCGTGACCTTTCAGTCGTCGCGGATTCTGCGCCGGGACGAGTACAAGTTCGTCGCGGCGCGCATGGCCTCGGCCTTTCCGATGGTGCGCGTGCAGACGCGGGTGTGCTATTTCGCGCTGAGCGACGCGGTGCGCGCGGACTTGTCCGTGGCCTCGGGGCTGATGAAGGAGCAGATTCGCCACGAGAGCCCCGGCTCCATGCCGTTCATCGACTGGGAGGGGCGCGGATGGAGTCTGGACGGCGAGAAGCTGACCGTCTGCGTGTCCTCCGCCGAGGGCATGAACTATCTGAAGGCCCGCGGCGTGGACCGCATGCTGGAAAAGCTGATGGCCGAGCTGTTCGACATCCGCTGCACCGTGGGCATTCAGCTCACCGGCGACGACGAGCGGCGCATCCGCGAGATCGCCGCCGCCCGCGCCCGGGAGGCCGAGGCGCTGGCCATGGACACGGCCAAGGCCGCGCAGGCCGCCGGCGGCGGAAAGAAGGCCGCGCCGGTGGACACGGTTTACGGCAAGCCCATCCACGACCCGGTGCTGCCCATGAACGAGCTGACCGAGGACGTGGGGCACTGCACCGTGCGCGGCGAGGTCTCCGGGCTGGACATGCGCGACACCAAGAACGGCAAGACGAAGATCGTGTCGTTCCTGATGAGCGATTCCCTCGGTTCGGTCAACTGCAAGCTGTTTCTGGGCGGCCGGCGCGGCGGCGAGGACGCGAAGAGCATTCAGGCGCAGGCCGACGCGCTGTCGGCGGCGCTGAAGGACGGCAAGTGGATCACCGCCCGCGGCAGCTATCGCTACGACGACTTCAAGCGCGAGATGGTGCTGATGGTCAACGACATCATGGAGGCCGAAAAGCCCGTGCGCCGGGATACCGCGGCGGAAAAGCGTGTGGAGCTGCATCTGCACACCACCTTCTCCACCATGGACGCCTGCGCCACGGCTACCGACCTCATCAAGCAGGCGGCGGCGTGGGGCCACAGGGCCGTGGCCGTCACCGACCACGGCGTGGTGCAGTCCTTTCCCGAGGCCTTCGGCGCGGCCAAGAAGGCGGGAATCAAGCTGATTCCCGGCTGCGAGGGCTATCTCATCGAGGACGCGGCGGACATCGTCAAGGGCGCGTCGGACGAGACCCTCGACGGCACGCCCTTCGTGGTGCTGGACGTGGAGACCACGGGGCTGAACACCCACACCGACGAGATCATCGAAATCGGCGCGGTGCGCTTTGAAAACGGCGTGGAGGTGGCCGAGTTCTCCGAGCTCATCAATCCCGGCCGGCCGCTGCCGGAGAAGATCGTGGAGATCACGGGCATCACGCCCGGCATGCTGCGCGGCCAGCGGACGCTGAAGGAGGCCATGCCCGACTTCGCGAAGTTCTGTCAGGGCGCGGTGCTGGTGGCGCACAACGCCGAGTTCGACATGTCCTTCTTCCGGCGCGCGTTCCCGCTGATCGGGCGGAAGTTCGACTTTACCACCTTGGACACGCTGGCCCTTTCGCGCAATCTGTATCCGGGGTTCAAGAACCACAAGCTGGGCACGCTGTGCAAGCTGATGGGCGTTTCGCTGACCAACGCCCACCGCGCCGTGCACGACGCGCGGGCCACGGCCATGGTGCTGATGAAGATGCTCGCGGAGCTGAAGAGCCTGAAAAACATCTCCATGCTCCGGGAGATCAACACCTGCTTCGCCATCGACGCGGGCAAGAAGGCCTACCACATCATCCTGCTGGCCACCTCTCAGACGGGCATCACCAACCTCTACCGCATCGTCAGCGAGGGCCATCTGAATTACTTTCACCGCACGCCGCGCCTGCCGCGCAGCGTCATCCAGCGCTATCGCGAGGGACTGATCGTGGGCAGCGCCTGCGAATCCGGCGAGCTGTTCCGCGCCGTGCTGGCGGGAGAGAGCGACGAGACGCTGGAGAAAATCGCGAAATTCTACGACTATCTCGAGGTGCAGCCCATCGGCAACAACCAGTTCCTCGTGCGCGAGGGCGCGGTGGCCGACGACGAGGGGCTGCGCGAGCTGAACCGCAAGATCGTCCATCTGGGCGAGAAGCTGAACATCCCGGTGTGCGCCACCGGCGACGTGCACTTTCTGAACCCCACGGACAGCATTTACCGCGCCATCCTGATGGCCACCAAGGGCTTCGAGGACGCGGACTTCCAGCCGCCGCTGTACTTCAAGACCACGGACGAGATGCTGGAGGAGTTTTCCTATCTGGGGCGCGGCAAGGCGAAGGAGATCGTCGTGACCAACCCCAACGCCATCGCCGACCGCATCGGCGACGTGAAGGTGTTCCTGCCCCATCCCGAGGGAAAGGAGACCTTCCAGCCCTTCTGGCCCGAGGCCGAGGGCGAGCTGCGGGATCTGGTGATGAACAAGGCCGTTTCCATCTACGGAACGCCGCTGCCCGAAATTGTGCAGAAGCGCATCGACAAGGAGCTGGGCGCCATCATCGGCTACGGCTTCTCCACGCTGTACATGATCGCCGTGAAGCTGGTGGCCAAGTCCCTCTCGGACGGCTACATCGTCGGCTCCCGAGGCTCCGTCGGCTCGTCGCTGGTGGCCAATTTCTCGGGCATCACCGAGGTCAACTCGCTGCCGCCCCACTACGTCTGCCCCAAGTGCAAGCACAACGAATTCGACGTGCCGAAGGAGTATGCCACGGGCCTCGACCTTCCGCCGAAGAACTGCCCCGTCTGCGGCGCGCCCATGGACAAGGACGGCTTCAACATCCCCTTCGAGGTCTTTCTGGGCTTCAAGGGCAACAAGGTGCCCGACATCGACCTGAACTTCTCCGGCGTATATCAGCCGGTGGCTCACAATTACATCAAGGAGCTGTTCGGCACGGAGAACTGCTTCCGCGCCGGCACCATCGGCACCATCGCCGAAAAGACGGCCTTCGGCTACGTGCGCAAGTACGCCGAGGAGCGCAATCTGAGCCTGCCCGCCGCCGAGATGGAGCGTCTGGCCCGGGGCATCACCGGCGTCAAGCGCACCACCGGCCAGCATCCCGCCGGCATGGTCGTGCTGCCCAAGGACTACGAGATCTATCAGTTCACGCCCATCCAGCACCCCGCCGACGACCAGACCACCGACACCATCACCACCCACTTCGACTTCAACTCCATGCACGACGTGCTGGTGAAGCTGGACGTGCTGGGCCACGACGACCCCACCATGCTGCGCAAGCTGCAGGATCTGACGGGCATCGCGCCCCAGGCCGTGCCGCTGCACGACCCGGAGGTGTTCGGCAAGATCATCTCGCTGTTCTCCGGGCCCGAGGCGCTGGGACTGACCGCCGAGGAGCTGGGCGTGGCCGAGAGCGGCACGCTGGGCGTGCCCGAGTTCGGCACCAAGTTCGTCCGCGGCATGCTCAAGGAGACCCAGCCCAAGTCCATGGAGGAGCTGATCCGCATCTCCGGCCTGTCCCACGGCACCGACGTGTGGGTGGGCAACGCTCAGGATCTGGTGCATCAGGGCGTTCCGCTGAAGGAGTGCATCTGCACCCGCGACGACATCATGAACCAGATGATCGCCTACGGCATCGACTCGGAGATCTCATTCAAGACCATGGAGTCCGTCCGAAAGGGCAAGGGCCTCAAGCCCGAGATGGAGGAGGCGCTGGTGAATAACGATCAGGTGCCGCCGTGGTTCATCGACAGCTGCAAGAAGATCAAGTACATGTTCCCCAAGGCCCACGCCGTGGCCTACGTCACCATGGCGCTGCGCATCGCCTACTTCAAGATCTTCTATCCATCGGCCTACTACTGCTGCTATCTTTCGCGCAACGCCGAGAGCTTCGATGCCACGCGCATGACCACCCGCAGCGTGGACGAGCTGCGCGGCATGATCGACGCCATCAAGGCGCTGGACAAATCCGAGCTGACCGCCGCCAAGGAGGACGAGAACACCATTCTCGAAATGCTGGTGGAGATGAACCTGCGCGGCGTGCACGTCCGCCCGGTGGACGTCTACCATTCCTCGGCCACGGAATATCAGGTGATGGACAACGGCGAGATTCTGCCGCCCATCACGTCGCTGCCCGGCGTGGGCCAGTCGGCGGCGGAGGGACTGGTGGCCGCCCGGGAGGCCGGGCCGTTCATCTCTCAGGACGACATGCTCAGGCGCAAGGTGTCCAAGTCGGTCATCGAGACGCTCAAAAACGCCGGCTGCATCGACGATCTGCCCGAGAGCAGCCAGGTGACGCTGTTCGAATTCGGCGTGTAAGACCAAAGTACAGGAGAAAAACCAATGGAAAACGCACAGGAAGCCAAGTTCAGAGTCATGACCGAATCGCCGGTGAAGCCGCTGGTCTGCCGGCTGGCCGCGCCCACCATCGTCAGCATGCTGGTCACGTCCTTTTACAACATGGCCGACACCTTCTTCGTCGGCCAGATCGACACCAGCGCGTCCGCGGCCGTGGGCGTGGTGTTCTCGCTGATGGCCGTCATTCAGGCCGTGGGCTTCTTCTTCGGCCACGGCTCGGGCAACTACATCTCCCGGGCGCTGGGCCGGCACGAGACCGAGGACGCGGAGCGCATGGCCGCCGTGGGCTTCTTCTCGGCGCTGGGCGGCGGAAGCGTCATCATGGTCTTCGGCCTTCTGTTCCTCAGACCGCTGGCGCGATGGCTGGGCTCCACGGAGACGATTCTGCCCTACGCGGTGAGCTACATGCGCCTGATTCTCATCGGCGCGCCCTACATGACGGCCTCGCTGGTGCTGAACAATCAGCTGCGCTTTCAGGGCAACGCCTTTTACTCCATGATCGGTCTGGTCTCCGGTGCGGTGCTGAACATCGCGCTGGATCCGCTGCTGATCTTCGCGTTCGACATGGGCATCGCCGGCGCGGCGCTGGCGACGATTCTCAGCCAGTTTGTCAGCTTCGCGCTGCTGTGGATCGGCGTGCAGCGCAGCGGCTCCCTGTCCATCCGCGCGAAGAACTTCCGCCCGACGAAAACGCTGTATCTGCAGATTCTCAACGGCGGCACGCCGTCGCTGCTGCGGCAGGGGCTGGGCAGCGTGGCGACCATCTGCCTGAACGTGGCCGCCGGAGTCTACGGCGACGCGGCCATCGCCGGCATGTCCATCGTCACGCGCATCATGCAGTTCGCCAACAGCTGCCTGATCGGCTTCGGTCAGGGCTTTCAGCCGGTGTGCGGCTTCAACTACGGCGCGAAGAAGTACGGCCGCGTAAAGGAGGCCTTCTGGTTCTGCGTGCTGTCGTCCACGGGCTTTCTGGTGGCGCTGGCCATCGTGGGCTATATTTTCGCCGCCCCCATCGTCACCGTGTTCCGCGACGATGCGAAGGTCATCGAGGTGGGTGTGGCGGCGCTTCGGATGCAGTGCCTGACCTTCCCGCTGGCGGCGTGGATCGTCATGTGCAACATGATGTCCCAGACCATCGGCAAGGCCTTCCGCGCGTCCTTCCTGGCCATGGCGCGTCAGGGGCTGTTCTTCGTGCCCGCGGTGCTGATTCTGCCCAAACTGCTGGGGCTGACCGGCGTGGAGATTTCCCAGACCGCGGCCGACCTGATCTCCTTCGCCTTCTCCATTCCCCTTCAGGCCAGCCTGCTGAAGGAAATGACCCGGGAAGAGCGCTTCTGGAAGAACTGACGGGAGGAACGAAATATGCTTAAGCAGACGAGCATGTTCGACCGCGCCGCGCCTCAGCCGCTGGCGGCGCGCCTGCGGCCCGAGACGCTGGACGAATTCGCGGGGCAGAAGCATCTGCTGGGCCCGGGGAAGGTGCTCCGGCGCATCATCGAGTCCGACGAGATTCCGTCGATGATCTTCTGGGGCCCGCCGGGCGTGGGCAAGACCACGCTGGCGCGCATCATCGCCCGGCGCACCCAGTCGGAGTTCATCGACTTCTCCGCCGTCAACAGCGGCGTGAAGGAGATCCGGCAGGTGATGGAGCGCGCCGAGGAGGGCCGCCGCATGGGTCTTCGCAC
The DNA here is from genome assembly GCA_900553265.1 of uncultured Eubacteriales bacterium. GTDB lineage: Bacteria > Bacillota > Clostridia > Christensenellales > Aristaeellaceae > Faecivicinus. Next base: position 14,096 of record USDD01000045.1, read on the forward strand.
GCTTCTGTTCGTAGACGAGATCCATCGCTTCAACAAGGCGCAGCAGGACGCGTTTCTGCCCTTCGTGGAAAAGGGCAGCATCGTGCTCATCGGCGCGACCACGGAAAACCCCTCCTTCGAGGTCAACGCGGCGCTTCTGTCCCGGTGCAAGGTGTTCGTGCTTCAGCCATTGACCGAGGACGAGATCACGGCGCTGCTGCGCCGGGCGCTCACGGACGAGCGCGGGCTGGCGGAGCAGCATGTCTCCATCTCCGACGACCTGCTTCGGCGCATCGCGGTCTTCGCCAACGGCGACGCGCGCAGCGCCCTGTCCACGCTGGAGATGGCGGCGCTCAACGGCGAGCTGAAGGAGGACGAGCTGGTGGTGACCGAGGCGACGCTGGAGCAGTGCACGTCGCGCAAGTCGCTTCTCTACGACAAAAACGGCGAGGAGCACTACAACCTCATCTCCGCGCTGCACAAATCCATGCGCAATTCGGACGCGGACGCGTCGGTCTACTGGCTGGCGCGCATGCTGGAGGCCGGCGAGGATCCGCTCTACGTCGCCCGGCGGGTGATCCGTTTCGCCAGCGAGGACGTCGGTCTGGCCGATCCCGGCGCGCTGACGCAGGCGGTCGCCGCCTATCAGGCCTGCCATTTTCTGGGCATGCCCGAGTGCACGGTGCATCTGACTCAGGCGGTGGTCTACATGGCCCGCGCGCCCAAGTCCAACGCGCTGTACGTCGCCTACGAATCGGCGAAAAAGGACGCGCGGACGCAGCTGGCCGAGCCGGTGCCCATGCAGCTGCGCAACGCGCCGACGAAGCTGATGGCCGAGCTGGGCTACGGCGAGGGCTACAAATACGCCCACGACTACGCGGAGAAGAAGACCGACATGCAGTGCCTGCCCGATTCGCTGCTGGGCCGGAAATATCTGCCCGACTGACCGCGCCCCTTCCCAAACGGCGGCGAATCTGTTATAATGGCACCACCGCACAATTCGGCGGCGCGTCTGGCTCTGTCTTTTCCGCCATCTGCGGCATGCAGATTCCTCGATTTACCTCCAGTAAACCTTCGAAATCTGCATTTGCATCTGACGAAAAATCCATTCGCCGGCCAACCGCCTCATTTGTGCGGTGTTACCATAATGAAGAAAACCATGGAACAGGAGAGAATGCAAATGAAAAAGCTGCTCTGCGCGCTGCTGGCCATCGTGCTGCTGTGCGCCTGCGCCGCGGCCGAGACCGCGGACGTGACCGGAACCTGGTACCTCAACGAAATTCAGACCTCCGTCATGACCCTGAACCCCGCCATGCTGGGCATGGAGCTGGTTCTGACGCTGAACCCGGACGGCACCGCCGTCACCACCTCCACCGCCAGCGCGGAGCAGACGGGCGTCTGGGAGATGGACGGCGAGACGGTGAACGTGACCATCGCGGGCAACCCTCAGGCACTGTCGCTGGATGAAAACGGCAATCTCGTGGGCGTGGAGGCCGAGACCGGCACCACGATGGTGTATGGCCGCGAAAAGGCCGAGGTGGTCTATTTCGATCCCGGCACTGCCCTCACCGACGTGACCACGGCGGACTTCGACGGCACGTGGCGCGCCGCGATCGTGAACATGGGCGGCGTGGAAGTGCCCGCATCCGCCACCGGCGCGGAGATCACCATTGAGCTCTCCGGCGGCAATGGCACCGTGACCGAGCTGGCCTCCGGTGCCGACGAGCCGCGCACCTACGCGGTGAACGGCGAGCTGGTCGACGGCGTGCTGACCATCACCGAGGCCGATTCCGACGCGGACACCCCCGCCGGCATGGCGCTGCAGCTCTACGACAGCGGCGTGATGGTCTATGCCGAGGGCGACATGGGCGTGATCTACTTCGAGCGCGCCGAGACCGCCGAAAGCGCGGCGTAAGAACCGACGAAACCGCCGCCGGAGCATCGTCTCCGGCGGCGGTTTTGCATGCCCTCCCGTCTTTACAAAGGACAAACGTTTTGTTATAATAAACGCGCATAAACGATGCACAGGAGGACAACGACGATGAAAAAGCTGCTCTGCGCGCTGCTGGCGCTGGCGATGCTCTGCGCCTGCGCGGCGGCCGAGGAAGTGGATGTGACCGGAACGTGGTATCTCGCTGAGGGTTACATTGACGGAGTGAGCCTAAATCCCATCCGGATGGGCATGGAAGGGACGATGATCCTTCGGGCGGACGGCACTGTGGACATGGACTTGCAGTGGGTACTTTTGGACTTGATCGCGGAAACGGGAATCGATCCGTTCGAGGAGGAACCGCCTGCCGAGATACGATGGAAAATGGACGGCGGCAAGGTCATTCTGATCAATGAGAACAATGAAACGACGGAGCTGACGCTGGTCGATGGTAGCCTCGTGCACCCCCTGTCGGAGGGCGACTCACTGGTATTCGGCCGTGAAAAACCGGCCGCGAACTATTTCGATCCCGGCGCGCCGCTCGCGGACGCGGCGCTGGAGGACTTCGACGGCACGTGGAACGCCACGGTTGTCAACTTTGCCGGCATGGAGGTCACCGTGGGGGAAATGCTTCTGGAGATAACCGTCGAGCTGTCCGGCGGCAGCGGCACCATCACCGATTCCAGCTACGGCATTGATGAGCCGATAACCTACGCGGTGACCGGCGAGCTCGTCGACGGCGTGCTGACCGTCACCAAAGTGGAGCCCGAGACGGACGAGGCCTCCATCATGACGTTTACGCTCTGCGACAGCGGCGTGATGGTCTATTCCAGTGATAGTCTTTTGATCTACTTCGAGCGCGCCGAAGGCGCGGAGGAATAGCCACCTGCGCGCTCTGGCCTTTGCAAAGCGCAGCCGCCCTGTTGCAATAAACGCGCAGATTCAAACGACTGACGGGAGGACAACGACGATGAAAAAGCTGCACTGCGCGCTGCTGGCGCTGGCAATGCTCTGCGCCTGCGCGGCGGCCGAGACCGTGGATGTGACCGGGACGTGGTATCTCACTAAGTCTTACAATGAGAAATTTGACCTGGACTGCGTCCAGATGGGTCTGGATGCAACGCTGACGCTTCAACCGGATGGCACTGTGGACATGGATGCTCAGTGGGAATTTATGAGCAGGATATGGGAGGATGAAGTCGGCCCGGACGAGACGACCGATGAGGAACCGCCTGCCGAGATACGTTGGAAAATGGACGGCGACAAGGTCATTCTGACCTATGAGAACAATGAAACGAGGGAACTGACGCTGGTCGACGGCAACCTCGTGGAAATCGAGGAGGAGTTTGACACGACGCAGGTGTACAGCCGCGAAAAGCCGGTTTTGAACTATTTCGATCCCGGCGCGCCGCTCACGGACGTGACGCTGGAGGATTTCGACGGCACGTGGAACGCCGCGATTATCAACATGGGCGGCTGGGAGGTCACTGCGGAGGAGCTCTCTCTGGAGATGACCGTCGAACTCTCCGGCGGCAGCGGCACCATCACCGATTCCAGCGCCGTTCTCAGAAAGCCGCAGATTTACACGGTGACCGGCGTGCTGGCCGACGGCGTGCTGACCATCACCGAGGCCGATTCCGACGCGGACACCCCCGCCGGCATGGCGCTGCAGCTCTACGACAGCGGCGTGATGGTCTATGCCGAGGGCGACATGGGCGTGATCTACTTCGAGCGCGCCGAGACCGCCGAAAGCGCGGCGTAAGAACCGACGAAACCGCCGCCGGAGCATCGTCTCCGGCGGCGGTTTTGCATGCCCTCCCGTCTTTACAAAGGACAAACGTTTTGTTATAATAAACACGCAGATTCAAACGACACACAGGAGGAAACCGACGATGAAAAAACTGCTCTGCGCGCTGGTGGCGCTGGCGATGCTCTGCGCCTGCGCGGCGGCCGAGGAAGCGGATGTGACCGGGACGTGGTATCTCGCTGAAGCACTTTTCGGCGATGACAGCTTCAATCCCGCTGATGGAAATTTTGTGGTGATACTCACCTTTCAGACGGACGGGACTGTCGCTGTAAGCGTGCAGGAGGTTCTCCTGAACGATGTGGACGAAGCTTGGAATGCTCTGGCACAATGGAGCATGGACGGCGACAGCGGCATCGTTGCCTTCGAGAATTACACAATAGGCTTCACGCTGGTCGACGGCAATCTCGTGTTTGAAGATTATGGGTTCGACGAGTCTCCTGACGACGGCTCTGAGCCTGAGGCAGATATCCGGATCTTCTTCAGCCGGGAGAAGCCGAAGCTGGCCTATTTCGACCTCGGCGCACCGCGCACGGATGTGACGCTTGAAGACTTTGACGGCAGTTGGAACGCGACGGCTGTGAAATACGGCCCGATCATGTCTCCCATCGAAAGCTATGAAGAAGCGCCGACCCTCGAACTGTCCGGCGGAAAAGGCACGGCTTGGCTGCAATTGGATATGTCCGAAGCGGTGCCGGTGACTGGAGAAATGGTCGACGGCACGCTGATTCTCACCGAAGCCGTCCCGGACGCAGACGAGACTTCCTCCATGGTGCTTATCCTGTACGACAGCGGTTCGATGACCTGTTCCACCGGAGAATACATATACTGCTTCGAGCGCGTAGAATAGCCGCCCGCGCGCCCCATCGCCCTCCCTTCGACATTTTTCCCGAAATGTGATATTATTTAGGCAAGTTTTGAGAATGGTTGCAAGTTTGCGCCAAAGTGATTATAATGTAGATAGAAATGTGTTATTCGGGGTGATTTCATGTCTATGTATCCGCTCATTCTGATTGCCGACGACGATCCGGTCGTGCACGAGTCGCTGGGACTGTATCTCGAATCGGAGGGCTATGAGCATCAGAGTGCTTACGACGGGCAGCAGGCTTTGGAAATGGTCGAAAGCCTTCATCCCGATTTGATCGTGCTGGATCTGATGATGCCGCGGGTTTCGGGCATCGACGTGTGCCGCACCGTGCGCCAGACGAGCACGCTGCCCATCATCATGCTCACCGCCAAGGGCGAGGAGATCGACCGCATTCTCGGTCTGGAGCTGGGCGCGGACGACTACATCGTCAAGCCCTTCAGCCCCCGCGAGGTGCTGGCGCGCATCAAGGCGGTGCTGCGCCGCTTCTCCGAAAAGACCGGCGACGAGGACAGCTCCATCATCCGCCTGCCGCAGCTGGAGATCAGTCTGGAGAACTATCAGGTCAAGGCCGCGGGCAAGGTCATTCCCTGCACGCCCAAGGAGGTCGAGATCCTGCACATGCTGACCAGCAACGTCGGCCAGGTGTTCTCCCGCGAGCAGATTCTCTCCCGCGTCTGGGGCTACGACTATTTCGGCGACACCCGCACGGTGGACGCGCACATCAAGCGCATTCGCCAGAAGCTGCCTCAGGAAGGCGTGCCGTGGGCGCTGAAGACGGTCTACGGCGTGGGTTATCGGTTTGAGGTCAACGCATGAAAAAACAAAGCGTGCTGATTCAGCGCGCCCTCCTCTTTACGGCGATCGTCCTCACTGCGGCGATCGCCGTCGGCCTGCCAACGGGTCTTTTGCTGAGCCGGAACGCGGCGGTGCGCGCCGCGCGGCAGGAGCTTCTGCCCGAGGCGCGGCTGATGGCCGCGGCGGCGCAGTCCGGCGACGGCGCGCTCTCCTCCTCGGCGGAGCTGTTCGGCGCGGCCGGCGGCGTGGCATGGCTGGCGGCGGACGGGCAGACAAAGGTGCTGACCGAGTATATCGGCGCGGTGCCCGAGGTACTCTCCGAGTGGATCGACCGGGCCATGGAGGGCTATGAATGTCTGGGCGACGCCCGGGTGGGCGGACGCAATTACGCCTTCGCAGCGGTGCCGGCGGGCAGCACGGAGTCTCCCGCGGCGCTGATCGCCATGCTCCCGGCCACCGAGAGCGGCTCGGCGCTGTGCGTGCTGGCGGCGGCGCTGGCCGGACTGGCCGCGGCGGCGCTGACGGGCTGGGCATTGGTCAAGACGCTGCTTCTGCCCGTGGTTCGGCCCATCGGCAAGCTGCGCGACGTGGCGGTGGCCGTGGCCGACGGCAATCTGGAGGCCCGTGCCAACGAGCGCGCGCCGGGCGAGATCGGCGAGCTGGCCAAGGCGCTGAACAACGTCTCCACCCAGCTGGCGCGCAATCTCTACACGCTGATCCTCGAGCGCAACCGCCTCAAGCACATGCTGGACGGCCTGAGCGAGGGCATCGTGGCCGTGGACAACGAGGGCCGCGTAACCCACACCAATCCCGCGCTGGAGCGGCTGTTCACCCGGCAGAAGCCCATGCTGCATCTGCCCGACCCGCGCATGAAGATCATCCCGGACAAGACCATCTGGGAGGATTTCGACGGCGTGATCCGCACCGGCGAGTCCATGACCCGCACGTTCCAGGCGCGGGAAATGACGCTGCGGCTGACCATCACGCCCACGGTGGACGAAATCGGCGCCATCGCCGGCGCGGTGGGCCTCATCTCGGACATCACCCAGCAGGAACGGCTGGAGCGCACCCGGCGCGAATACGTCTCCAACGTCTCCCACGAGCTGCGCACGCCGCTGACGGCGGTTCGCGCGCTGGTGGAGCCGCTGAAGGACGGCATGGTCACGTCCGAGGCCGACCGCATGCGCTATTACGACATCATCCTCCGGGAGGTCATGCGCCTGTCCCGGCTCATCAACGACCAGCTGGAGCTTTCGCGCCTGCAGAGCGGCACCATTCCCATCGAAAAGACGCGGGTGGCGCTGGACGATCTGGTCTACGACGTGTGCGACCGCTACGCCAATATCGCCATAGAGCGCGGGCTGGAGCTGAAGGTGCTCACCGACTTCTCCGACTGCCCGGCGGTCTGGGCCAACGCCGACCGCGTGGAGCAGATGCTCATCATCCTGCTGGACAACGCCATGAAGTACACCGAGAAGGGCTCGGTCAGCGTGTCGGCCACCTGGGACGAAAAGCGCGTGGTGCTCAGCGTGCAGGACACCGGCATCGGCATCGCCGACGAGGATCTGCCCTATGTGTTCGACCGGTTCTACAAGGTGGACAAGGCCCACAGCGGCAAGGGCAGCGGCCTCGGCCTGTCCATCGCCAGCGAACTGCTCAAGCGCATGGGCGAGGAGATCTGGGTCACCAGCGAGCAGGGCAAGGGCAGCGAGTTCTCCTTCACCATCGCCCGCTTCGACGCGCAGAAGGCGGCCGAGGAGGAATGAGCCCGCGCAGGCGGCATGGGAAGAGCGTTCTCTCCTTTGAGAGGGAGCGTTCTAAACCGACGACGCGTCGCCTAAGGCGCGTCCTATATTCAGAAGCCGCGTGTTTTTTCGCTGACGGAGGTCATAACATGCTTCCGTCAGCTTTTTTATGGGAAATAATTATCCCCCGGCGAGGCCGGGGGAACAGCTTGTCAAAAAAGTCTTTTTGACAAGCTGGTGGACGGGGGAGCAAGCTCCCC
>USDD01000046.1 GCA_900553265.1 uncultured Eubacteriales bacterium
AATTCGAGAGGGCTTCGGCCCTCTCGAGCTCTCCGTGGGTTTTTTGACAGCCTGACGCGCTATTCGTCCCCGGCATTGTCCGCGGGCGTCGGGGCCTCGCCGGCGAGCTGGGCGCGATATTCGCTGGGGGAAAAGCCGGTGGCCTTTTTGAACGACCGGGAGAAGGAGCTGAACACCGAAAAGCCCACCATGGGCAGAATCTCGCTCACCGGAAGCTCCGGCTGGGCCAGCAGGTGTTTGGCCTCCTCAATGCGCAGATTGGTAACGTAAGCTGTGAAGCTCCCGCCGTTGACCTGCTTGAAGAAGCGGGAGGTGTAGGAATAAGACCATCCCATATGGGTGGCAACGCTCTGCAGGCTCAGTTCCGGGTCGGCGAAGTTTTCGCGGATGTACTGATCCATCTGCCGCGAGGCCTCCATCTCCGAGGGCTCGTCGTCCTCCTCGACGGTCATCTCCTCCAACAGCGCCTCGACGACCCGCCACATGTTGCTCAGGCGGAAGCTGTTTCGAATGCTCAGCAGCCGCTGCTGGCGCGCCCGGGGCTCGGAGCGGCTGCGCTTCTGCAGCAGGTTTTCCAGATGCAGGCAGAGGGTCTGCTGAGCAATGACGGAGCTGAACTGGTTCCTTTCATACAGCGGCTGAAGCAGCGCGCGGCAGCCCTCCACGTTTCCGTTCTCCAAACAGTAGAGGATGGCCGCGTCCAGCGTCGGACCGGCTCCCTGGAACATGACGCTGTCCTGATGATCCTGGTAGAGAAGGATTCTGTAACCTTCCCCTGAAAAAAACGTCGCCGGCTGAAGCATGAGCGCGCTGCAGGCCTCCTCGATGGAGCAGTGCAGCTCCGTCAGCGTCTCGTGGGGACGGGAGACGGCGATCTGCGCGCCGCTGCCCGGATCGCACTCCACGAGGAAATCCGTCAGCGCGGACAATGGCTGCTCCTCCAGAAGCACCAGCACCATCTGCTGCCGGCCCTGCCGATAGAACAGCCGGGCGTTCCACTCCTGGGACAACGCCCGGAGCAGCGCGGCGAACTGCGCCTCGTCGTCCCGGCCGTCCGAATCCTCACAGACGATGGACAGCACCACATACGTGCCCTGCATTTCCGGGAACGCGTCGGTCTCGCCGACGATGCCCATGGCCAGATCGCTCAGCGTGCTCTTCTGCCGGGTCAGGCGATATTTCTCGCTGATCTGCTCCGCCTCGCGATGAGTCTTCTCCATCCACTGGGCGATGCTCTGGAATTCGCTGAAGGAGCTGCCTTCCGCGCCGTACTGAGTCTGCGCCACCACCTGCTGAATGGGCTGAACCATCTGGCGATTGTAATAGACCGCGAAGAAGGCGATGGCCAGCAGGCAGAGCACGTTGACCGAGATGATCATCAGGTTGTTGCGCAGCAGAATCTCATTGGGAAGATTTTTGCTGAAGCCGATCACCAGCGTGCCGTTCTCCTGCCGCTGAATGGAGAAGGAAAAGCCCTTCAGGCCGTCCATGCCTCGGCCGGGCAGGCGCTCGGCCTCCTCCGGCGTCAGCGATGACAGGCGCTCCGAGGCGGCGAGCCGTTCGCCCGACGAATCGAAAAAGGCGGCCTGCGCGCCCGTCAGCGTCAGCGCCGCGTCGGACAGCGCGGTGATTCGCTCGTCAGGGCAGGTCAGCACAATCAGCTCCCGGCTGCCGCGCACGCCGACGAGGCGCGCGCCATAGGTGCCCTTCGCCGTGGTCACGGTCTGCCCGCCGAGATTGAAAAAGCCCACTTCGCGCGAAAGCAGCGCGTCCAGATCCAGCCGCGCATAGCGCGCGTCGGAGGAATCCGTCCGATCGCACAGGCCGCTCTGGCTGTAGAGCATGTCGCTGGCGAGAAAATAGACGAACACATCCGCATAGAAATCCCGGTTGGCCGCGGAGAGGTTCTTCAGCTCGGTGACCAGCACGTTGACCTTTTCGATATTCCGCTGGCTGATGGCGCTGCGATGGCTCAGCTCCGCGACGCTGCTGGAGGACTGAAGCTCCGCAATCAGCCGGTTGGCTCTTTCGTAATACTCCCTCACATAGCTCTGAAATGACTGGATGGTCGTTTCCCGCATTTCCGCGCTCTTCTGATGGTTCTGAACCAGATAGACCGCGCTGAAGCTGAACTGGAGGCACAGCATGACGGCCACGAACACCACCGCCATGCGCTTCGTATTTCTCAGGCGAACCCTTTTGACCTTGTTCTTCTCTTGCATTGGAAAGCTCTTTTCTCTTTTTTGTCTGTTTTCCAAAAAGCACCAAAACATGGTCTGCAATTTAGCAGATCATGCCCGTCGGGAGGATGATTTTTTTCATGAAAAAACCGGGACGGCCCGAGGAGCCGTTCGGCTCCTCGGGCGAAAGGAGGAAGGTTTACGCGTTGGCCGCGTCGTAGCGGGCCTGCATCACAGCGATGACGTCCGCCAGACCCATGGTCTCGCACTGAGCGACATACGCGTCCCAGTTATCCAGGGAGATCGCGCCGCTGATGAAGCCCTTCATCTGCTCGTCCATGTAGTTGAACAGATCCTGCGCCTTGGTCAGCACCTCCGTCTGCTCGTTGGTGGCGGCGGAGAACAGGGGCGCGGACGTGCCGTTGTCCATGGCCCAGTTCAGCAGGTCGGTGACGAACTTCACGTCGCAGTTGCGGCCGCAGGCCTCGGCGTCATAGCCGAAGTAGAAGTCCGCGGCGACCTGATCCGCGTAGCCGGGCATGTTCTGCGGCCAGATGCTGTTCGCGCCCAGCTTGCCGTTCAGGCGGGGCTCGTTGACCGTCTCTTCAAAGTACTTGTCGGTGCCGACCATCTCGTACTCGGTGGCGGTCAGTCCCAGAGAATCGTACTTGGATGTGTCGCGGACGTAGTAATCGCCGCCCGGAGCCGCCTCACCGTAGTAGGACATCTGAGTGCCCTCGGTGGTGAAGAACCAGTCGAAGTACGCGGCGACCTTCTCGGGCGCTGCGCAGCCGGTGGTGATGACGTACTTCTGGCCGCCGGAGTAGTTGCGGACGACGACCTTGTCGCCCAGGGGCTTCATGGGAGCCAGCTCAGTGCGCATGCCGTAGGCGTTCATGGTGGCATCCATCAGCAGGCCGTCCCAGAAGGCGCCGCCGAAGGCCGCAACGCGCTGCTCGATGAGCAGCTGGGTGTTCTCCTCAGCGGTGGGGCTGGAGAAGGAGGAATCCCAGATCAGCCCCTCGTTCCACAGGTCGTTCATGTAGGTCACGTATTCCCTGGCAGCGTCGGTGACCATGGTGTTGTAGATCTTGCCGTCCGCGTCCACGCCCCAGGAATCGATGGCGCCCAGCATCTGGCCTTCGCCGAAGTAGGGATAGATGGCGGTGTTCGTCGCACCGAAGTCGGTCAGCTTCATGACCTCGTCCGCCGCGCCGTTTTCGTTCATGTCGTTCTCCTGGAAGGCCTTCAGCACGCTCTTGAGCTCCTCGGGCGTGGTGGGAACCGCCAGACCCAGCTTGTCCAGCCACTGATAGTTGATGTTCAGCCAGCTGGTGACGTGCTGGGGATTGACGACGATCTGAGAGATGGCCAGCAGGTGGCCCGCGTCGTCCTGCGTCGCGGCGCGAACGCCCGGATAGGGCTCGATGGCCGCGAGATAGTTGGGCATGTACTCCGCGAAATCGTTCAGATCGTAGATCAGGCCCTGATTGTAGTAGTTGATCAGATCCGACGGAGTCTGCGTCTGGCAGCGAATGATGTCGGGCAGATCGGCGCCGGCCGCCAGACGGGTGTTGACCACGGTGGCATACTCAGAGGTGATGCAGGTTTCCAGCTTGATGGTGATGCCGAAGCGCTCTTTGGCGATCTCGTTGATCTTCTTGAGCACCGGGCGCTCTTCCATGTCAAAGGGATAATCCACATCCGCCGTGTCGGCCAGGAGCATGGTGATTTCCACCACTTCCTCCTCCGCGAGGGCCGCAGGGAGCATGGTCAGCAGCATCAGGAATGCCAGCAGCAGGGTTACGAGTTTTTTCATGAAATTACCTCCTTCTATTTCTCTTACGGACCTCGTCCGCAAAATTCAGTGATGAAGCTTACTCCTTCAGGGAGCCGAGCATGACGCCCTTGACGAAATACTTCTGAATGAAGGGATAGACGCACATGATGGGCAGCGTGCCGCACACGACCACGGCGTACTTCATCTGTGCCGCCACCGCCGCGCCGCGGACGCGCTCCGCCGCCTGGGCGAAGTCGGTCATGTCGGCCTTCAGCTCCGTCTGAGCGTTGCCCCAGAGCAGCGCCTTGACCAGGAAATACTGAAGCGGATGCATCTCCGGATGCTTGGGCAGATACACCACGTAGGAAAACCAGTTGTTCCACGCCGCCAGCGCGGTGTACAGTCCCAGCACCGCCATGATGGCCTTTGACAGGGGCAGCACGATGTTGACGAACACCTGGGGCACCGTCGCGCCGTCGATCTCCGCCGCCTCGTACAGCGTGGTGGGGATTCCGACGATGGCCGTGCGCGCCAGAATGATGTTGTACACGCTCAGCGCCGAGGGCAGCACGATGGCCCAGACGGTGTTGTACATGCCCAGCTTGCCCATGGTGATGAACGACGGAATCAGGCCCGCGCTGAACCACATGGGTAACATCACGAAGAAGGTGATGCCCTTCTTCCAGACCAGCCGGCGCTTGGAAAGGGCGAAGCCGCAGGTCATGGACACAAACAGATTCAGCAACGTAATCACCGCCGTGAAGCCCACGGAATTGAAGAACGCACGAACCATGGCCGCGGACGAGAGGGTCTTGCGATAGGCGTCCAGCGAAAAGCCCCTGGGAATCAGCGTCACCGATCCGCTCATGACGGCCTGAGGATCGCTCATGGAATTGATGAGCACGTACCATACGGGATAGACGGTCAGCAGGCCCAGCACGATCATGCAGGCGTTGATGAGGATATCCACGGCCAGCGAGCCGTGCCGCACACGGTTCTGCCGGGGCGTTCTTGCGGAAATGCTCTTACTCATGCCTACGCCTCCTCACCACAGTCCGCTGGACGAAACCCGGTTGGAGACCCAGTTCGCGCCGCAGACCAGTACGAAATTGATGATGTTGGAGAACAGACCCACCGCGGAGGTGTAGCTGTAGCGCGCGTCCTGCAATCCGACGCGATAGATGTAAGTGCCGATGGTGTCGGCCCTGTCCATGGTGTAGGTGTTGTACATCAGCACGATCTTGTCGAAGCTGGAGTTCATCAGTCCGCCTACCTGGAGAATCAGCAGAATGCTGAACGTGGGCAGGATGGCCGGCAGCGTAACGTGCCACATGCGATGGAAGCGGTTGCCGCCGTCGATCTCCACCGCCTCGTAGAGCTGGACGTTGACGTTGGATATGGCCGCCAGATACATCACCGACGAATAGCCAAAGCCCGACCAGATGCCCGATATGACGTACAGCGCGTCGAAGGAATCGGCGGAATTCATCAGATTCGCCGCCTTGCCGCCGGTCAGCTTCACGATCTGGGCGATGGGACCGCTCGTGCCCACCAGCATGGTCATCACCGCCACGACGATGGCCGTGGAGATGAAATAGGGCAGATAATAGGAGGTCTGGAGCGTCCGCTTCAGCCACGACAGGCGGATTTCGTTGAGCAGAATGGCCACCACCGGAGAAACCCAGCCGCCATAGAGGAGGAATTTGAGGCTCAGGCGCAGCGTGTTTTTAATCACGCGCCCGCAGAAATAGGAATTGAAGAACTCGGTAAAATTGGCCAGACCCACCCAGCGGACGCTTCCGTCGAAGGCGAGGATGTTCGCGCCGATCTTGTAATCCTGAAAGGCGATCAGAAGGCCGTACATCGGAAGATAGCAGAACAGCAGCAGCAGCAGCGCCGCCGGAAGCAGGAACAGCAGATACCAGCGATCCTGATAGACCCGCTTCAGAAAAGGCGTCTTTGCCTGCGTCTCTTTGAACGTCAGGCTGTCCGTATTATTTACCTTCAACGTAGCACCTCCGAATCTTTACAGCTCGATTTTGTTCAATACTGCACAAGCTGTCTTCTAAAACTTTACTACAGCGAAAAACAGAACGCAAGTTGCAATTTTTGCCTTGTTTTGCATTTTTTGACTTTAGATTACGCAAACAAGCATTTATTACAACTTGTGTTATACATGATTTCCAATATATGTGCCGCAAAATGCACTTATACGAATTTTGCGAAATTTTCAGTTATGCATCAGGTAGTTTTGAATCAGCATACCGGCCGCGCCGCGCAGGGACGCGTCCTCTCCCAGCGCCGCGCCCGTCAGCCGAAGCCGGGTGTGCATGGGCGGAAGGCACGCCGAAAGTACCCTCTGCTGGAGCTCGTCGACGATCTGCGGGAAGAAATGGGGAAAGCCGCCCCCCAGAACGACCAGCGACGGAGTGAAAAGATTGACCGCGCCCACCAGCACCGAGGCCACGTCGTTCAGCGCGCTCTGGAAGCACTCCTCCACCACGGGATCGCCCGACAGCACGAATTCGCGCATGCACTCCAGCGTCAGCGGCTCGTCGCCGAGCATCCGCTTCGCGACGGAATAGCCCTCGAACCGGCGCAGGCTGTCTTCGATGTTGGCGCGGAGCATCTGCAGCGAGGCGTACAGCTCCAGGCAGTCGTACCGGCCGCAGGAGCAGCGCGAGCGGCGCACGCCGGGCCGGACGCAGGTGTGGCCGATCTCCCCGGCGAAGCCCTCGGGCCCGCGATAGATCCGGCCGTTGGCCAGCAGTCCCGCCGCGATGCTGCCCGTTCCCAGCGACAGGAGCATCTGGTTGGGCACGCCCCGGCCCGCGCCGAAATAGTATTCGCCCATGGTCATGCAGCGCGCGGACGTGTCCAGCAGCACCGGCAGGCCGAAGCGCTCCTCCAGCTCGCCCGCCAGCGGCCGATCCTCGAAGCCCTGAATGTTGGGGCAGAACAGCACGCGGCCCGACTCGAAGTGCACCATGCCGCTGATGCCCACGCCCACGCCGAGAATGCGCTCGCACCCGGCCTCGAGAATCAGCGCCTCCATGACGCGCAGCAGTTCCTCATAGGGAATTCCGCTCTGAATGGGATCGGGCAGGCCGGGAATGATGATTTTCTTTTCGATTTCGCCGTTGAAGCGCACCAGCGCGACCTTGAGGCTGCCATAGCCGATGTCCGCGCACAGGCACAGCCGATGGCGCGGATTGAGCTTCAGCACACTCTTGCGCCGGCCCATGGCGGAGGAGACGGTTCCGTCCACCACCAGCAACCCGCTCTCCAGCAGCGCCGTCACCGCCTTGGACGCGGTCAGCAGCGTGCAGCCCAGTGCGTCCTTCAGCGACTGGCGCGTGGCCTGTCCCTCCTGAAAGAGATGCCACAGTGTTCGCCTGTGCAGCTCCGGTGCGTCGAGGCGATTGAGTTCCATCATATGGATCACTCCTCTTCTTTCTCTCCAGATAAGTATAGCACATTTATATATGTCTGTAAATCCGAGGCATTTTATAAATTGCAGCGGAATATCATGTTAAAACACGCCTTGAATAAATATCTTTTATATCGATTTATTTTGAAAATACCCTTGACTTTTATAAAGCTAATATGTATAATTGCGGTGTGGAGGTGAAACCATGCATATCATTGATATCAACGCCGTCATCGGCGCGCCGACCAAGGCATGGCGCTTTACGACGGAGGAGGCCCTCATTTCCTGTCTGGACGATTACCGTATCAACGCGGCCGTGACCTGCCACATGCTGGCCGACCGCTCGCCCGAGGAGGGCAACGCGCGCATGCTCGACGTCGCCCGCGCGTCCGGAGGCCGGCTCAAGCCGTGCCTGCTGCTGGAGCCGACGCTGGACAGTCTGGGCATTCCGGGCACGGGTACGGTTCAGGAGCGCCTTCGCGCAGCGAAGCCGTCGGCCGTCCGCGTGACGCAAGGGCCGCAGCCCCATTTCTGGATGGACACGTTCTACGCCCAGGATCTGCTCGCGCCGCTGAACGAGCTGCGCATGCCGCTGATTATCGACGGCGGCTATTCCCCGGAGTTTTTCCACGCGCTTCCCGAAATGGCGCGCGCCTATCCCAACGTTCCGATGATTCTGGTTCGATACGGCCTGAACGAGAGCCGTACGATCTATCCCCTTCTGAAGCATACCTCCAACGTTTATTTTGACATGAGCACCATGCTGGACTGCGGCGGCATTGAAGAAATCGTCGAAAAATTCGGCAGCACGCGGCTGCTGTTCGGCTCGGGTCTTCCCCATTTTGTTCCCGCCGGCGCGCTGGGTCTGCTGCTCTACGCGGAAATTTCCCAGGCCGACCGCGAGAACATCGCCCACGGAAACTTCGAACGCCTGGAAGGAGGGATTCTTCGATGAGCATCCGCGATCAGGCCTTTCAGGGCAAGCCACTGAGTCCGTTCATCATCGACGCGCACACGCATCTCGCGCCGTATTACAAGAATGGCTGGCATCAGAAGCCCGACTTCACCACCGTGGAATCCGTGATCCGCGTCTACGATGAGATGGGCGTGAACTGCTGCGTCACCGCGCCGCACATGATTATCGACTCCATGACCACCTGGGCCAACGAGACGGCAGCGGCCGCGGCGAAGGATTTCCCGGGCCGCATCTACGGCTACATCTCCGTGGCGCCCTTCGAGGGAATGGAGGTACTCAGGGAGAACCTGAAGCGCTTCGGCGGCAATCCGGCGTTCGTGGGGCTGAAATTTCTGGGCGGCTACAACGGCGATTATACTGAGCCCGTGTATCGCTACGCCACTGACTTCGCCAATGAGACCGGCTGCCCGATCCTCTGCCACACCTGGGGCAACACGCCCACGCTGGAGGTGCTGCGGGACATGGCGGAAACCCACCCGCGCCTGAACATCCTCTGCGCCCATCAGGGCGGCGGCAGCCGGGAGCTGACCTTCCGCGCCGCGCCCATCGTCCGGGAGGTTCCCAATTTCCATCTGGAGATCTGCGGCAGCCTCTGGAACGAGCTGGGCATCGAGGACATCGTCGAGATGGTAGGCGAGGATCGTGTGATCTTCGGAACGGACGTCATCAATCTGGACGCGCGCTTCGATTTCGGACGCGTGGCCTTCTCGCCGCTGAGCGACGAGGCAAAGGAAAAAATCTTTGCGGGCAATTACCTGCGCCTGCTGGAAAAATCGCAGATGGGAAGCATTTCCCGATAATCCAAATAGACAAAGGAGGAAAACAGCATGTTTCGAATGGGCGAACCCGAAGTCGAGGCCGTACGCAAGGTTCTGATGAGCCATCAGCTGTTCCGCATCGGCGGCGAGCTGCAGGAGGTCAACAATTTTGAGCGCGAGCTGCGCGAGAAGATGGGCGTGAACCACTGTCTGTGCCTTGCCAGCGGCACCGGCGCGCTGATCGCCTCTCTGGCCGCGCTGGGCGTGGGCCCCGGAGACGAAGTCATCGTTCCCGGCTACACCTTCATCGCCACGGCCATCGCGGCGCTGGCGGTGGGCGCGATTCCCGTGGTGGCGGAGATCAACGAGACCATGACGCTGGACATGGACGACGTGGAGCGCAAGATCACGCCCAACACCAAGTGCGTCATCCCGGTACATATTCAGGGCTTCCCCTGCGACATGGAGAGGCTGATGCAGCTGAAGGAGAAGTATGGCTTCTACGTGGTGGAGGACGCGTGTCAGGCGGACGGCGGCAGCTTCCACGGCAAACGCCTGGGCACCATCGGCGACTGCGGCGCCTACAGCTTCAACTACTTCAAGATCATCTCCGCCGGAGAGGGCGGCGCGATGGTCACCAACGACATCGACCTGTATCAGCGCGCCATCATCTATCACGACTGCGGCTCCGCGTTCTGGACCTATGAAACGCCCATCACCGCGCCGCTGTACACCGGAACCAACATGCGCGTCAGCGAGGTCACCGGCGCGATTCTGCGCGTGCAGCTGACCCGTCTGGACGGCATTCTGGCCGATCTGCGCCGCGTAAAGCGCGCCATCACCGAGGCTGTGGCCGATCTGCCCATGCTCCGGGTGAACCCCTCCAACGATCTGGACGGCGACTGCGGCGTGTGCCTGCCGTTTATCTTCGACGACGCGGTCACCGCGGAGAAGTTTGAAAAGCTCATCGGCGGCACCCGCCCCATCAACACCGGCAAGCACGTCTACCGCGAATGGACGCCCATTCTGGAAAAGCGCGGCGCGCACATCAGCGCCATGAACCCCTACGAAAATCCCGCCAACGCCGGCCTGCGCCTGGACACCCGAGAGGACAGCTGCCCCCGGACGCTGGACATCCTCAGCCGCACGGTCTATCAGATGCTCAACTGCGACTGGACAGACGCGGATCTTGCGGAGGTCATCGAAAAAATCCGTCAGGCCGCGAAGGCGCTGTAAGAAGCAAGCACTATATTATAGAAGAAACTCGATTTCTGCAAGGAGGTCATTTCCGTGTCTGCAAAGTTTGCCTATGCCCAGTGGCCGTGGGGAACTCAGTCCCGCGAGGAGTTCATTCAGTCCTGCAAGGACATGTCCGAGGTGGGCTTTGAATACTTCGAAAGCGTCAAGGCGTTCATCGACACCTTCAAGGACAGCCCCGAGGATTTCAAGTCGATCTGCGACGAATACAACATCCATCCCATCAGCTTCTACTTCCATCTGACCGGAAAGCACGACGACGACATTGCCGAGCTGAAGGACAAGATAGGCTTCGTTCGGGACTGCGGCATCAAGACCATCACCGTTCAGGGCGTGTGGTCGCCCATTCCCGCCACCCACGACGATCTGATCTACGCCTCCAAGACCATCATCGACTACGGCAGCATCTGCAAGGACTACGGCATTCTGCCCTGCGTGCATCCCCATCACAACACGACCATCATGTACGAATCGGAAATCGACTACGTGATGGAGCACACGGATCCCGCACTGGTGGGCTTCGCGCCGGACACCGCCCATCTGGTTGCCGGCAAGTGCGACCCCGTGAAGATCATCGACCGCTACAAGGATCGGGTGCGCTTCACCCATCTCAAGGACATCACCGGAACCATGCAGGGCGGCGTGATGCAGGACGGCGTGGAGGTCTATGAGAACTTCCGCGAGCTGGGCGAGGGCGACGTGGACTTCCCGAAGATCTTCGACATCCTCCGCAGCGTCCATTACGACGGCTATCTCTGCGCGGAGCTGGATCGCACCCGCTTTACCCACAAGGAGAGCGCCGCCATCAGCATGAAGTATCTCCGCGAGCATTGGCGGTGAGCGGCATGAAGAAGCTGAAGACCGGCATTCTGGGCATGGGCTACATCGGCGCGAGCCACATCGACGCCGTGCGCCGCATCCCGGAATGCGAGCTCTGGGCCGTTGCCGACGCGAACGAGGAACTCGCGCGCAGGAAGGCGGAATACTATCAGGTTCCCAAATGCTACGCGTCCATCGACGCGCTGCTGGAGGATCCTGAAATCGAAGTAATCCATAACTGCACACCCAACAATCTGCACACCGAGATCAACAAGAAGATTCTGGCGGCGGGAAAGCATCTGCTGTCCGAAAAGCCGCTGGCGCTGAATTTTCAGGAGGCGCAGTCGCTGCTGGAGGTGCATCGCGCGCACCCGGAGAGCGTCGCGGCGGTGAACTTCAACTATCGCATGAATCCCATGGTTCAGGAAATGCGCGCCCGCGTCGCCTCCGGCGAGGTCGGCAAAATCAACGGCGTGCACGGCTGCTATCTTCAGGACTGGCTTCTTTACGATCTGGATTACAGCTGGCGGCTGGAGCCGGAAATCGCCGGCCCGTCCTGCTGCGTCGCCGACATCGGCAGCCACTGGATGGATCTGGTGGAGCACGTCACCGGCGAGCGCATTGTGGAGCTGGTGGCCGATCTGCGCACGACCTTCCCCGTGCGCAAGAAGCCGCTGAAGCAGACGGAGACTTTCTCCACGGGCAGGGAGACCCCCTGCGAAGAGGTGCCGGTCAAAAACGAGGATTACGCCTCCGTGATCTTCCGTCTCTCCGGCGGAGCCACCGGCTCCTACACCGTCTCCGAGGTCTCCGCGGGCCATGGATGCTATTTCCAGGTGGAGATCAGCGGCTCGAAGGAATCCCTGATGTGGAATCAGGAGCAGAACGACCGCATGTGGGTCGGCCGCAGAAACGGCGAAAACTCCGTCGTGCTGCGCGATCCCGCCATTCTCTCGCCCCAGGCCCGGGCCTGTACCGGCCTGTCCAAGGGTCATCCCGAGGGATGGAACGACGCGTTTCTGAACAATATCCGCGGTTTTTACCGCCACATTCTGCTGGGCGAGACGCCGTGCTTCGCCACGCTGGAGGACGCCGCTCACATCGTCCGGCTGACGGAATGCTGCGTCGCCAGCAGCCAAAGCCGCGCGTGGGTTCGCGTAGAAGAGTAAAGGAGCGTATTTTCAATGGCACAGTTTCGTTTTACGGTAGGTCCCTGGAACGTTCACGAGGGCGCGGACGCCTTCGGCCCCGAGGTTCGCCCCAGCATTCCGCTGGAGGAGAAGTTCCGCAAATTCAAGGAAATCGGCTTGGACGGCGTGCAGTTTCACGACGACGACGCGGTTCCGAACCTGAACAACATGACCGAGGGCGAGATCATCGCCGAGGCAAAGCAGGTTCGCGCGGCGCTGGACGCTCAGGGCCTCGCAGCGGAATTCGTCGCGCCGCGCCTGTGGATGGATCCGCACACGACGGACGGCGGCTTCACCTCCAACAGCGCCGAGGATCGCGAGTTCGCCATGTGGCGCGCCAGGCGCTCGGTGGACATCGCCAACGCGCTGGGCTGCGACAAGATCGTGCTGTGGCTGGCCCGCGAGGGCACGCTCTGTGCCGAATCCAAGGATCCCGTGCTGGGCGTCCGTCGGCTGATCGACGCAGTCAACGAAATTCTCAGGTACGACAGCCGCATCAAGGTGCTCGTGGAGCCCAAGCCCAACGAGCCCATCGATCGCAGCTTCTGCCCCACGCTGGGCCACGTGATGGGTCTCGCGGCGGCCACGGTGGATCCCGACCGCGTGGGTGCGGTGCTGGAATCCGCTCACGCCATCCTCGCGGGACTGGATCCGGCCATCGAAATCGCCTTCGGCATCGCCATGGGCAAGCTGTGGAGCGTCCATCTCAACGACCAGAACGGCATGCGCTACGATCAGGACAAGGCCTTCGGCGTGGAAAACCTCCGCGGCGCGTTCAATCAGGTGAAGGTACTGCTGGACAACAACTACGGCAGCCGCGGCGAGTTCGTCGGCCTGGACGTCAAGGTCATGCGCACGCAAAAGATCGACGACTGCTATCGCCACATTCAGAACAGCCTGCACATCTTCAGGCGCCTGGAGGAAAAGGCGCGCCAGTTCGACAACGCCTATCGCGACAAGTGCATTGCCGAGCGCAACTACGAAAAGCTCGAAATGTACGTCCTGGATCTGCTGATGGGCTGATTTTTCCCGACGCGCGGCGGCAGAGAAGCGTTTTCTGCCGCCGCGTCCATGAGATCGCTTTCCTTTTTTCCCCATTCATTTTCCGATGGAACCGGCGTTTCTGCCGCATAGAGTTCAAGGCTGCCTTGCCCGGCTGGGGAGTCCTTTTTCCTCCATGCGTTTTTTGCGGATTGATGTCCATCGGAGAAGCATAAAAAGCAGGTGAAAACATGCTGGAAACCTTCATCCGAATCCACGACGCCGTCAACGGCTTCGTCTGGGGCGTTCCCGCAATCGGTATGATTCTGGGCGTAGGACTGTATCTGACGCTGCGCACCCGCGCCGTTCAGCTGCGCCGCTTTCCCGAGGCGATGCGCGAAACCATCGGCCGAATCTTTGAAAAAAGGACGGCGAAAGAGGGCTCCGTCACGCCCTTTCAGGCGGTCTGCACCGCGCTGGCGGCCACCGTCGGCGTGGGGAACATCGCGGGCGTGGCCGGCGCCGTGGCGCTGGGCGGGCCCGGCGCGGTGTTCTGGATCTGGGTTTCGGCGCTGCTTGGCATGTGCACGAAGTTCGCAGAGGTCACGCTGGCCGTCCGCTTCCGCGAGCGAAACGCCCAGGGCGATTGGGTGGGCGGCCCGATGTACTTCATCAAAAACGGTCTGGGCAGAAAATGGCTGTGGCTGGCCGGAACCTTCGCGGCGTTCGGCGTGCTGGCGATGCTCGGCACGGGAAACGCCACCCAGGTCAGCTCCATCGTCGGCGCGGTGAACTCCGCGCTGAGGAGCTGCGGCGCGGAGCCGAGAAGCGAGGTTCTGAACCTATTCATCGGCGCGGCGCTCAGCGCCGCCATCGCCGTAGTGCTTCTGGGCGGCATTCAGCGCATCGGAAGCGTCACCGAGCGGCTGGTTCCGTTCATGGCCATTCTCTATATCGCCATGGCGCTGGGCGTGGTGCTGCTCCATTGGAGAAGCCTTCCGCAGGTGTTTTCATCCATCTTCCAGGGCGCGTTTCAGCCGCGCTCCGTCACCGGAGGACTGGTGGGCAGCATGCTTCTGACCATGCGCAGCGGCGTCGCCCGGGGAATTTTCTCCAACGAGGCCGGTCTGGGCACCGCCTCCATCGCCCACGCCACCGCCGACACGGACAGCCCCGTCCGGCAGGGCCTGTTCGGCATTTTTGAGGTCTTCGTCGCCTCCATGGTCATCTGCACGCTGACGGCGCTGGTGATCCTGTGCAGCGGCGTGGAGGTGCATTACGGTGCCGCCGCCGGCGCGGAGCTGACCATCGAGGGCTTTATCCGAAGCTACGGCAGCGTCGCTTCGCTGCTGGCCGCGCTGGTGCTGTGCTGCTTCGCGTTTTCGACCATTCTCGGCTGGGGACTCTACGGGCTACGCTGTGTGGAATATCTGTTCGGCAGCCGCGCCGGGAAGCCCTTCCTGATCGTCTATTCACTGGTCGCCATTCTGGGCGCGACGCTGGAGCTGGAACTGATCTGGAATGTCGCCGACACCTTCAACGCGCTGATGTCCATCCCCAATCTGATCGCCGTGGCGCTGCTGTCGCCGGTGGTCGTGGAGCTGATCCAGCAGGAATGGCCCGCCCGTCGCGCGAAATAGGTATAAAAGCGCTCTCTCCAACAAAAATGGAGAGAGCGCTTTTTCACGCTCGGGCTTCCCTGTGCCGGGCGGCGCGGGCAAAGCCGCTGCGCAGCAGCTGCACGAGGGACATGTACGCCAGCAGCAGCAGCGGCGCGGGCAGCTCGTAGAGCAGCGGATGGGGAATCATGCGCCAGAACAGGTTCAGCACGCTGATGTCCGCGCCGTAGGTGTAGAAATAGTTGGCCTCGGGGCAGACCGTGGCGCGCAGAATCATGTTCAGCGCGTGGGCGGCGAGGGTCAGCGTGACGTACACGCCCAACACCCGGGGCGCTTCCTTCATGCTCGGCTGGTAGAAATCCATGCCCGCCAGCGAAAGGCCGCAGGCCACCAGCAGGGCGTGGGTGCCGTAGAAGCCCAGAATGCGCGGCAGCAGCAGCGAATAGCCCGTGAAGGCCGATTCCGGAAACAGCATGGCCAGCATCGCGCCCAGCGGCGCCATATAAAAGGAAAAGCCCATCACGGATTTTCGATGGGTCAGCACGCCGATGGGAATTAAGAACATGTTGATGTTGCACAGCTGGAGGGGCAGCTCGCTGAACCAGTTGAATTTTTCCTGCCCGCTGACGGCCAGAAATTCGGGGTCCACGGAGAGAAAGCCCTTATAGATGAAGAAAAAGACGATGTTGCAGGCACAGATCGCCGTCAGCAGCGCGCGGCTCCGGCCGCGGGAATGGGTCTGGGCGAAGTGCTTCAGCCCCATCGCCAGCGCGGCGACGAGGGCCATCACCGCGAAAAACACGGCGTTGAACGGACGGATAATCATGAATGCTCCCCTCTCAGAGCGCGGCGGCTCTGCTTTCTTCTTTCGAACGCGCGCACCAGCGCGTAGATTCCGGCGGCGAGGCCGCAGCCCGCGGCGAGATCGGCTGCGGAATGCTGCTTCACAAACACGGTGGACAGGCAGATGAGGATCACCAGCGCCGCCGACAGCGCGCGGCGGACGGGCATTTTTCTTCCTCGGCCCGCGCCGAAGGCCCCCAGATGGACGGCCAGCGCCTCATAGCAGTGCAGACTCGGCAGCACGTTCACCGGCCGGTCGTGGGCGTAGATGAACCGGCACAGCCATCGCAGCAGTCCCGGCCCCGCCGCGTCCGGGCGGAAGTCGATGCAGGTGGGGCAGATCAGGAAAAACGCCGTGGACAGCAGCATGCCGGAAAACAGCGTCCACGCCTGCCGGCGAAACGCGCCGCGGTCGCGGAAGCAGGTGGTCAGCAGCATGCCGGGCACGTAGGGGTACCAGAGGATGTAGGGCACGATGAACGCCGGCACGAAGGGAATGCGGTCGTCCAGCGGCAGATGGATCACGCGATGCTCAAGGCCCATCCACTGGGACAGAAAGTACATTCCGCCCACGGGCAGGAACATCAGAAACGCCAGCGTCTGGGGATACCTGCGCAGCCATCGCCTCAAATCGACCTCTTCCCCCTCTTTTCGACAATTTTGAGATATTTCAATCAGTATAGCACGCGGCGAACAGGCGCGTCAAGAAGCGGGCGATGTTCTAATAAAAGTGTAAAAATGTCATAAAGGTTTTGACATTGGTTCCCAATCGGAGGGGCGGTCTTGCTTTTTTGAAATAAAAGAGATATAATTATGGTGGTAATTTGTTGTTTGTACTCCCCTCGGGAGAGCTCGAGAGGGCTTCGGCCCTCTCGAAGTGAAATCGCGGCCGGCGACATGTGCGGCGGCCGCGGGGAAATTTTTATGCAGGAAAATCCCATTTTCCGGAAGAAAAATTTCTGCCTTGCAGTTTCCGCGCCCGAAAATCCAAAGGATTTTAGCGGAAACTGGTAGGGGTGGCAGTGGCGGGGGAGCTTGCTCCCCCGTCCACAGATAGGAGGAATATCATGTCCATCACCAAGGTTGGTCTGGTCTCGCTGGGCTGCGCGAAGAATCGCGTGGATTCTGAAAATCTGCTGGGCATGCTGGCTCAGCGCGGCATGGAAATCGTCGCCGATCCCGCCGAGGCCGACGTCATCTTCGTCAACACCTGCGGCTTCATCGAGTCCGCGAAGGAGGAGTCCATCGAGGCCATTTTCGACATGGCTCAATACAGAAAGTCCGGAAGGCTTCAGAAGCTGTTCGTCACCGGCTGTCTGGCCCAGCGCTATCCCGACGCGCTGATGGACGAGATTCCCGAGATCGACGGCATCATGGGTGTGGCGGACTACGCGCGCCTGAGCCAGATGCTCGCCGACGCGGCGGACGGTCAGCGCCCCTGCTACATTCAGAACGGCGCGCGCTTCCTGCACACACCGCGCATTCTGACCACGCCGGGCTATTCCGCCTTCGTGAAAATCTCCGACGGCTGCGACAACCGCTGCACCTACTGCGCCATTCCGCTGATCCGCGGCGGCTACGCCTCGCGCCCCTTCGACGACATCGTGGACGAGTGCCGCCGGCTGGCCGAGTCGGGCGTGACGGAGCTGACGCTGATTGCGCAGGACACGTCGCGCTACGGCTGCGATCTGGGCGACGGGAAGCTGCTGCTGCCGGAGCTGCTGAAGGCCGTGTCCGACATCGAGGGCGTGCACTGGGTGCGCGTGCTGTACTGCTATCCCGATTCCACGGACGATCGCCTGCTGGACGCCATCGCGGATCTTCCGAAGGTCGCGCCGTATCTGGATCTTCCTCTTCAGCACATCAACGACCGGCTGCTGCGCCGCATGAACCGCCGCGGCAGCTCGGAATGGATCAAAAGCCGCATCGCCGAGTGCCGCCGCCGGGGGCTGATCGTGCGCACGACGATGATCGTGGGCTTCCCGGGCGAGACGGACGCGGAGTTCGAGGAGCTTTTACAGTTCGTGAAGGACGCACGGTTCGATCGGCTGGGCGCGTTCACCTATTCGCCGGAGGAGGGCACGCCCGCGGCGGCGATGCCCGATCAGATCGACGAGGAGGTCAAAATCGCGCGGCTGGATCAGCTGATGATGCTCCAGCAGGCGGTGTCCATGGAGGTCAATGAGGCGCGCGTCGGCACGGTCTGCGAGGTGCTGGTGGACGGCTTCGACGAGGACGGCCGGCCCTACGGCCGCTCCATTTACGAAGCGCCGGAGAGCGACGGCTGCATCTGGCTGGAATCCCAGCGGGCGCTGAAGCCCGGCGAGTACGTGCAGGTTCGCATCACCGGCGCGGACGCATACGATCTGACGGGCAAAGTGCTCTGAGGAGGGGTGGAAATGAATCTTCCCAACAAACTTTCCATGCTGCGCATCTGCATGATTCCCATTTTCGTGATTTTCGCGCTGATGAACGCGGCGTGGGCGCAGTACGCCGCACTGGCGGTGTTCGCGCTGGCGTCGCTGACGGACATGCTGGACGGCAAAATCGCCCGGGCGCGCAATCTGGTGACCAATTTCGGCAAATTCATCGATCCCATCGCCGACAAGCTGCTGGTGATGTCCGCGCTGGTGGTGCTGACCTCTCAGGGGCGCATGCCGGCGTGGGTGTGCATCGTCATGCTGGCCCGGGAGTTCGCCATCAGCGGCCTGAGGCTCATCGCCGTGGAGAACGGACGGGTGATCGCCGCGGGCATGCTGGGCAAGATCAAGACCGTCACGCAGATGGCCGCGGTGATGCTGCTTCTGCTGCTCGTTCCCGTGAGCGGGGAGGGACTGCTGGGGCACGGCGGCGCGGTTTTTGCGGACGCGGTGATGTACGTCAGCGCGGCAATGACGGTGGTCAGCGGGGTGGACTATCTGGTGAGAAATTGGGATGTGCTGAAGGAGTAAAAATTAACACAAAGGAGGCGATTCAATTAAATCGTCTCCTTTGTTCTCTTCTAACATTATTCTCCTGTTATGAAGCTATTTTCTCCCGAAGTACATTCACATTCGTTCCATTGACGTATGTTTGATTTTCTCCATGCTCGATTCCTAATTTTTCCATTTGCTCTTTTTTTTCTTGTGAAGGATGCTGTCCTTCTCTTAAATTTCTCAGATGAGGTCTTCTCCAAAATTCAAGGCATTCCGCTTCATTTTCCTGGGTTTCTTCTATGTTCTCTTCAAATACTTCCTTCTTTTCTTCTGGCACCAAA
This sequence comes from uncultured Eubacteriales bacterium, assembly GCA_900553265.1. Taxonomy (GTDB): domain Bacteria; phylum Bacillota; class Clostridia; order Christensenellales; family Aristaeellaceae; genus Faecivicinus. The sequence goes on from USDD01000046.1 coordinate 19,090, forward strand.
CTCCTTACATTCTCTAATTCTTCTTTATCAAATCCTACTGCCATATAGCTTTCTGGTTCGATTACTTCACCGTTTCGAGCTTTCCTATACAGACAATAAACGACTCCTCCAATGGTTACGACTGCTAGCAATACACCTCCAATGACTTTCCATACAACCTTTGTTTTCTCCCTCTGCTTATTCTTTTTCCTTCTCATATTCTTCCTCCTTACTTTTTCCAGTTTTTTTCATTCCTGCCATCGCTACTGTTGCTGCAAGAAGCGCTCCTGCCAATACGCACCACTTTTCTGAAGCAATCAGTCTAGTTGTCTTTCGCGCGACGATTGATGGTGCAAGAAGCTTCGCATCGGATAAAACGCTTTCTTTTTCCTCCTCACTGTAATTCTCGGGAAAGTCCACCAGAACCCGTATGACGTCATTCAGCATCTTCATCTCATTTTCTGGCGCTTCTTCTATTTCTTCAGAAAGCACATTTCGAATTGCCCGATACTGCATCACCGTCATCTCATTGCGTCCGTTCTCCAAATTACTTATCATCTGTCGTGAAACGCCCAGCTTCTCTCCCAACTCTGAAGTGCTCCAACCTGCTGTCGTCCGAACCAGTGAAAGATACTTTTGCAGCCTTTCTTTCCGTTTCAGCAGTTCCTCTTTGGTTACCATATCTTCCCTCCTCTCAAGCATATTATACTCATCTAAGTAGCTCTTGTCAACTATAATTTCTCATAACACTTAAATTTCTATTATCTTGTATAGTTTCTTTATTGTTGTTATTCATTTGATGCAATATAAAACAGCAGTAGCTACTGTTCCGGCTGTTTCCAAGGTGCAGTTGCGCCTTGGAAATTCGCTCGGAAGATAGCGCGCCCGCCCTCATTCGTCCGCATGGCTTTGGCGGAAATCTGGAGCTTTTCGTCCCTGACGTTTTCCGGTTCGGGCGGGCGGGGGAAACGGACGAGACAGACTGCGGCGTTGGAGGAGTTGGGCTGCGGCGGGCTCTGCCCGCACCCGCCAAGGAACCTTAGGTTCCTTGGATTCTCCTTTTGCTGCCGCGTTTTTGGTGGAGGTGGTATTAGCGACAAATTTTATCTACAAACTTCAACAGATCATTATCCACTTCGTCCGAGCGTTCATTGAAGATCTCGTGGCGGAGGCCGGGGTACATCTTGGCTTCGACGTTTTTCGGGCCGCGTTTTTCGATATTCTCTCTGGCCATATCGAAGCCCTTATGGCCGAGGGCGCAGGGGTCGTCCTCGCCGGACATGAACCGCACCGGCAGCGTCTCCGGCAGGCGCGTTTTCTCATCATAGGCACGCTGCATCAGCGTCAGCAGCGCCCGATAGCCATTCAGCGTAAAGCCGAATCCGCACAGCGGGTCGTTCTCATACGCGCGCACATTGTCTCGGTCGGCGCTCAGCCACAGAAAGTGTGAATCGCCCTGAAAATTCTTCTCGAACGGGCCGTTGAGCATGGCGTCCATCAGTTTACTCCGGGCGCGGTCATTGCCCAGATGCGCGCCCTGAAGCACCCACGTCAGCGCCTTGCCCATGCCGCAGGCGGCGTTATATCCGGGACTGCCCGACAGCAGCAGGCCATCCAGCGTGTCTCCATGCTCCGCGGCGTAGGCTCTTGCCGCCAGCGAACCCATGCTATGGCCCACCATCACCAGCTTCAGCCCGGGAAAGCGCCGGCGCAGCAGCGCGTTCACCTGCGCGAGGTCGGCCGTCACGCCGTCCGCGCCGGCCGGATAGAAATAGCCCAGATCCTCCTGCGCGCGCACGCTCTCGCCGTGGCCGCGATGGTCGTGGATGATGCTCGCGTAGCCCTCGGCGGCCAGCAGGCACATCACGCGCAGATAGCGCTCCTTATGCTCGGCCATGCCGTGGGAAAACTGCACGAGGCCCTTCGGCGCGCCGTCGGGCGTGACCATCAGCACCGACAGCGGCGTTTTGTCCATTTTGGACGCAATGATGAATTTCTCCTGCTGCATTCAGCGCATCCCTCCCGATGGTTCTATGAGGATTCCCGAAAAATCAGATGGAAATTCCGATGAAAAGAAAAGCGCCGGACGGGCGCAGAGATGAAAAAAGGCGGCGGAGGGGAAACCTCCGCCGCTCCAGGCTGTCAAAAACCCACGGAGAGCTCGAGAGGGCCGAAGCCCTCTCGAATTTAAATCGAGCC
>USDD01000047.1 GCA_900553265.1 uncultured Eubacteriales bacterium
GGCGTGACCGTGCGCGGGGATGAGCGAAAGCTCCTCCGCCGCTGCCGTTCTTCATTCGCCGATCACATAGTCTATATTTTCTTCCTCAGCGAAGCGCTGCGCACAGGAGCCCTCTCCGACGCGGAGCGTCCCATGATCCGATCCACAGGCAGATCAGCGCGATCCATGCCGCAATTCGCTTCATTTTCTTTCCTCCTTCGTCACTTTTCCTGCTCGGGCAGCGGATTCAGAATGACGCTATCGAAAATTTCCTCTTCCCAATGGCAGACGACGTCGGCCGCGAAGAATCCGCCGCCGTTCATCCTGCGCTCGCCGGGAATATAGACGAAGGTGGTGTAGGCGATGGCTCCGCCCGAGGGCATCGAGACAAACGCCGTCACAACCTCCGGCAGATCCACGTCGTAGGCAAAGATCACATAGGCAATCGCCGGCATTTCCGGAATGTCCGCCGTGTCCAGCTGTGCGGTAATCGCGGACATCCGCGCCAGCGACCAGCATCCCGAGCTCTCCGTCGTGTAGTACATTCGGTTAAAGCAGACGTTCGGGAGCATCTCCACGGGCAAATCCCGCTTCACCTCCGGCGATTCCAGCGTCAGCTCCGCCTTCGTTGTCAGCAGAATCGCCGCCTTGGGCGCAGCCGGGCGAATCTGCTCGAAAAGCGCGCGCGTCTCCTTCTCGTCCTCCACCGTATCCCACAGGGAATCCATCACATCCGAAAGAATGAGCTCGATGTACTGCGACTGCTTCTGCATCGCGTATTCCAGCAGCGCGCTCTGCGTTTCGGTCAGCTCCGGTTCCTCCGCCAATGCACAGCCGCACAGCAGCAGCGCCAGTCCCAGCGCGAACATCCTTTTCATCGTCTTTCCCCTTTCTTCGTCAAAGCCCTTCGTCGCCTCAATGGTAACACAATCCCAATCTTCTGTCAATTCAAAAGGGAGCCGTTCTTTCTCGAACGGCTCCCGCAAAGCGTATTCTTTACCGCATCAGCAGCACGATGAACTGCGAACTGAGCACCACGGAGACCAGCGCGATGGGATAGGTGGCGGCGTAGGCCGAGGCCACGTCGTCGGTGCCCGCCACGTCGATGAGCGTACCCAGCGCCGGCGTGCTGGTCATGCCGCCGGTGATGGAGCCGAGGTTGTTGAACAGGCTCAGCTTCAGCAGCTTTGCCGCCACAACATAGCCCACGAGCATGGGAATCAGCGTCATCACCGCGCCGTAAACGAACAGCATTCCGCCCTCGCTGCGGAGGGTCTCCACGAAGCCCGCGCCGCCCTGAACGCCCGCGCCCACCAGAAACAGCATCAGTCCCAGCTCGCGCAGCACCTTCAGCATGGAATGGGAAATGGAAATGTCCACCGGGCCGATGTGGGCATAGTGGCCGAACAGCAGGCCCACGATCAGCGGGCCACCGGTGGTTCCCAGCGAGAATTCCGCGCCGCCCGGCAGCGGAACGCGCACATTGCCCAGCAGAATGCCCAGCGTAAGCGCCAGCGTAAAGGCGAAGAAACCCGCGCCGTCGATGTTGACGAGCTTGCCCCTGTAGGGCTCGATCTCGGCGGAATTGGCCTGAGCGAACTTTCTGCGCTCCACGTCCACGTCGATTTTAAGCATCTTGGGAATCAGCTGCACAAACAGCACCACGCCAACCACGCCGAAGGGATAGGCGATGGCATAGCCTGTGGTGGCCAGCGCCGACATTTCTCCCGCCGCCTCCTGCGCCGCCGCCAGACCCGGCGTGCTGGTGAGTGCGCCCGTCAGCAGCCCCACGGCCAGCTCGGGTCTGATGCCGCCGATTTTCACCGTCAGCACGCAGCACAGCGCGCCGCTGAGGATAATCAGAAAGCCCAGCAGGATGTAGTTCTTCGCGTTTTTCCTGAAATCGCGGAAGAACTTCGGCCCGGCGATGAAGCCCACCGAGGCGACGAACGTGGCCAGTCCGAAATTGCGAACCACGCTGGGAATTTCCACGCCAAAATGGCCGAACACCAGCGCTGCCAGCAGCACGCCCGCCGTGCCCAGCTCCACGCCGCGAATTTTGATTCCGCCGATCAGATAGCCGATCGCCGCAATGACAAAGATTGCCAGAAAACTGCTCATTGGCTCATTCTCCTTTGCTGAGTTCGGAAGAGCTGCGGCCGCGCCGCGCTCAGACCTTTCTCGTGTAGTCCGGCAGCAGCTTCGGCGAGGGAACGTCGCTGCGGATGTTCGCCTGCGCCAGCGCCTCCTCATACCTGCGCACATGCTCGAGGCTGAGCTCGCCCAGCCGCACGCTCCTGCACTTCGCGCCGGCCTGCTGTCCGGCGTTGCGGCCGAACACGATCACGTCCAGCAGGCTGTTGCCCATCAGGCGGTTGCGCCCGTGGATGCCGCCGACGGCCTCGCCCGCCACGTAGAGGTTCTCCACGCAGGTCATGCCGTCTACGCCGATCTCCAGTCCGCCGTTCTGATAGTGCAGCGTGGGATAGACGAGGATGGGCGTTTCGCGCATGTCGATGCCGAACTTCAGATACATGCGCAGCATGGCCGGCAGGCGCTTCTCCAGCGTGCCCTTTCCGTGGATCCGGTCAATCATCGGCGTGTCCAGCCAGACCGCGCGGCCGCCGTTGGGCGTGGGCACGCCCTTGCCGCGGGTGGTGCACTCGCGGATAACCGCCGCCGCGTTCACGTCGCGGGTTTCCAGCGGATGGACATAGACCTCGCCCTCGCTGTTGACCAGCTTCGCACCCATGGAGCGCACCTTCTCCGTCACCAGCGCGCCGTAAATCTGCTGGGGAAAGGCCACTCCGGTGGGATGATACTGAAGCGTGTCCTGGAACAGCAGCTTCGCGCCCGCGCGATAGCCCAGAATCAGGCCGTCCGCCGTCGCGCCGTAGTGGTTGGACGTGGGAAAGCCCTGATAGTGCATGCGTCCCGCGCCGCCGGTGGCGATGACCACGCACTTCGCGCGCGCCACCAGTACCTCGCCGGTCTCCATGTTCAGCAGCACCGCGCCCGCGGCCTTGCCCTCGTCGTCGAGAATCAGCTCCACCGCCGCGGTGAAATCCACCACGGGGATGTTTCGGTTGAGCACCTCGTCGCGCAGCGTGCGCATGATCTCTGCGCCGGAGTAGTCCGCCGCCGCGTGCATGCGCTTGCGGGAGGTTCCGCCGCCGTGGGTGGTAATCATCGTGCCGTCGGGTTCCTTGTCAAACTCCACGCCCAGCCGGTTGAGCCACTGGATCGCGCCGGGGCCGTCCATAACCAGCTTGCGCACCAGCTCCGGGCGATTGACGAAGTGTCCGCCGCCCATCACATCCAGATAGTGCTGCGCGGGGGAATCGCCGGGCTTGTCCGCCGCCTGAATGCCGCCCTCGGCCATCATCGTGTTCGCGTCGCCGATGCGCAGCTTGGTGACGATCATGACCTTCGCGCCGGCCTCGTGGGCCTCGATGGCCGCGGAGGAACCCGCGCCGCCGCCGCCGATGACCAGCACGTCCACGTCGTAGTCGATTCTGTTCAGATCCACGTGCAGATCCAGCACACGGGGCCGGCCCTCCAGCAGCTGTTCCAGCTCCACAGGCGCCTTTTCACCCCTGTTGGGGCCGATCTGAATGGTCGTAAATCCGTCGGAACGATAGTCGGGATGGTACTCGGCCAGCAGCGCGTCCTTCTCCTCGGCGGTCATGCGGCGCGGCTCCAGCGCGATGTTCGCCTCGCGCGCGGCCTCGACCTTTTTCATGGACTGAAGCATTTCCTGAGTGAAAATCATGTTGCCGCCCCCTTACTTTTCAATGTCGCGATGGTTGTAGAGCTCCCTGAGCTCCTCCACCGGTTTGGCCATGATGGCCTCGATGGCCTCGGTGCACAGTCCGTCCTCGATCTCCTGAACGCGCTTCGTCAGATGCAGCGACTCGGGCGCGATGTACTTGCCGTTCAGGCGGCGCGCCAGCATGGCCACCTGCGGATGGGAGATGCCCGCCGGACAGCGGGACGAGCAGATGCCGCACATCACGCAGTCGAAGGACAGCTCGGCGCACTTGTCGTATTCGCCGCGCTGGGCGTGAGCGATGTACTGCATGACGTTCAGCCCCTGAGAGCAGCTCTTGGTGCAGGCGTTGCAGCCCACGCAGGAGTAGATTTCGGGATACAGCTGCATCATGATCTGCTGGTCGGGACGCACCTTTTCGATGTCGTATCCCTCCTTCACCAGCGGGAAGAAGGGCAGCGTCGCCACATACATGTTGTCCGCCACCTGGGTCGAGCAGGCCAGACAGGCCTTCAGCTCGCGGTCGCCCCTGATGCGATAGACCGTGGCGCACGCGCCGCAGAAGCCGTTTCGGCAGCCCACGCCGCGCACCAGCTTATAGCCGGCGTACTCGAAGGCCTCCATAATCGTCAGATCGCCGGGAACCTCATATTTTTTTCCGTACAGGAAAACATTGACCATATTCGCCATGGATTCATTCCTCCGTCAATACTCGTTGGGCAGTTCGCCGAGCTCGTCGAAGCGGAACACCGGGCCGTCCTTGCAGACGTATTTGTCGCCGATGTTGCAGCGGCCGCACTTGCCGACGCCGCACTTCATGCGCAGCTCCATGGTGGTGTAAATCTGCGTCTTTACAAAGCCCAGCTCCGTCAGCGCCTGAAGCACGAATTTAATCATGATCGGCGGGCCGCACACCAGCACCGTCTTGTTGGGGTCGAAGCCCAGCTCCTTGACATAGGTGGGCACGAAGGCTACATGACCGTCCCAGCCCTCCTGCGCGCGGTCGATGGTCAGATGCACGTCGATATCGTTCTTCGGATCCATCCAGCGGGTCTGAATTTCCTCCAGATCCAGCAGATCCTCCTTGGAGCGGGAGCCGTACACCACGTCCACCTTGCCGTAGGAATCGCGCTTGTCCAGCACGTAGTTGATGACCGAATGCAGCGGGGCCAGTCCCACGCCGCCGGCGATGAACAGCAGATCCCTGCCCTTCAGCTCGTCGTCCACGGGAAACGGCTTTCCGTAGGGGCCGCGGATGGTGATCTGCTGACCCACGTCCATCTGATGCAGCCAGCTCGTCAGGCAGCCGCACTTCTTGATGGAAAACTCCTGATACTCCTTCACCGTCGGCGAGGAGGTGATGGAGAACATGGCCTCGCCCACGCCGGGAATGGACAGCATGGCGCACTGGCCGGGCATGTGCTCAAAGCACTTGCCGCCCTCCAGCGCCTCCACGCGGAAGGTCTTGATGTCGGGCGTATCCACCCGAATCTCCGTCACGACGCCCAGCATCGGCAGAATATTGTCATTCATCCGCGTTCACCCCCAGAGCCTTGATGACCTTCACGATGTTCAGCGACTGCGGGCAGCGCGCCAGACAGCGGCCGCAGCCCACGCAGGAATAGAGCCCCTCGTTGCGGGACGGGAAGTAGACCAGCTTGTGCATGAACCGCTGGCGGAAGCGTTCCAGCTGGGTCGGGCGGTTGGTGCCGTGGGCCATCAGCGTAAAGTCGGAGTACATGCAGCTGTCCCAGCAGCGATAGCGCTGAATGCCGCCCGCGCCGGTGTCGAAGTCCCGAATGTCGTAGCACTGACAGGTGGGGCAGACGAACGTGCAGGTACCGCAGCCCATGCAGGCGCGGCTCAGCTCCGCCCACTTGGGGCTTTGGAATTTCTCCATCAGATGCTCGCCGTCGAAGCCCTCCAGATTCAGCCTGCCGAAGGGCAGCCTTTCGGCGACGGCGCGAATCTCCGCCTGCATTCCCTCCACCTTCGAGGACTCCGCGTCCTCCAGACCGGCGATGAGCCTTTCGCCCTTTTCGGTGTTGGCGCGCAGGAACAGCGTCTCCTCCACGATCCACGCCGACGCGTCGCCCTGAGGATTCGCCGCGTCGATGCCGAAATTGGTGCAGAAGCAGTGCTCGTCCGGCGCGCTGCACGCCAGCGTCACCACGGTTCCGTGGGCGCGGCGGGCGGCGTAGAAGGGATCCGCCGGCTCGGACAGGAACACGCGATCCAGCAGCTCGAAGCTGCGCGCGTCGCAGGCGCGCACGCCGAAGAGCACGAAGTCCTCGTCCATGAACTCGGCGGGATCGATCTGAATGCTTTTGCCCTGCATGTGGAAGCGCTGCATGTCCTCCACCTGTGGAAAGAACGCGCCCTTGGCGCTCTTGACGGTCTTGAGCACGTCGAGGCGCACCTTCGCCTCGGGCGACCACACGCCGAAGTCCACCTGCCCGGCGCTCTCCACCGGCAGAATCAGCGTCTGGTTTTCAGAAATGGCGGCGAACAGCTCGCCCAGTTTGCTCAGAGCGATCTTCTTCATGCCTGCGCGCCTCCTCTCTGATGGACGACGGAAGGCTCCGCGTCACCCTTGGTGAAGTCGATCAGCGGATGGCGCTGGCCGATCTCCTCGCCGGCCTGATAGTCGCCGTACAGCTCGTCGATGTCCTTGATGAGCTTGCGGTTCAGCAGGTGCAGCGGAATGCCCTGAGGGCAGACGCGGGTGCACTCGCCGCAGTCGGTGCAGCGCCCGGCCACATGGAACGCGCGGATGATGTGGAACATGTTCTCCTCAAAATCATCCGCGGCGGCCTTGTTCTGCACGCCGGTATTGGGATTGTCAAACACGCACTTGACGCAGCTGCACGCCGGACAGACGTTCCGGCAGGCGTTGCAGCGGATGCACTTGGACAGTTCGCCGCGCCAGAAGTCAAAGCGCTCGTCGGGCGACATGGCCTCCAGCTTTTCGACCATGCCGAAGCGCTCCACAGCCGTGGTCTCCTCGGAATCGCCGATGGTCTCGTCCACGCCGCGATGCTCCTTGCCCTTGCAGCTCAGGCACTTGGTCTGCAGCGCGTCGGCTCGGGCGACGGTACGGTCGCCGTACATCGTGTGCACCAGCAGGTCGCTCCTCTGCTCCTCCACGGAGAGAATGCCGGTGACGCCCATGGCGCGGATTCTGTTCAGATCGAGCTTGCCCCGGCAGCCCACGCCCAGCGCGTAGACCTTCCCGCGATTCACGCGATGCTCGGTGCACAGCTGGTTCAGGCTGTAGGAATCGCAGGGCTTGACCAGCATGATGATTTTGCCGTCCTTCGCGCTCTCGGCAATGAGATATTTGCTCAGATTGCCCGCGCAGAAGGAGTCGTACTTCAGTTCGTCCAGATGATCTTTATCAAAAACGGCCGGCGTGCGATCGTCGAAATTCTCGCCCGCTTCCCAGCCCAGCACGCGGTCGCCGGCGTTCTCGGCCAGCAGCTCGCGCACGCGGTTTCGAATCATTTCCTGCATCGCAGATCCCCCAATTTCCTGTTCTCACCCAGCTCGGTAATGGTTTTGGCGAAATCGTTCATCGTGGCGGCAAACTTCGCGCCCTCGGCGGCGGAAACCCACTCCACGCGGGTGCGGCCGCGCTCAATGCCCAGATAGTCCAGCATGCTGAACAGCAGCGTCATGCGGCGGCGGGCGTAGTAATTGCCGGTGGAATAGTGGCAGTCGCCCGGATGGCAGCCGCAGAGAATCACGCCGTCCGCGCCCCGCTGAAACGCGCGCAGCACAAACAGCGGATTGAGCCGGCAGGAGCACGGAATGCGAATGATCTTCACATTGGCCGGATAGGCCGCGCGGCTGGAGCCCGCCAGATCCGCGCCGGCATAGCTGCACCAGTTGCAGCAGAACGCCACGATGGTCGGCGTCCAGTCCTTCTTTTCGCTCATCGGCATATCGCATCCACCTCCGCCATGATCTGGTTGTTGCTGAAGCCCTTCAAATCCATCGCCGTGGACGGACAGGTCACGGTGCATGCGCCGCAGCCCTGACAGACGGCCTCGTTGGCCACCGCCACGCGCTTCACGCCGCGGAACTCGGGGCCGCGAACCTCCCTGTCCTCATAGGAGATCGCGCCGTAGGGACAGACGCGCTCGCACTGGGAGCAGCCGTTGCACAGCAGCTCGTCGGCGTGCGCCACGCAGGGATTGCAGGTCAGGCTGTTTTTGCTCAGCAGTCCGATGACCTTCGCCGCCGCCGCGCCCGCCTGAGCCACGGTCTCGGGAATGTCCTTCGGGCCCTGGCACACGCCCGAGAGGTAGATGCCCGCCGTGGGGCTTTCCACCGGGCGGAGCTTGGGATGCGCCTCGGTGAAGAAGTCGTTGGTGTCCATGCTGGCGGTCAGCATGGTTCCGATGGCGCGGGCCGTGGGATCCGGCTCGATGGCCGTGGCCAGCACCACCATGTCGGCCTGAATGTGCACCTGCTCGTTGGCCAGCAGATCGCTGCCCTGAACGTGCAGATGATCGCCCTCCACCGAGACCTTGCCCACCATGCCCTTGATGTAGTCCACATCGTACTGCTCCACCGCGCGGCGATAGAACTCGTCGAAGTTCTTGCCGGGCGTGCGCGCGTCGATGTAGAAGACGTGCACCTTCACGTCCGGATACTTCTCGCGCACCAGCATGGCGTGCTTGGCCGTGTACATGCAGCAGATCTTCGAGCAGTAAGGCTTGCCCTTGACCGCGTCCTGAGAGCAGCGGGAGCCCACGCACTGTATGAACACGATCTCGCGGGGGTGCTTTCCGTCGGAGGGGCGCACCAGCTGTCCCTTCGTCGGGCCGGCGGCGTTCATGATGCGCTCGAATTCGAGGCTCGTCACCACATCCTTCGACTGGGTGTAGGCGTACTCGTCAAAGGCGCTGGCGTCGATGGGCTTGAAGCCCGTGGCCACGATGATCGCTCCGTACCTGCGCTCCAGCATTTCGTCCTGCTGATCGAAGCGGATCGCGCCCGCCGAGCAGTTCTTCTCGCACAGACCGCACTTGCCCGTCCTGAAGTGCAGGCAGTTCTTCGCGTCGATCACCGCCACGTTGGGAATGGCCTGGGCGAAGGGAATGTAGATCGCGCCGCGGGTATTGAGGCCCATGTTGAATTCGTTCAGACCCTTGCGCGACGGGCACTTCTCGGTGCACACGCCGCAGCCGGTGCACTTCGTCTCGTCGATGTAGCGCGCCTTTTTGCGAATCTTCGCCGTGAAGTTGCCCACGTAGCCGGACAGGGAGTCCAGCTCCGCATAGGAGATGATGTTGATCTTCTCGTTCTGCGCCGCGTCCACCATCTTCGGGGTCAGGATGCACGCCGCGCAGTCGAGGGTCGGGAAGGTCTTGTCCAGCTGAGCCATGCGGCCGCCGATGGTGGGCGCCTTTTCCACGATGTCCACCTCGTAGCCCGCGTCGGCCACGTCCAGCGCCGTCTGAATGCCCGCGATACCGCCGCCGATGACCAGCGCGCGCTTGGTCACGGGACTGGTTCCCGCGGTGAGCGGCGCGTTCAGGTTCACCTTGGCGATGGCCGCCCGGGCGAGGATAACGGCCTTCTCGGTGCCCTCGGGCATGTCCTTGTGAATCCACGAGCACTGCTCGCGGATGTTGGCGATTTCCACCATATAGGGGTTGACGCCCGCCAGCGTCGCCGTCTTTCGGAAGGTCGCCTCGTGCATTCTCGGGGAGCAGGAGCAGACCACCACGCCGGTCAGGCCGTGCTCATGGATGGCCTGACGGATCAGCGCCTGTCCGTTTTCGGAGCACATATACTGATAATCGGTGCTGAACACAACGCCCGGCTCGGTTCGAACCGCCTCGGCGACGCGCTTTACGTCCACCGTCGCGGCGATGTTGCTTCCGCACCAGCACACAAATACGCCAATTCTCTGCATGGTATCGTCTCCTACTTTCTGTACTTGCGCATGGCGCTGACCAGCGCCTGCTGGGGCATTTTGTCGTCCAGCAGCGCCGGCAGGTCGTCGGGCCTCATGTGGTCCATGCCCTGCTGACGGATGACCGCCAGCCGCACGGCCTCGATGAGCTTCGCCGGCTCGACATTGCGCGGGCAGCGCTCCACGCAGGCGAAGCACGACAGGCACTTGTAAATCGACTGAGAGCGGGCCAGCTTCTCGATCTGCCCCTTGCGCACCATGGCCACAAACTGATGGGGATGGTATTCCATCTCGTCAAAGCTGGGACAGGTGCCGGAGCACTTGCCGCACTGCATGCACTTGCGGGGATTCACACCGCTGATGCGCAGAATGTCCTCGGTTCGAATGGAATTCGACATGGCTTCAGCCCTCCTGTTCCCGAACGCCCAGCGCCTCGGCCAGCAGCTCGGTGAAATACCGCACCGGCACATGCTCCGCGCCGCCGTTTGCGTCCAGATTGTACATGCACAGCGGGCAGGCGGTGACCACCGTCTCCGCGCCCGCGGCCTTTGCCGAGGCGAGAATCGCGCTCGAGCGCTTCTGCGCCGCGGCTTTGTCCTCCAGCGCGATGTAGCCGCCGCAGCACTCGTTGCGCAGCGAATACCTCACCGGCGCCGCGCCGATGGCCGCGAGGAAATCCTCGATGACGGTGGGATTCTCCGGGTCGTCGAAGGCCATCACGCGGCTGGGACGCAGCAGCAGGCAGCCGTAATACGCCGCGATCTTCCGGCCCTTCAGCGGATTCACCACCGCCGCCTTGAGCTTATCAAAGCCCACCTCGTCGCGCAGCATTTCGAGATAGTGCACCACTTTGGTCTCGCCGGCGTAGGGCGTTTCCAGCGCGAGATAGTTGTTCGCGCGGGTGCGGATGTACTCGCTGCTGCGCATGTCGTCGTTGACGCGCTTGATGACGTGGTGGCACGCCGAGCACAGGGTCAGCAGCTCCTGGTTCTTCTGCCGGGCCGCGTCCAGCGCGCGCACGGAGGACAGCCGCGTTGCAATTTCGTCCTCAGTCTGAGGATACACCGCGCCGCAGCACTGCCAGTTTTCGATCTCTTCGAGCTCCACGCCCAGCGCGCGAGCTGCCGAACGCGCGCACGCGTCCAGAGTCGCCGCCTTTGTCTTCAGCGTGCAGCCGGGAAAATAGCTGTAGTATTTCATTTTCAGACAGACCTGTCCTTTCGATTTTGAGAAAACGTTCGGAAAAATGCGCGGAACAAGACCGGCAATTCACGCATTGGTTCGTCCGGGGCGTTTTTGCGCAGCACAAAGAAGCGACCCATGGCGGCGCAGAAAGGCGGACTCAGCCGATGCAGGTATTGCCGAAATTGCTCAGACCATCTGCTCGGGGTGGAACACCTCGTCGAACCGCTCCGGCGTCAAAAAGCCCAGAGCAACGCAGGCCTCCTTCAGAGAGATGTTCTCTTTGAAAGCCTTCTTCGCCGTTTTGGCCGCGTTGTCGTAGCCGATGTAGGGATTCAGCGCCGTGACGAGCATCAGCGAATGGTGCAGGTTATAGCGCATCTTCTCCCGGTTGGCGGTGATTCCGGAAACGCAATGGTCGTTAAAGGAGCGCAGACCGTCCGTCAGCAGGCGAACCGACTGCAAAAAATTGTAGATGCAAACGGGCATGAAAACGTTCAGCTCGAAATTGCCCTGAGACGCCGCCATCCCCACGGCCACATCGTTGGCCATCACCTGCACGGCGACCATGGTCATGGCCTCGCACTGGGTGGGGTTGACTTTTCCGGGCATGATGGACGAGCCGGGCTCGTTTTCGGGAATGTGAATTTCTCCCAGGCCGCAGCGCGGGCCGGAAGCCAGCCAACGCACGTCGTTGGCGATTTTCATGAGATTCGCCGCCAGCGCCTTCAGCGCGCCGTGGGCAAAGACCAGATCGTCCTTGCTGGTCAGAGAATGGAATTTATTGGGTGCGGTGACAAAGCTCTTGCCCGTCTCCTCGGAGACGGCCTTGGCAACCTCCGCGTCGAAGCCCTTGGGACAGTTCAGCCCGGTGCCGACGGCGGTGCCGCCCAGCGCCAGCTCCTTCAGGCCCGGAAGCGCAGCGCGGAGCATCTCCATAGTCTTTTCGATCATGCTGCGCCAGCCGGAAATCTCCTGAGAGAATTTGATGGGCGTGGCGTCCTGAAGATGAGTGCGGCCGGATTTCACGCAGTCGTCGTTCTCGGCCTCGAGCCGCTTCAGCGTCTCGATCATGCGCGCCATTTCGGGCATGAGCCGATCCTCGATGCCCAGCACCGCCGCGATGTGCATCGCCGTGGGAAAGGTATCGTTGGACGACTGGGACATGTTCACGTGGTCGTTCGGGTGCAGAATCTTCTTGCCGACGAGCTCGTTGCCGCGGTTGGCAATGACCTCGTTGGCGTTCATGTTGGACTGGGTGCCGCTTCCCGTCTGCCAGACGACCAGCGGAAAGTGGTCGTTGAGCCTGCCCGCGATCACTTCGTCGCAGGCGGCGCAGATGGCAGAAAGCCTCTGTGCGTCCATCCGCTCGGGGCTGAGCCGATGGTTGGCCACAGCGGCGGCCTTCTTGAGAATTCCGAAGGCATGGACGATTTCCTTCGGCATCTTCTCTTCTCCGATTTTGAAATTCTGATAGCTTCGCTGCGTCTGCGCGGCCCAGTAGCGATCCGCCGGAACCTGCACTTCGCCCATGGAATCTCTTTCGATGCGATACTCCATTGTTCTACTCCTTCCCAAAAATTCGCATTCTTCTTCCTCGCATCTTCGGAGCTATCTCTAAAATCTCTCAGTCCGAACGGGCATTTCTCCTGCCCATCTCCTATTGTATCAACATTCTAACTGTTTGTATGCACGGTTTTGTTACGCTCAGATGAATATTTACATCTTTGCACATTCATTTTTCGTTTCTTTGCCGGGGTTTTCCGCCTGTTTTCTGAACAATCCGCAGGAATCCCATGTATTTTCGTCGGATTTAAGTTGGTTCTGCGTGAAAGCTCTTGCGAAAACTCCGGCTTTTCGCTATAATATAGGCAGTATTCCAGAATGGGGGAAAATTATAATGGAGCAATACGTCATCGCGCTGGACGCGATGGGCGGCGACAACGCGCCCCTGTGCAACGTCGAGGGCGCTGTTCTGGCGCTTCGGCGCTTCAGCGACGTGCGCATTCTGCTGGCCGGGCCGAGCGCTCAGCTCGAGCCGCTGCTGGCGAACGCGGGCGACGTGCGCGACCGCATTGAAATCATCGAAGCCGGCGAGGTCATCGGCATGGACGAGTCGCCCATGCTGGCCGTGCGCAGGAAGGCCGATTCGTCCATGGTCAGGGCCATGCTGGCCGTGCGCGAGGGCCGCGCGGACGCGGTGGTCTCCGCGGGAAGCACCGGCGCGGTGCTGGCCTGCGGCATGCTGCGCATCGGCCGCATTCCGGGCGTCGAGCGCCCGGCGCTGGGCCCGGTGCTGCCCGGCGTGAAAAAGCCGTTCATCCTCATCGACAGCGGAGCGAACGTGGACTGCCAGCCCAAATATCTGGTTCAGTTCGGCCTGATGGGCAGCGTCTACATGAGCAGCGTGCTGGGCGTGAGCGATCCCGCGGTGGGACTGGTGAACATCGGCACGGAATCCGAAAAGGGCAACCGCCTGACCAGGGAGACCTACCAGCTGATGCGCATCCAGACCAGCTATCGCTTCGCGGGCAACTGCGAGGCCCGGGAGGTTCCCTCCGGCGATTTCGACGTGGTGGTGGCCGACGGCTTTGACGGCAACCTCATCCTGAAGTACACCGAGGGTCTGGCCGGCGCGATGCTGACCATGCTGAAGGAAAACCTGATGTCCTCGACGCGGACGAAGCTGGGAGCGCTGCTGTGCAAACCCGCCTTCCGCAGCTTCAAGAAGCGTCTCGACTACAACGCTCACGGCGGCGCGCCGCTGCTGGGCGTGGAGGGCGCGGTGGTCAAGGCGCACGGAAGCTCCGGCGCGGAGGCCATCTCCAACGCCGTCCGACAGGCCCGCACCATGCTGGAGGGCCGCGTGGTGGAGAAGATCCGCGCGGGACTTTCCGGTCTGGAGCAGGAACAGGTGTCCACAACCAATCTTATGAAATAAAAGGAGCGATTCACAATGGAAAGAGCACAGGTCTTTGAAACCGTCAAGAAGTACATCCTCGCCCAGCTGCCCATCAGCGCCGACCGCGTGACCGAGGACGCAAAGATGATCGACGATCTGGGCGCGGACAGCGCCAACCTGATGATGCTGGTCATGGATCTCGAGGCCGAATACAACACCACCGTCGACGACGACGCCATCAGCACCGTCCGCACCGTGGGCGATGTGGTGGACACCATCATGAAGAAGGTCTGATCGTGGAAAAGCTGTGCGAACGCATCGGCTACCGCTTTCGGAATTCCAGCCTGCTGGAGACGGCGCTGACGCATCCCTCCTACGGGGGCGATCATCACGTGCCGCACTACCAGCGGCTGGAGTTTTTGGGCGACGCCGTGCTGGAGCTGGCCGTGAGCCAGTATCTCTATGCTGAGCTTCCGGAGGTAGACGAGGGCAAGCTGACGCGAATCCGCGCCGCGCTGGTGCGCGAGGAGACGCTCTGCCGCGCCGCGAGGCGCATCGGACTGGGCGAGTTCATCCGCCTTTCTGTGGGCGAGACCCACTCCGGCGGGCGGAACAAGCCGTCTATTCTGGCGGACGTGATGGAGGCCGTGTTTGCCGCCGTGTACCTCGACGGAGGCTTCGACCAGGCCGTCGCCGTCGTCCGGCGCGCGCTGGGCGACGATCTGCGCCCCGAGGGGCTGGAGGATCACCTGGACGCGAAATCGCGCCTGCAGGAGCTGATGCAGCGCGGCGGGGACATGCCGAAATACGAATTCATCTCCATGGAGGGGCCGCCCCACGCTCCCCTGTTCGCCTACCGCGTGCTCGGCGGCGAGCGGGTGCTGGGCGAGGGCAGCGGAACGAGCAAGCAGAACGCTCAGCAGGCCGCCGCGAGGGATGCATTGAAGAGAATGGGAGCGAAATCCTGAATTGCGACTGAAAAAACTCATCATCCACGGCTTCAAGTCCTTTGCCGACCGCGTGGAGGTGTCCTTTGAGAACGGCATCACCGGCGTGGTCGGCCCCAACGGCTGCGGCAAGTCCAACATCGCCGACGCGGTGCGCTGGGTGCTGGGCGAGCAGAGCGCCAAGACGCTGCGCGGCTCCAAGATGGAGGACGTCATCTTCAACGGCACCGAGAAGCGCCGCCGCCTCGCCTTCTGCGAGGTCACGCTGGTGTTCGACAACGAGGACAAGTCCCTGCCCGTGGATTTCACCGAGGTGGCCGTCACCCGCCGGGTCTATCGCAGCGGCGAGGGCGAATACAAGATCAACGGCGCGCCCTGCCGCCTGCGCGACATCATCGACCTGTTCCGCGACACCGGCATCGGCAAGGACGGCTATTCCCTGATCGGTCAGGGCCGCATCGACGAGATCCTCTCGGCCAAGTCCGAGGATCGCCGACAGGTCTTTGAGGAGGCCGCCGGCATCGTCAAATACAAGTCCCGCAAGCTGGACGCGCAGCGGCGCATGGATCGCACGCGTGAGAACCTCACCCGCGTGGAGGACATCCTCTCCGAGCTGACCGAGCGCGTGGAGCCGCTGAAGCAGCAGAGCGAGGTGGCCCGGGAATATCTGGCCCTGCGCGACGAGCTGAAGATTCTCGACCTGAACGTGTTCCTCATGCGCACCGAGCGCTACGAGACGCGCATCCGCGAGCTGAAGGAGAGCGTTCAGGCGCTGGGCGAGTCCATCCTCCAGGCCAACGAGCGGCTGGAAAAGGCCGGCGCGGCCCGGGACGAGGTGCAGCTCCGGCTGGACGAGTGCGAGCGGGAGACCGCCGAAAAGCGCGATATTGTGCAGCGGCTCATCCGCGAGGTCGAGGCCCGGGAGGGCTCGGTGCAGGTGGTGCGCGAGCGCATCGCCGCCGCCGCCCGCGACCGCGACCGCATCGAGGCCGAGCGCCGCGCCGCCGCCGAGGGGCGCGAGGGCGTCCGCGGCCGCGTGATCAAAATGAACGCGTTCATTGAGGACGAAACCGCCGCGCTGAGCGCCGAGGACGAGCATCAGCAGGCGCGCGAGGCGGAGCTTTCCGAGAAGGAGCGCCGCCTTTCGGTGTTGGAATCCAAGGCCGAAGAGGAAAAGCAGCAGATCATCCAGTCCATGAACCGCTTGGGCAACGTGCGCTCTCAGCGCGCGCGTCTGGACGCGATGAAGACGGCGCTGCAGAACCAGCTGGGCGGCATGGAGACCGAGCGCGCTCGGGAGCAGGCCGGCGTGGATTCGCTGGACGCGCAGGTGCGCGACGCGCAGTCCCTGCTGGACGGCGAGCGCGCGCGCATGGCCGAGCTGAAGAGTCAGTCGGACGAGGTTTCCGCCCGGGTGCAGAGCCACGGCGAGGAATCCGCGAAGATGACCGAGCGCGTCAACGCCATGCAGGCCGAGCGGCAGCAGCGCGATTCCCGCCTGAAGCTGCTGCGGGAAATGCAGCGCGATTACGAGGGCTACAACAACTCCGTCAAGCAGGTGCTGCTTCAGGCCCGAAGGCAGAGCGGCAGCGGCGTGCACGGCGTGGTAGCCGACCTGATTCACGTTCCGGAAAAGCTGGAGCGCGCCGTGGACATGGTTCTGGGCGGAGCGCTTCAGAATATTGTAGTGGATCGCGACGAGGACGCGAAGCGCATGATCGAGTACCTGCGCAAGAACCGCTTCGGCCGCGCCACGTTCCTGCCCATCTCGTCCGTGCGCGGGCGCACCCTCTCGCCCCAGGAGCGGCAGGTGCTGACCATGCCCGGCTGCGTGGGCCTCGCCTCCGAGCTGGTGGAGTTCGACGCGAAGTATCAGGGCGTGATGGACAACCTTCTGGGCCGCACCGTGGTGGCCGAGGATCTCGCCTCGGGCATCGCCATCCAGCGCGCCGGGCGCTATCAATTCCGGCTGGTCACGCTGGAGGGCGACGTGATGCACTCCGGCGGCTCCATGACCGGCGGCAGCGTGCAGTCGCGCATGACCAGCCTGCTGTCGCGCACCCGCGAAATCGAGGAGACCGAGCAGGCGCTCAAACGCATTGAGGCGGAATTCGCCGCCATTCGCGAGCGCTACGCCAGGCACGAAGAGGAGCGCGCTCAGCTCAAGCGCGACCGCGCCGAGCTGCTGGACGAGCTGCATCGCCAGGAGGTGGCCTGCGCCCGCGCCGAGGCTCAGCTCAAGGCCGCCCAGGACGAGCAGACGGGCAACAACCGCCGTGTGGAGCGCGTGGAGCAGGAGCGCGCCCGCCTGAGCGCCCAGCTGGAGGAGGTCTCCCGCTCTCTCGAGGGACTCAGTTCCCAGCAGGAGGACGCGGAGCAGTCCACCGGCAATCGCCAGGAGGAGGTCAGGCGCCTGCAGGGCGAGATCTACGCCCTGCGCACCGAGACGGAGAAGCTGCGCGCCGTCGTCTCCGACGCGCGCGTGGCGCTGGCCTCGCGCAGGCGCGATCTGCAGGCGCGCATCGCCGACCGCGACCGCTTCATCGCCGAGGCTGAGGACACCGAGCGCATCCTCGCCGAGAGCGCCGAGGCGCTGAAAAAATGCGTCTCCGAGCTGGAAGCCAACGCCTCGGATCTGGAAAAGGAGCTTGCCGCGCTGGAAACCGGCAAATCCGAGCTGAACGTCGCCCGGGACGGCTTCAACGCCGCCGACGCGCAGCGCACCGGCGCGCAGAAGAAGCTCCAGACCCTCACCGGCGAGATCGACGAGCTGCGCACCGGGCTGGACGACTTCAGCGACCGGCACCACCGCTCCGAGCTTCAGCTGGCCCGCGTGGAAGCCGAGTTCAAGCAGATTCAGGATCGAATCTGGGAGGACTACGAGCTGACCTACGCCGGCGCGGAGCCCTTCCGTCAGGCGGACTTCAGGCTGTCCGAGTCGGAAAAGCGCATCGCCGCCATCCGCCAGCGCATCCGCGCCATGGGCACGGTCAACGTGGCGGCGCTGGACGAATACCGCCGCACCTGCGAGCGCGTGGACGAGATGACCTCCCAGCGCGACGACCTGCTCAAGGCCGAGGCCGATCTGCAGGCCATCGTCGAGGAGCTGGAGCAGAAGATGGAGACCCAGTTCAAGAAGCAGTTCGCGCTGATGAACGACAACTTCCAGCGAACCTTCGTCAAGCTCTTCGGCGGCGGCAAGGCCGAGCTGCGCCTGACCGACCCGAAGGACGCGCTGAACTGCGGCATCGAAATCGTGGCTCAGCCGCCGGGAAAAAAGCTGCAAATGCTGTCGCTGCTCTCGGGCGGCGAGCGCGCGCTGACGGCCATCGCCATACTGTTCGCCATTCTCGACCTGAAGCCCACGCCGTTCTGTATCCTCGACGAGATCGAGGCCGCGCTGGACGACGCGAACATCGACACCTACGCCGACTATCTGAAGGCCTATTCCGAGAACACGCAGTTCATCGTCATCACCCACCGCAAGGGCACGATGGAGCGCTGCGACGCGCTGTACGGCGTGGTCATGGAGGAAAAGGGCGTTTCCAAGACCGTCTCGGTCAAGCTGAACGAGGCCGTCTGATTTTTCCGAATATCGCAATGGAGGAGGTTCCCCATGGGACTGTTTGACAAGATCAAAAACGGCATGAAGCGCACCCGCGAGGCGTTCTCCGGCCGCATGGACGAGCTGGTGGAGACCTACAAGGAGCTGGACGACGATTTCTACGACGATCTGACCGACATTCTCATCATGGCCGACGTAGGCATGCCCACCGCGCAGCTGGCCGTCGGCCGTCTGCGCGAGAAGTGCACCTCGGAGAAAATCGGCAATCCCGCCAAGGCGAAGGAAGCGCTGAAGGAGATTCTCGTGGACATCCTGAAGGCCGAGCCGATGAAGCTGACCAGCCCCATGGTGCTGCTGGTCATCGGCGTCAACGGCGTGGGCAAGACCACGTCCATCGGCAAGCTCTCCTCGCGCCTGAAGGTCATGGGCCGCCGCGTGGTCATCTGCGCGGGCGACACCTTCCGCGCCGCCGCCGCCGACCAGCTGACCGTCTGGGCCGAGCGCGCCGACGTGCCCATCGTCAAGCGCACCGAGGGCGCGGATCCCGCCGCCGTGGTGTTCGACGGCGTTCAGGCCGCCAAGGCCCGCCACGCCGACGTGCTCATCGTGGACACCGCCGGCCGCCTGCACAACAAGTCCCACCTGATGGAGGAGCTGCGCAAGATCAGCCGTGTGGTGGAGCGAGAATACCCCGAGGCCGCGCTGAGCGCCCTGCTGGTCATCGACGCGACCACCGGCCAGAACGGTCTGGCGCAGGCGAAGGTGTTCAGCGAGGTGGCCAATCTGGACGGCATCATCCTGACCAAGCTGGACGGCACCGCCAAGGGCGGCATCGCCATCGCCATCCGCAACGAGCTGGGCCTGCCCGTGCGCTACATCGGTCTGGGCGAGCAGCTGGACGACATGCATCCCTTCGACGCGAAGGAATTCGTGGACGCGATCTTCGGCTGATCTGCGAAAGGAGCGATTTCTCCATGGAATTTCAGAAGAGCCTCTGGCGCGACGAATTTACGCGCCTGGATTTCACCTTCGAGGGCCGCGCCGCCGTGGTCGTGCTTCCCCGCGAGGCCGAGCCGGGCCGCCGCTGGCTGCTGAAGACCGAGTACTTCGAGGCCTTTCAGGATATGGAATGCGCCTTCGTCCGGCGCGGCTGGGCTCTTGGGTATCTGACCAATCTCAACCGCTGGGGACTGGACGAGGACATGCACGCCAAGCGCCGCTTCCGCGATTTTCTCACGTCCGAATTCGGGCTGTCCGAGAAATGCGTGCCCGTGGGCATGAGCTGCGGCGGGCTGCACGCCGTCAAGCTGGCCGCCGCGCACCCGGAGATGGTCTCGGCGCTGTATCTGGACGCGCCGGTGATCAACCTGCTCAGCTGCCCCTTCGGCTTCGGCGGCGGCTCGGATCTGGAGCCCTCCGCGCAGCAGGAGGCGCTGGACGCGCTGGGACTGACCATGGCGGAGATGATCGCCTATCGCGAGCATCCGCTGGACAAGCTGCCCGCGCTGGTTGAACATCGCGTTCCCGCGATGCTGGTCTGGGGCGACGCCGACCGCACGGTTCCCTTTGCGGAAAACGGCCTGCTCCTTCAGCGCGCCTATGAGCGCGCCGGCGTTCCGCTGCTGGTTCAGCGCAAGCCCGGCTGCGCGCACCATCCCCACGGCCCTGCCGATCTGAATGCGGCGATGGAGTTTCTGTCTTCCTTCGACTGAGCGCGCAAAGGAGGATTTCCATGGACAAGCCCCGCCTGATTTTCCGAGGCGACCATTTTCGCATTCTCCAGCTGACGGATCTGCACCTGCACAGCTTCGACGGCCGCGACGAGGGCGTCTGGCCGCTGCTGAACAATCTGCTGGACTGGGAAGTGCCGGACGCGGTGGCGTTCACCGGCGACATCTCCTGCAACGGCCGGGAGCGCGAGCTGCTCGGCGCGCTGAACGATCTGCTGGAAAGGCGCTCCATCCCCTATCTCTTCACCTACGGCAACCACGAGACCGACGGCGGCCGCGGCGCGGAGCTGGAGGAGATTCTGTCCGAGTTTCCCCTCTGTCTCTATCGGAAGAGCGCGCCCGGCGTGCCCGGCTTCGGCAATTACCGCGTGCCGGTCTACGCGTCCGAGGACGACGACGCGCCCGCGTGGTTTCTGTACAGCCTGGACTGTAACAACGACGCGATCTACAACCTCGCCCCGGGCCGGGATTTTTCCTACTACGGCTACATCCGCCCGGAGCAGATCGACTGGGTGCGCCGCGTCCATGCCCGGCAGGGCGCGCCGGCCGTCGTGTTCTGCCACAATCCCCTGCGGGAATTCAACGACGTGTGGATGTTCGACGGCGTTTACGGCCATCGCGGTGAAAAGGTCTTTGCGCCGCTGGTCAACTCCGGCTTCTTCGCCGCGCTGTGGGAGACGGGCGATTTCCGCGGTTATTTCTGCGGTCACGACCACAACAACAGCTACTGGGGCCGCATGATGGGCGTCGTGCTGGCCTACGGCCGCAATTCGGGCACGAACTGCCGCTGCACGCCGGGTTACCGCCGCGGCGGCCGCGTCATCGAGCTGACGAAGGACGGCGAGCTGACCACGCGCCTGCGGCTGGACGACGGCTCCATTCCCGAGGAGCGCTTCCATCCGCCGCTGTTCGACCGCGTGGAGTTCATGCTTTCCTCGCCTGAAGACGCATAAAGAAAACCGGCTCCG
>USDD01000048.1 GCA_900553265.1 uncultured Eubacteriales bacterium
GAAGAAAACTGCTCATGACTACCAGCTTTGCGACCGGGAGTTGTTTATGAATCTCGGCAAACATTTGCTTTTTATAGTCCATGCAGGCGGCGACCTTTTCCGCGGCTGTTCCCTTCAGGGAGACATAGTCGTTCGACCCTGTCTGGAAGAACACAATGGCGGGATGTCTCACTTTTCCTCCCTTTCCTTGATTTCCGTCTGCTTTTTCTCAATGCCATTTTCCACATTGAGGAACACCAGAAGCAACGCAAGGAGCACGCCGGTGAATACCTCCAGCCCCACAAAGCCGAAGGTGATGACGTTCTGCACGGCAGCGGACTGACTGACCGCCTGCGTCACGCCGTCCACCATCTCGGGGGCCACGTAGCCCGCCCCCGCCAGCCAGCCGTTGAACATGCCGGTGCATACGCCCACCATGGCAACGGCGATGATGTTATACACGCTCATGGCAACGCCGTCCGGGCGGAAACCGGTTTTCCATTCCAGATGATCCAGCACATCGGCGAACAGCGCCATGAACGCATAGGCGCAGGGCAGTCCACCGATGTTTTTGATGAACTGACCAATCAGCATGATGGTCATATTTGTAGGGAACGCCCAGCAGATCCAGCGCGGCCTGAATGCGGCCGTCCTCGCCGCACGCGCCGTGCAGGCCGAGGAATACCACGTCCGCCAGCATGCACAGCTCCAGCACGTTCCGGCCCACGGCGCTGGGATTCTTCCACTTGCGCGACGCGCGCACCGCATCCAGATCCGGCGCGTTCTGATCGACCCTGACCTCGCGCAGGGGCGGAAGGGCTTCGAACAGCGCCTCCAGCGCACCGTCGTAATCCTCCAGACCGTAGAACATATCCACCAGCACCGCCTGATGGCCCATGGATCTGAGCGCCTTACAGATGAGCGTGCCGCTGGACAGGGAGACGTTTCGCTCCATGCTCAGTCCGCCGCACAGAACAACAATTTTCATCGGCTGACCGCCTTTCTGATTCTTCTTTGGAATTTGGAAAATGCCCGCCGCTTTCAGCTTATGCTTCGGCGCGGGATTACAATTCGCGCCGGAGCGCGTCCAGCTGCGCCCGGGAGACGGGGCAAAGCGCCGTGACGGTCACGTCCTTCGTGTCGTCGAGAATTTTGCGCGCCGCCGCGTCGTCGCCGTCCTCGTGCAGGAGCCTGGCGCGATAGTAGGCGCTGGTCATCTGGTCGGGCTTCGCCTCGTAAGCTCTGCGGATGTAATCCGCGCCGGCGGCGCGATATTCCGCGGCCTTTTCGCCGCCGGTCTTGCGCTCGTGCTCGGCCATGAGCAGATAGAGCTGACCCATGTTGTCCAGCGTGGACGCGTCCTCGTCATCGTATTCCATGGCCTTCCGGTTGAATTCCAGCGCCTCGTCGAATTCGCCGGTCTCTTTGGCCTTTTCGATCAGGAACATGCCCAGCGTGGTGTAGATCAGGCTGTTCATCTTCTCCTGTCCCGCCATGCGGATGGTCTCGATGGCCTTGTCCAGCTGGCCCAGCTTCCACTGGCAGATGGAGAAGTTCACGCGCAGCGTGAAGCGATCCTCCTTCGAGGTCTCCGGGTTGTGGCTGACCTCCAGCATCAGCTCCCGCGCGCGCTCAAATTCGCCCATCTGCATGGTCAGAATGGCGTAGGCCAGCTCGGCGCTGGGCTTGCGGAAGCCCTCTTTGTAGGCCTGCTGATAGAGCTGATAGGCCTCGTTCAGCTTCGCGGTGGCCTCGGCATGCTTGCCGTTTTGTCTCAGTTGCAGCGCGGACACATGCATGCGATACGCCTTCATGCCCTCGCGATTGGCCTTCATCGAATCCAGAAATCCCACGTTCATTCCTCCAAATTGCTCGTTTCTGTTTTTCGCAGCAGCCGGTCGACGCGCCTTTCGACGGCCTCGGCCTGCTCCGGCGGGCAATGCTTCTGCGCGGCTCGGGCGTATTCCAGCGCCCGGGCGCAGTCGCCCGCGTGATGCTCATACCATTTGGACAGCTCGATATTCGCCTCGAAGGGCATCTGCCGGCGCGAGAGCATCTGCTCCAGCACGGCGCGCATCTCCTCGTAATTGCGATTCTTCCGCGAGAGGAGGTACAGCTGCCAGTTGGCCATGCCGGCGACGCGCTCGCCGGACAGCGCCGCGAGGGTTCCCGCCGAGGACGGAATGGCCGACACGCGATACAGCTCCCGAGCCGGGCCCAGCTCGCCCTGCTTTTCCAGCGCCTTGCCGATGCTGAACAGATCCCGGCGCTCGGTGAGCGTCTTGGGCCGGTCGTAGATTCGGCACAGACGCACCAGCAGCGTGCTCAGCGTGGCGACGTCCTGCCGGTTGTGGCGCACGATGTCGTCCAGCAGCGCCATGTCGCCGGTCTTGAGAAATTCAAAATAGCGCTTCGGCACCTCGCTGCCCGGCAGATCGTCCGTGCGCGGACAGCCGAGAATCAGCTCCTCCAGCCGCGACAGCCGGCAGCTTCCCAGGCGCAGCTTCCACGCGCGCCGCGCCGGATGCAGAAGATCCAGGTTTTCCATTTCGCGCCAGCGATGGCGCATGCGCGTCATGGTGAAGCGCGCCTCCAGCAGCGGCATGTCGAAGGTGCGGCCGTTGAAGGTGCACACATAGTCGAAGCCGTCCATGCGGTTGGCCAGACGGTCGATCAGCTCCGGCTCGTCGCCGTAATCGCGCATCAGATATTGCTCGATGGTGAAGTGATCGCCCTCGACAAAGCCCACGCCCACCAGAAACGCCACCGTTCCCGCGCCGCCGGACAGCCCCGTGGTCTCCGTGTCCAGAAACAGGCATCTGCGCGCGTCGAAGGCGCGTCCGCTCCAGCCGATGCGCCTCAGCCCCGCCGCGGGCAGCTCCATGAGATCTTCGGCCAGATCCTGCCGCTCGGCATAGCAAAGCAGGCCGCCGCGCGGCTTTGCTTTGGGCGCGTCGCTTGCGGCGGCGGAAAGACCCCTCAGTTTTGCGCGCAGACCCGACGGCAAGGCGATCCTCCTCCAGTCTCTTCTTATTGTAGACATTTCTGCGCCGCTTGTCAAGATTGACCGCGAAAAGCCTTGGCGCGCGGATTTTACCCAGCAGGGGTAGACAAAGCGCGAGCACCCGTCTATGATGAAATTAATCATGCATTTTTTACAGGAGGCGCCCCATGCAATCGGCGAAAAAGAAGCATTCCCTCAAACAGACTGCGTCGCTGTTCCAGTCCTTTCTGCCCTATTTCCGGCCCCATCGCGGGACGATGGCGCTGGATCTCTTCTGCGCCGCGCTGACCACCATCTGCGACATCGTGCTGCCGCTGATCGTGCGGTTCATCACCGGCTCGGCGCAGAGCGGCACGCCGCTGCTGGTATCGGCGGTGATGAAGGTGGGCGCGCTGTATCTGGTGCTGCGCGTCATCGACACGGCGGCCAACTACTACATGCAGTCCATCGGCCACATCATGGGCGCGCATATCGAGACCGACATGCGCCGGGATCTGTTCGCCCATCTGCAGGAGCTGTCCCATTCGTTCTATGACACGGCGAAGATCGGCCAGCTCATGTCCCGCATCACCACCGACCTGAACGACATCACCGAGTTTGCCCACCATTTCCCCGAGGAGCTGTTCATCGCGATCATCAAGATCGTCGCGTCCTTCTGTATCCTCTGCCAGACCAACGTGCCGCTGACGCTGCTCATCTTCGCCATGGTGCCGCTGATGGTGGCCTGCTCCAACGTGTTTTCCAAGCGCATGCGCGCGGACTTCAAGAATTCCCGCCATCAGCTGGGCGAGCTGAACGCCCGGGTGGAGGACAGCCTTTCGGGCATCCGCGTGGTCAAGTCCTTCGCCAACGAGGAGCTGGAGAAGGCGAAGTTTGCCGAGGGCAACGCCTGCTTTCTGAGAATCAAGCGCGGCATGTACCACAGCATGGCCGGCTTCCATTCGGTCACGCGGCTGTTTGACGGCGTGATGTACATCATCGTCGTGGTGCTGGGCGCGATCTACATGATTCACGGACAGATTACCGCCGCCGACCTGATCGCCTATCTGCTCTACGTCACCACGCTGCTGGCCTCCATCCGCCGCATCGTGGAGTTCATGGAGCAGTTCCAGCGCGGCATCACCGGCATCGAGCGCTTTTCCGAGGTCATGGCCGAGCCCGTGACCATCACCGACCGCCCCGGCGCGGCGGAGCTGACCGACGTGCGCGGCGACGTGGACTTCGACCACGTGAGCTTCGCCTACGAGCACGGCAGCGGCGAGGTGCTCAACGACATCAATCTGCATGTCCGGGCGGGGGAGAGCGTCGCCCTCGTCGGCCCGTCCGGCGGCGGCAAGACCACCATGTGCAGCCTGATTCCCCGGTTCTACGACGTGTGCGGCGGCGCGATCCGCATCGATGGCCGGGATGTGCGGGACTTCACGCTCCATTCCCTGCGCAGCCACGTCGGCGTGGTGCAGCAGGACGTGTACATGTTCTCCGGCACCATCGCCGAGAACATTGAGTACGGCAGACCCGGCGCGAGCCGCGAGGACGTGATCGAGGCCGCGAAGCTGGCCGGTGCGCACGAGTTCATCCTCGGGCTGGAAAACGGCTACGACACCTACGTGGGCGAGCGCGGCGTGCGCCTGTCCGGCGGACAGAAGCAGCGCATCTCCATTGCCCGCGTGTTCCTGAAGAACCCGCCCATCCTGATCCTCGACGAGGCCACCAGCGCGCTGGACAACGAGTCCGAGCATCTGGTGCAGCAGTCGCTGGAGAAGCTGATGAAGGGCCGCACCACCTTCACCATCGCCCATCGCCTGACGACCATCCGCAATGCCGACACCATTCTGGTGCTCACCGACGAGGGCATCGTGGAGCGCGGCTCCCATCGCGAGCTGCTGGAAAAGCACGGCGTGTACGCCGGACTGTACGAGATGTACACGCGGGAGGCGTGAAAGTGGACAAGCCTGAAGCTGTAATTGCCAGCGAATGATTCCATGCGAAAGCTCCTCTGCATTTTTGCAGAGGAGCTTTCCTGTCATTTTCCCTCGCCCTTCCGGCGGGTTTTCTTTTTCTTCACCGCGATCAGCAGCGGCGGATCGTTGGTCTGGTTCAGATAGGTTTTGAGCATCGCGTCGAAGCGCTTTTCGTCGAGGCTCTTCGCCCAGTCGATCAGCGCCTCCCGTTCGCGCGCGCCCTCGGCGTGGCCGGGATAGACACAGATGGTCAGCAGGCCGTCCTCCTTCAGCAGCTCCAGCGCCGCGTTCACGGCGGCCAGCGTGGTTTCGACCCGTGTGGTCACGCCATGCTCCGCGCCGGGCAGCCAGCCGAGATTGAACACAATCGCATCCACCTCGCCGTCCACAGCCTCGGCTATGCGTTCGTGGCCCATGCAGAACAGCTCCGCGCGGCTCATCAGTCCCGCGTCCGTCAGGCGCTGCCGCGTCCGCGCCACCGCCTCGGGCTGCACGTCGAAGGCGAACACCCGGCCGCTTTCGCCCACGAGCTCGCACAGCCATTGGGCGTCATGGCCGTTGCCCATGGTCGCGTCCACGGCTCGCGCGCCGTCGAACAGCGCCTTTTCGATCAGCTCCTGCGCCCAGAAGCGCGCCGAGCGAAAGTCGTTCGCCATTTCAGGCCTCCTTCCGCGCGGGCTGTCCGTCCAGCCGCTTCATCAGAATCGAATACAGCACGATGAGGATGAGGTCGGCCATGATCCACGCCGTGGGATGGGCGAGGCACACCGCGTTAAAACCGAATTTCGGCACCACGAACAGTCCCATCACCGAGCGGGCAACCAGCTCGAACAGGCCGGAGAGCATGGCGATTTTGGAAAAGCCCACGCCCTGCAGCGTGTTGCGCAGCACGTAGATCACGCCCAGCGGAATGTAGAACAGGCCGTTCATAATCAGGAAATGCTGTGTGCAGGCGAGAATCTCTGTCTCCGACGCGTCTACGAACAGCAGCGCGATGGTCGAGCCGGAGAAGTACACGATGCCCAGCGCCAGCAGGGAATAGGCGGTCAGCATCCAAAAGACCTGCCGCACGCCGCGGCGCACGCGGTCGATCTTGCCCGCGCCGTAGTTCTGCCCGGCGAAGGTGGCCATGGACACGCCGAAGGCGTCCATGGGCGAGACCACGAGGTTCTGCACCTTGGCCGCCGCCGAGACCGACGCGATGATGGTCGTGCCCAGCGCGTTGACCGACTTTTGCAGAATGATGGAGCCGATGGCCGTGATGGAGAACTGAAGGCCCATGGGGAAGCCGATGCCCGACAGGCGGCGAATGGTCGGCAGATCGGGGCGCAGATCCTTCCGAGTCAGGCGCAGCATGGGGAATTTGCGGATCATGAACACCAGACAGCCCAGGCCGGAGATCAGCTGAGCGATGACGGTGGCGATGGCCGCGCCCTTCACGCCCACGTTCAGCGTCCAGACCAGCAGGACGTCCAGACCGATGTTCAGCAGACTCGAGAGAATCAGGAAGATCAGCGGCGTGGTGCTGTCGCCCAGCGAGCGCAGAATGCCCGCCAGCAGGTTGTACAGCATCAGCGAGCCGATGCCGAGAAAAATCCAGAACAGGTAGTCGTAAGCGTCCTGCATCAGCTCCTCGGGCGTGTCCATCCAGACGAGAATCTGCCGGGTGAGCAGCGTGGTCGCCAGCGTCATAACCAGGCCGAAGATCACGCCGATGTGGATGATGTTGGCCACGCAGCGGCGCACGCCGGCTTCGTCGTGCGCGCCGAAGTCCTGCGCCACTGGGATGGCGAAGCCCGAGCACGCGCCGAACACCAGACCGAGCACGAAGAACGTGATGGAGCCGGTCATGCCCACCGCCGCGAAGGGCTGCGTGCCCAGAAATTTGCCGACGATGATGCTGTCCACCATGTTGTAGAACTGCTGAAATACGGTGCCGATCAGCAGCGGCAGGCTGAACTTCAGAATCTGCTTTGCCGAATTGCCGGTGGTCATGTCTCGAACCATAGCGGTTTACCTCCGTAGTGGGATGCGCTCGCAGAGATCTCCCTCGCCAGCCTTGCTCTATTGTAGCGATGGCGCGGAAAGAAACAACGCATTCGGCGTGATATTTGTATGAATTCCCGATGAACGCGCGCCGCCCGGGCGCATGCTCAGATGTAGTCCGAGATATAGGGAATCTCGCCGAACAGAAGGTCGTCGATGAGCTGCACGGTCTCCTCGTCCGCCTGAAGCCGACCGAGCCGCTCGAGCTTCGCCGCCGTCTTGTAGCCGAGCAGCAGCGTCGTCAGCGTCGCGACGGAGAGCCGGACGGTGTGCTCGGCTCTGGCGTTTACGAGCCTGCACGCGCCGTTTCGGAAATCCACGGTAAAGGTTCGGTTGTTCCATTCGAGGAATTTGTCCTCCACCTCGAAGGAGACGCGCGCCCTTCCGCCCGCCGGATCGCACTGATATTTCTGGAGAAACTGCTCCACGTCCACGATTCGGCCCATGATGTAGGGACGGATGGACTCCTTGATGTCGCCGTCCTCCAGCTCGAAGGCGATGGGATCGCTGTAATACGAGCTGCCGCGAACCTCGTCGATCATCGAATCGTGGGCGCGGATGTACTCCCAGAGGCCCTCGTCCGCCTCGTGAGTCAGGTAGATCATCTCCTTGATGTGCATCACGTCGTCCTTGATGAGGTAGACCATGTAGCCCGACGGACGGTCGTTGGGGTCGTAATAGATGGCGACGACGGTGTCGTCCTCGTCCCAGCGCCAGTATTCCTCCCATGCGAGGGAATTGCGGAACAGGCAGCCGTGGGTCGCGGCGGCGAACTGGGCGTGGAGATTCTTGAAGTCCTCGTTGTCCCAGGGCACGCGGCGGACGTAGCCCGGCGCTTTCGCCTTCGTCGGAATCTGGCGATCCTTGACCGAGTAGGTGATCTTGTTGGAGACGATCTCCCAGCCCATCCTGCGGTAGAGCGGAATGGAATAGGGGAAGAGCAGCGCGAGGGACTGCTGGCGCTGGCGCATGTGGGTCAGAATCTGCAGCATCAGCCGCTTCATGATGCCGTTGCCCGAGTACTCGGGATAGGTGCAGACGCTGGTGACGAAGCCGATGGGATAGACTGCGCCGTAGATGTTCATCTTCAGCGGATAGACGGCGATCTGCGAGACGAGCGCGTCGTGGTCGAAGCACCCGAGCACGTCCGCGCGCTTCAGAATGGGAAACTTCGACTGCTTGATCTCGTCGTCGTGCCATCCTGTGGAAGTCAGCTCCTGCTCGGTGATCTGAAAGGCATAGCGGAGCAGGGCGTTGTACTGGTCGGCGTCGTCGGTGTTCAGATTTCGAATCTCAAATTCTGTGGTATTCGGCAGCATATTTACCTCTTGAGAAATCGAGTGGTTCTGGTGGTGGGGGTCGTCAGAGCGCGCGAAGATCGGCGATCAGCTGGCGCACGTCCTCCGGACGCGTGGCCCAGCTGGTGCAGAAGCGCACGGCGCTGTGGCTTTCGTCCACGCGGCACTGATAGGAGAAGGCGTACTCGCCGCGCAGCGCGTCCAGATGCGCATCGGGCAGGATGGGGAACAGCTGGTTGGTCGGGCTGTTCACGAGGAAGGGATAGCCCTTTTCGGTCAGCGCCTCGCGCAGCTCCTTCGCCAGCGCGACGGCATGCCGGGAGAGCTCCTCGTACAGGCCGTCGCGGAACAGCTCGTCGAACTGAATGCCCAGCAGCCGGCCCTTGGCCAGCATCGCGCCGCGCTGTTTGATGAGATAGCGGAAATCCCGCTTCAGCTCGTCCTTCAGAATCAGCAGCGCCTCGCCGAACAGCGCGCCCTGCTTGGTTCCGCCGATGTAGAACGCGTCGCAGAGCTGGGCAAGGCACGGCAGATCCACGTCGTTTTCCGGCGCGGCCATGCCGTAGCCCAGCCGCGCGCCGTCGATGTAGAACGTCAGGTTCCATTCGCGGCTGACCTCGCGCAGCGCCTGAAGCTCGGCGCGGGAGTAGAGCGTGCCCAGCTCGGTGGGCTGAGAGATGTACAGCGCGCCGGGCATGACGAGATGCTCGTGGGCCTCGTCGGAGAAGTGGGCAAGGCACGCCTTCGCGACCTGCTCGGCGGTGATCTTGCCGTCCGCCGCGGGCAGCGCGAGCACCTTGTGCCCGCCGGCCTCGATCGCGCCCGTCTCGTGGGTAGCGATGTGCGCCGTCTCCGCGGCCAGCACGCCCTGATAGGGCTTCAGCACCGCGGCCAGCACGATCAGGTTCGTCTGGGTTCCGCCCACCAGAAAGTGAACGTCCGCGCCCGGAGCCTGACAGCGCTGACGCAGCAGCGCCCGGGCGGACTGACAGAATTCATCCTCGCCATAGCCGGGCGTCTGGGTCATATTGGTCTGGGACAGACGCTCGAGAATTCTCGGATGCGCGCCCTCCAGATAGTCGCAGTTCAGTCGAATCATTGCCTTTGTCCTCCAGATGAGTTTGAACGTGTTTTGAGTTTTTTTGCGGCAGGCTATTGCGCAGGCATCCGGCGCTGTGCGTTTTTTTGTGCAGCGCCGGATGCTCGGTTCCCGGACGCCGCGTTTTTCAGTCCTGCGCCGCGTCTGCTTCGATGCGCGTAAGCAGCTCCTCCAGCCGGGATTCGCCGAAGACCTCCACGCCGGCGGCCTTCAGCAGCTGAGCCGTCACGCCGTCCCCGGGAATTTTCGCGCCGGAGAAGGTTCCGTCGTAGATGGTTCCCGAGCCGCAGGACGGGCTGCGCTCCTTCAGCACGGCGTATTTCGCCCCATACAGCTTCGCAAGACGCAGCGCTTCCTCCGCGCCGCGGCGATAGGCCTCGGTCACGTCGCCGCCGTTCCGGGTGCACACCCGGTCGCCTTGGCGCTCGGCAGGCGTGCGCGGCGTGCACAGGCCGCCCAGCTGCTCCGGGCAAACGGGAATCCAGCCCCGGACGCAGGCCTCGCGGCGGACGGCCTCGACCACGGCGCACTTTCCGTCATAGCGGCAGGTCGCGCCCAGCAGACAGGCGCTGACCAGCACGCGCGGGGTCACGCCTGCGCCTCTGCGTACCGGAGTACGCGCACCTCGTAGGGCTTGAGCTCCACGCGGCCCTTCAGCGCTTCGCCGGTGAGCAGGTCGACGGCGGTTGCGTCCAGCTCCGCCTGCGCGGGCTTTCCGGCGGTCTCCACCCAGATCACGCCGCGCTGTCCATCGCCCCGGCGGGGAACGACGACGACATCGCCCTCGACCTTCGGAGCTTTTACGCCGCTGTCCGCGCAGGCCATGGTCAGCAGGCGGCGCATGTCGGCCTCGGACGGCACGCTGCCCAGCAGCACGACCTCGCCCCTGCCGACCCTGCGGCGCATGACGAGGGACTTGCCCAGAATCGCCGCGTGTCCGGCGGTGACGCGCACCAGCGCATCCTCGCCGCAGTCCTCGCTGATTTCGAACCACTTCTCGCCATGGAACGCCTCGCCGTCGGCCCATTCGGCCTGCACGCGGTTTTCCGTGTCCGGCACGCCGTAGAGCCAGCGCACGCCGGTCAGCTCCTCCAGCATGCCGTAGAAGCGGTCGCGATAGCGCGCGCCGTCGGCGTTGCGCACGTCGGTCAGCGGGCCGACAACCCAGGTGCCGCCGTTTCGCACCCACTGCGCCATGCGCGCGCCGAGATCATGATCCTCCAGCGTCATGACCATGGGCGTGAAGATCAGGCGATAGCCGTCCAGCGGCGCGCCCGCGTCGATCACGTCCGGGCGCAGGCCCGCGCGGAGCATCGGCCGATACCAGCGATCCTGCACGCAGGGCATGTACTGCCAGCCCTCCACCACCGGCTGGCTGGCGTGCATGTTCCAGCTCGCGGGCGTGAAGTGCAGCGCCAGATCGGACTGGACGCGGGTGGCGTTCAGGAAGTCCGCCGCGGCGCGGAAGCCGGCGGCCACTTCTTTGACCTCGCCCACGGCCACCATGTCCCGGCCGCTGGAGTCGATCACCGCGCCGTGCATCAGCTCATGGCCCGCCCAGTGGGTGCGCCACAGCCAG
This sequence comes from uncultured Eubacteriales bacterium, assembly GCA_900553265.1. Lineage (GTDB taxonomy): Bacteria > Bacillota > Clostridia > Christensenellales > Aristaeellaceae > Faecivicinus. The sequence goes on from USDD01000048.1 coordinate 10,967, forward strand.
TACATGTTCGCCTCGCCGCCCATGGCCACGGGCAGCCAGGAATTGGCCCGGCAGAAGCCGTCGGGCTTCAGACTCTGGGTGATGGCGACGGAGCCGTTCCAGCAGGTGGCCGTCTCGGTGTTCCAGAAGGGATGCTCCTTCAGCGGGCGCAGCGCGTCGAACCAGAAGGCCGCGCCGTAGAGATCGCCGGGCGTGTTGTAGTGGTTGAACTGCACGATGTCCAGCTTTTCGGTCAGCCTTCGGTAGTCCATGCCGTTGACGGGCATGGTGTCCGTGCCCACGGGCACATGGACGTGGCGATGGAGAATCTCCGCCTGCCGATGGACGAATTCCACATGGGAATTCTGCTGGAACGCCTCCCACTCGGCAACGAGATGCGGGTTATGCCACGCGTCCCGGGGTGCGGGCACGTCGGCGAAATCGTCGTACCACTGGCTGAACAGGTTCAGGTTCCAGGCGTCGTTCAGCGCGTCGATGGTCTTAAACTTCGCCCGCAGATGCTCGCGGAACTTTGCCTGACAGGTGGGGCAGAAGCAGCCGCCGTTCCAGGCGTAGATCTCGTTGTCGATCTGCCAGCCGAGAATGGCGGGATCGTCGGCGAATTCCCCGGCCATTTTTTCGACGATGCGCAGGCAGTATTCGTTGTAATGGGCGTTGTTGGAGCAGCAGTGCCGCCGACCGCCGTGGGACGCGGTGCGGCCGTCACGGTTCTCCATCATCACGTCGGGATACAGCCGGCTGAGCCAGCGCGGCGGCGTGGCCGTGGGCGTGCCCATCACCACGCCGATGTCCAGCGCGCGGGCGCGGTCGACGACCTTGTGAAAGAAGGAAAAGTCGAACTCGCCGGGTGCGGGCTCCATGCGGTGCCAGGCGAATTCGCCGATGCGCACCACGTTGATGCCGATTTCCTTCATGCGCGCAAAATCGCGCTCCATTTCCTCCTCGGGCCAGTCCTCGGGGTAGTAGGCTACGCCCAGATAGGGCGGCTTGGGCAGTTGATTCATAATTCTTCTCCTTTCGTGTTCAGGGTCATGCCGTCATAGCTCACGCGAAAGCCGGGCAGCCGCCGGCAGAGCTCCTCGTAAGGCGCGAGGCCGTTGTGGGAAAAGTGGTTGGATACAAAGATCGTGTGCGCGTCCGCCGCGCCGTTGGCCAGCAGCTTTTCCCGCATGCGCAGGTTGTCGTTGATTCCCATGTGGCCGTAGTAATCACAGTCCTGCACACCGTTGGTGCAGTCCATGGAGATCAGGTCGAGCTTCCGCCCGGCGAGGAACTCCATGTCCCGGGGTGTGAACTCGTCCGTGTCGTGGGCGTAGAGCAGACTCTCGCCGCCGCGCTCGATCAGATAGAACAGCGCCTCCTCCGAGCGATGCAGCGCCTTGCCGTCCGCCGCCGTCACGGGATAGCGGTCGGAATCGCTTTGAACGCAGTGCACCGCATCCAGCGCCGTCACCCGATAGCCGTCGATCTCCGTCGGCTCGAAGGGGCGAATGCGCTCAAAGCGCAGGCGCGGGTTCAGATGGGGCCGCAGCGCTTCGCCCACCGCCTCGTTGCCGTAGACGGTCAGCGGCACGTCGTCGGGAGCAAAGTGGCCGTAGCCCTCCTGGCGATAGGCCAGATCGGTGGGCAGCAGGTGGTCGTCGTGGCTGTGGGTAATCAGCACCGCGCGCAGGTTTGTGTAGTCCACGCCGCAGTCCAGCATCTGCTTAAACGAATCCGGGCCGAAGTCCAGCTTGAGCCGGCCGTCGACGATGGAGCCCGCGCGGCTTCGAATTTCCCGGTCGCCGCGGGCGCGGGCGTAGCGGCAGTGGGCACATGTGCAGAACAGCGCCGGCGCGCCCTCGGCGGCGGCGGTTCCCATAAACTGTATTTTCATAAGCCTTTTCCTCCGTGGTGTTTTTAGCGAATTTTTCCCCGGCGCTGCACCATGCTCGCGCTGCCGAAGGCGTACACGCGCAGGCGCAGCAGCGGAAGCAGCCCCGAGGCCTTGCCCTTCTCCTCGCCCGAGAGCATGCGGTCGCACAGCGCGATCATGTCCTCCACCGTGCGCAGACACAATAGCCGGGCGTGGGGCGAGGTGGAATAGGGCAGCCCCTGAAGCCGATGGCCGCCGTAGAAGCGGTAGTCGCGATAGGGCCGGAGCTTCGGCAGCAGCTCGGACAGGCTCTCCCGATAGCGCCGCACGCTCTGGGCGAAGGGCAGCCACATCCACGCCGCCTCGCCCGAGCCGAACGCGTCGCCGGTGAACAGCGCGCGGTGCCGGTCGTCCACGAAGATTGCGCTGCCCGGCGTGTGTCCCGGCGCGTGCAGCACCCGGACGGAGAACCCGCCCAGATCGAACGCGTCACCATCGTCCATGGGCGTAAACCGCGCGGCCCAGTAGCGCCTGCGCGGTACGCGGAACAGAATCTGTCCCATCCGAAACAGCAGCGACAGCCGCCCCGGCCATGCGTACAGATCGCCGCGGTGCAGATAGACGGTTTCGAATTCGTCCGCGCGCTCCATGTGATCCACATGGGCATGGGTCAGCGCAAGGACGATGGGCTTGTCCGTCAGCGTTCGCAGCACGGGCAGCAGCGGCTCCGCGCCCATGCCGGTATCGATCAGCAGCGCGCGCTCGTCGCCCTCGATGAGATACAGCGAACCCTGATGCGCGTCGTCCAGCGCCCACAGGCCGTCGGCGATGCGTTCGATGCGCGTGTCCTTCATCGCGCAGGCTCCATGACCAGCGCGGAAGGCCGCGCGCCGCCGGGCAGAATTTCCAGCTCGCTGCCCGCGCGAACGCCCTGCGTGCGGCGCAGGAATTCTGTCTCGTCCGAGATGGGGAAGCGGCAGTATTCGTTGGCGAAGTGCATGCCCACGACGGTGACGGGCTTCAGCCGCTCAATCAGTCGGACGGCCTCGGGCGTGTCGATGGTGTAATAGCCGCCGATGGGAATCAGCATCAGGTCGAGGCGCTCCAGCTTCTGCATCACCTGCGCGCTCGGCTCGCAGCCCAGATCGCCCAGATGCGCGATGCGAAGCCCGTCGCCCTCGATCAGGAAGATCACGTTCCGGCCGCGCTTCGCACCCTGCGCGTCGTCGTGGTAGGAGGGCAGACCCGTGATGTGCAGGCTGCGGAAGTAGAACTCGCCGATGCGGTCGAACACGGTGGGGTCGCCGGTCAGCGACTGAACGAAATTGTGGTCGCTGTGGCCGTGGCTGACCAGCGCCGCGTCGGCGCGCGCCGTGCAGAGAGGATAGCCCACGTGCTCGTCGAAGGGATCGGTCACCAGCGTCGTGCCGTCGGCAAAGGTCATGCCGAAGCAGGAATGGCCGTACCATTTCAGTTTCATGCTTAAAGCTCCTTTCCGGGAGAATCGTTCAGATCGTATAGAATCACCGCGCAGGCATAGGCGCCGCCGCAGCTTCTGCGCAGGCAGAGAGCCGCCAGCTGTCGGGCGCGGCGATCGTAATCCTCCGCGCCGCCGTGCTCCGCCCGCCGAAGCCCCTCGGCAAAGACGGTGAGCGCCTCGCTGCAGACGGGCAGGCCGCGCAGCTGCGTCAGCGAGCGAGTCAGAAAGTCCGGCGGATCCGGCCGGGCGCGCTCGAATTGGTCAATCATATCCGCGCCGGGCAAAACCGCCAGCAGCCCGCCCCGCGCCTGAACGCGCCATCCCGCGCGGCAGAGCCGCTCCGTCAGCGCGCCCGCGTCCGAAAATGCCGGCGCGTTGGTCACGAACAGCGCGTCTCCGCGATCCCGCCGCAGGAACGCCCGCTCGGGCAGCATCGCAGCGATCTCGCCGCGCATCGCCGCGGCAAGCGCGCGCGCGTCCACGCGGACAGACGGTTCAAAATTCGTCAAGACAAAGACCTCCGAGGAAGAATGGGGCGAGGTTCAGAGCGCGCGCTGCTCAGCCATAACGGAGAGTGCCGCCTTGGAAAACGCAGAGGAGACGAAGCAGGCATCCGTCCATTTGTCGGCTTCCGCGCAGCTTGTTTTTGCAGGGTGAAGCCCGAGAAACAGTTTCACCTTCCCAGAAACGCTTCGGGGAGAAATTCGAGGACGTCCCGGGCGTTCATGGCGCGGGAACCGTACTTTGCCATGGCGAGCTCGCCGGCGCGGCCGTGCAGCTCGCTGGCCAATGCGGCGCTGAGGGCGGGGGAGCGCTCCGAGCGCTCAGCCAGCAGCGCGCCCATGATGCCCGCCAGAATGTCGCCGCTGCCGCCGCGGGCCATGCCGCAGCATCCGGACGAGCTGACGAAAACCTCGTTCTCGCCGGCGATGACGCACGCCGCACCCTTGAACAGCACCGTCGCTCCCAGACCATGCAGCGCCCGGGCGGCGGCGATGGGATCGCCGAGCAGCGCGTCGACAGCGCCGGTTGAGCCGTCGAAAGGCTCCGCCTGCGTGCCTTTTTTACATTGAGTCGGGATAGGGGAAGCGGTTGGCGCTGCTCCCTCGCGCCGCGCCGAGGCGGCGACGGAGACAGAGCCCTGATTATGCTGCGGAGACAGCGCGTTTCCCTCGCACTGCGCTGGGGCGGAAGTCTCGCTTTCTTTCCCGTGAACCGTCGGCGCGCAGGCCGACACAGCTTCGAACAGCCGCCGAGCCTCGCCGGGATGGGGCGTGAGCACATGGCTGCTTCGCAGCAGTCTGAGCATTTCCGGATGCTCCGCCATAAGGTTCAGCGCGTCCGCGTCCACCACGGCGGGCAGGCCGCTGCCGAGCACGGTTTCGACGATTTCAGGCGCGGCGCGGCGGGACAGCCCGCAGCCGACGACCATCGCGCTCTTGCCCCTCAGCGCGTCGCGCAGCGTTTCCGCTGCCTCGGCAGAGACCGCGCCGTCCCGCTCGGCCAGCGGAATGCACATTGCGCCGGGCACGATGGTCTGCAGAATGGGCACGATGGAGCGCGTGCAGGCGATGGTCACCAGTCCTGCGCCGCTGCGCAGCGCCGCCGATGCGCAGAGCGCCGCCGCGCCCGCCATGCCGAAGGAACCGGCGACGATCAGCAGATGGCCGCAGAGCCCCTTATGGATGTTGCGCGGTCGCTCGGGCAGCGCTGCGTCCCGAGGCTCGATCCATTGAGCCTCCGCGGGAAACTGTGCGGCGGGGAAGCTCACGTCGGCGACGGTGATCTCGCCGCAGGCGTCCAGCCCGTCGGCCAGCTTCAGCCCGCTTTTCAGCATGTGAAACGTCACCGTCCGGTCGGCAGCGACGCAGGGGGAATAGGCTTCGCCCGTCGCGCCGTTGAGTCCGGAGGGAATGTCCGCGGCATAGACGCGCGCTCCGGCGGCATGGTCGCGGTTCATCCGCTCGATCAGCCGCGCGGCCGCGCCATGGGGAGCGCGGGACAGCCCGGTTCCGAACAGCGCGTCTACCCACGCGTCGGGAGACGTATTGGCAGAATCGACGGGCGCGGATTCCTGAGACGGGAAATGGGCCGCGTCCTTTGCATCAGAAGGAGGGCTTTCCGCAGAATTGTCGGAGATGGAATTCTCCGTATTCGCTTTGGCGACGCGTTCATCATCGACTCGCTTTGCCATGGCTGCCTTCAAATCCTGTGCGCAGGAAAGGCTCCCGGCAGCGCCGGAACACGCCGGTTCGCCAGTGCTCTCCGCACGCTCCATCTCCACCACAGTCACGCCCGCCAGCTTTGCGCGGCGAAGGTTCTCGACGGTATCCGGATGCGTCGGCGGCTTCGTCAGAAAGACGCGGCAGCGATACTGCCCGTTCAGCATGCGCGCGCAGGCGAGGCCGTCGCCGCCGTTTCCGCCGGGGCCGCAGGCGAAGTCGATCCGGCTTCCGACAGGCAGCTCGGCGGCGATTGCATCCGCCAGTGCCCGCGCCGCCCGCTCCATCACGTCGATGGACGGGACGCTTCCCGCGCGGAAAAACGCCCTCTCGCATTCCTGCATGCGGCGGGGAGAGATCATCGGCTTCATGGCGATTCCTCCTTAGAGATGCTTTCAGCGACGGCGAAGACCGCCTTCGTGGCTGATGGACGGGTGAATGCGTGCAGGCTGAGTCAGCGCATTCAGTCGCGCTGAAGGGAAGCCGCGATTTTGCCTTAGGGCAACACCGCACAATTCGGCGGTGCGTCTGGCTCTGTCTTTTCCGCCATCTGCGGCATGCAGATTCCTCGATTTACCTCCAGTAAACCTTCGAAATCTGCATTTGCATCTGACGAAAAATCCATTCGCCGGCCAACCGCCTCATTTGTGTGATTTTGCCTTAGACGCTCTCGATGACGGCGAAGGCCAGCGCGAGGCCGCCGTCGTGGCTGATGGACACGTGGATGCGCGCAGGCAGGGGCAGCGCATTCAGCGCGCCGCCGGTCAGCCGCGCCGTCGGACGGCCGTTTTCCTCGGGCAGAATTTCAATGTCGGCAAAACCAAAGCAGGTAAAACCCGTGCCCAGCGCCTTGGCGACGGCTTCCTTGGCGGCAAACAGTCCAGCCAAATGTTCCGCGCGGCGTTCGGGGCAGAGCGGAGCGAGCCGTTCCCGCTCGGCGGGCGTGCAGACGCGCGGAACGAACCGCGGATTTTCCATGGCCTTCTGCATGCGCGCGATTTCACAAAGATCGGTTCCCACGCCCAGAATCATGGCTTTTCTTCCTTCTTCCGAATGGGATGGCGCAGCACGGTCTTCCATTTTTCCGGAGCCGCGCGGCGCGCGTCGGAGAGATAGATTTCGTGATGGAGCCGCGTCTCGGTCAGGTCGCCGACATAACCATTTTCTTCAATGAATGCGTCCATGCGCGCCACGCTCGCCGGCTCGTCGTCGAAGGGGCCGAGGTGCAGCATCTGCACGCAGAGACCCTCGTCAATGGTCAGCAGCTCCGCCCTCGAAGCGTCGGCCTTTTTCTTTCGCTCCGATTCGGCCTTCGCCCATTCGAAGTCGTCCTCAGTCACGAAGTCCGGCAGCCGGATGGCGGAGATCCACCGAAGGGACGACTTCCGCGCCGGATCGAACAGTCCGTCCGCCTGCCAGAAGCCCTCCAGCGGCGGCACCACGAAGTCGAAATAGCCGTCCATCCGCCGATCGCCGAGTTTGCTCATCTTGACGGCGTAGGCCACGGCGTACAGCGCGCCCAGCGCCGCCTGATACGCGCCGCCCGGCTCGTTGGGATCGCCCTCGCCGCGCACGGCCACGAAGCGCATGGGCGGAACGAGCACCAGCTCCGGCCGGTTTTTCGGAAGATAAAACTCCCGGTACTCCTTCTTGAAATCGAAAGCCATGGCCATCCTCCGCGCTGTTTTTTCTTATTATACACGATAAGCGCCGTCGGGTTCAAGGCTCTTTGCGCATTTTGTCGTCCGCTCTTTGCAGCGCTTCCCGATAGGCGCGATAGGACGGGCTTAACCGGCACAGGGCCGGGAGAAAGCGCGAGGTGTAGCCGCTCTGCGCAAGCTCCCTTTCCAGCGCCCGCTTCAGATGAAAGGCGGGGGAGCGGCGGTATTCCTCCGTCCGCTGCAGGGAAAGATAGCCCTCGACGATCTCGCGGTTTTCCTTCCAGAATGCCTCAGGTTCCTGCATGGCGCGGCGCATGTGCCCGGCCATGCCTTCGACGTCCACGCCGTCCATCGCCTCGTCCAGCATGCGCAGCGTTTCCTCCGAGAGGGACGCGCTGTCCAGCCATGCCGTGATTTCGTCGAAGGCCTTGCGCTGCGCGTCGGTCCGGATCGGCTCGTTCAGAAAGGCAGAAAAGTGCGCGCAGAGATATTGCCCGAGGTCTCCGGGGAAGCGCTCGGCCAGCCGATCGAGGATGCTCCGGCGCTGAGACAGCGCGTCCAGCGCCGATCGCGTGCCCGCCCAGTCGCCGTTTCGGGCGAGCATGCTCAGCAGGCGCAGGCGCTCCGCCTCGAAATCGCACTGCGCCTGTCTGCGCCGGAGCGCGCCGTTCAGTGCGGCGGGGTCGTCCAGCGCGGCGCGCGTCTCCTCCACGGAGAGCCCCAGCCCGCGCAGCACGGCGACGCGCTTCAGCCGAAGCGCGTCCTCCTCGGAATAGTCCCAGTAGCCGTTTTCCAGCAGCTTCGGCGCGATCAGCTCCCGGCGGCGATAGTAGTCCACGGCCTTGCGGGTCAGCCCGCAGCGTTGGCAAATTTCGTGAATCTGCATGTCATCCCCTCCATTCAACAGGGTAAACCCTGCCCCCGGGGTCGGGTCAAGGGGAATACGCAAGAATTAACGCGCGAAAGCCCGATTTTTTTACAGCATCGGCATGGAAACGCATAATGGAAGGTGTTATGATGCTTCCGTATTTCCATTGACTTTTTTCACGGTTCGACCAGACGAGAAGGGGGAATTCCATGGCGAAGCCTGAAAAGATTGTCGTCCTCGATTTCGGCGGCCAGTACAATCAGCTCATCGCGCGGCGCGTGCGCGAATCCGGCGTCTATTGCGAGATTCTCAACTACGCCGTGCCCATTGAGCAGTGGCGGGACGAGTCGCTGCGCGGCATCATCCTGACCGGCGGCCCCAACAGCGTCTATGCCGAGGGCGCGCCCCGCATGAAGGAGGAGATTCTGCATCTGGGCGTTCCGGTGCTGGGCATCTGCTACGGCATGCAGCTCATCAACGATCTCTGCGGCGGAAGGGTGGAGTCTGCCGAGGTGCGCGAGTACGGCCACACCATGCTCTGCGTCACCGATTCCGCGCTGTTCAAGGGCGTTCAGCCCGAGACGGCGGTGTTCATGAACCACGGCGACCGCGTGAGCGTGCTGCCCAAGGGCTTTACCGCCGACGCGTCCACGGCCAACTGTCCCATCGCGGCGTTCTCCGACGTGGCCCGCGGCCTCTACGGCGTGCAGTTCCATCCCGAGGTGCGACATTCCGTCGAGGGCACGACGATGCTGCGCAATTTCGTGTTCGGCGTGTGCGGCTGCAGGGGCGGCTATCGCGCCGAGGACACCATCGAGCGCATGGTCGCCGAAATTCGCCGGCAGGTCGGCTCCGGCAAGGTCGTCGCAGGTCTGTCCGGCGGCGTGGACAGTTCCGTGGCCTGCGCCATCGCCGGCCGCGCCCTCAAGCCCGATCAGCTCACCTGCGTGTTCGTGGATCACGGCCTGCTGCGCAAAAACGAGGCGCAGGAGGTCATGCAGACCTATCGCGACCATCTGGGCCTGAACGTCATCCATGTGGACGCGTCCGAGCGCTTCCTGGAGGCGCTGAAGGGCGTGACCGATCCCGAGCGCAAGCGCAAGATCATCGGCGAGCTGTTCGTCCGCGTGTTTGAAGAGGAGGCGCGCAAGACCGGCGCGGATTTCCTGCTTCAGGGCACCATCTATCCCGACAAGATCGAGAGCGGCATGGGCGGCTCGGCCACCATCAAGAGCCACCACAACGTGGGCGGCCTGCCCAAGGACTCCCTGTTCGACAAGGCGCACATCATCGAGCCGCTTCAGCTGCTGTTCAAGGACGAGGTTCGCGCCGTGGGCGAGGAGCTGGGCATCCCCCACGACATGGTCTGGCGTCAGCCGTTCCCCGGCCCGGGTCTGGCCGTGCGCGTTATCGGTGAAATCACCCGGGAAAAGCTGGACATCCTGCGCGACTGCGACGCAATCTACCTCGACGAGCTGCGCAAGGCCGGCCTGTTTGAGCAGATCTGGCAGTCCTTCGCCGTCATGACCGGCATCCGCACCGTCGGCTGCATGGGCGACGGCCGCACCTACGGCTACTGCATCGGCCTGCGCGCCGTCATCTCCGACGACGCAATGACCGTCGAAGCCGCCGAGATTCCCTATCCCGTCATCAAAAAGATCGTCAGCCGCATGATCGGAGAGGTTCACGGCGTCAACCGCGTCGTCTACGACGTGACGGGCAAACCGCCGGGGACCATCGAGTGGGAATGATTTCACTCTTGAAAAAGTCCAGTAATACCAAGGCTTTTTCGCCATGAGTGCCCGCTGTGGCAACAAAATGGCAACATTA
>USDD01000049.1 GCA_900553265.1 uncultured Eubacteriales bacterium
ACGATACCCGTCAACAGAGATCTGCACAGCGAGAGACTTTCGTCGGGGAGCATGTTCATGTGTGGCGGCTGATATTCTCCGCTGCGCTCGCCGGTGACCATCGCATCATAGTAATGAATCGCACTGGTCTCATCGTCAATGTACACGTAGCGATATGGCTTTGATTCGTCCCGGCTTTGATATTCGTTCTGGTATGCGTATTCATCACGCGGAATTTTCTCGTAGCCTTCTCCGAGCAGTGCGTTTAACAGGGATTCGAGATCGTAATCAAGGTCACCGCGTGTCAAGGTCGCCGGGTATTCGCGAAGAACTTCAGACTCATCCGGCAGCATCGCCTGAGGGTCAATGCTGATATATTGAATGTCCGTTTGAGTGCCGGATACCTTGTCGGCGGTGATCGCGAAGTCTGTGTCGTAGGTTGTGCCCGTGGGCTTGAGATCGTCCTTCTGCATATAACCCGTCAATTTCTCCTGCGTGTAGACCAGACACCAGCCGTCCTCTTCTGCCGCGACGAGCACTTTTGAATTTATAGGCACTGTACAGATGACGAGGGGATCCTCTGTGGGGGAGACGGTGGACAATGCAGGCGTTTTGCGGAGCAGTGCAGGACGCACGATCACCTCGTAGATCGGATACGTCTCTGCCACGGTCTGGACGCAGAGTGCAAGCGCCAACATTGCTATCAGCACCACGCCTGCAATGATGTAGATCCTTTTCATGGTGAAACATCCCTCCTTTGATTTGATTGTACAGCACCACTGTTTCCGAATTGTTTCCTACAGAGGTTGCGCGGAAACGCCGAGCATCAGAAGTCCCTGATCGAGCGAATACTTCAGGGAAATTGTGAAGAGTGTTTCTTCCACGCCCGCCTCAAAACCCTGTATTGCCGCACCGTCCGTGTAGCACTCATCCAGGTCGTTCAAATCGCCAAGGCAGTTAAGAAGTGCATAGTTGCGCATGATCTCGCTGTATGGATGAGAAAAGGAAAAGCCTTCGCCCGCGCCGCGCATCCATTCCGCGAGCAGCTCGGGCGCACAGGTGAATTCGATTTTCAGGTACGCGCCGGTATCCGCGTCAACAATCGCGTGTAGGCGGCCCCCCTCCGAAGCGCAAACGACGTCGAAAAAATCATATGCCGCGCTGATGCGGGAAGGCGTGAGCCGGAACGCTCTTGATTCGCATACCGCGTCGTCGGCCTTCACTGGCAGCAGACCGGCGCCATACAGCTCGCCCCAGACGTCCGCATTGAACTCCGCTTCCGTTTCGGAGAAGCGGATTCCGGGCGAGCCGGTGCGATACGCCGCGAGCGCGCGCACGCGGTTTTCCAGCGTGCCGCCGTACCTGTATTCTCCGAACGGCGCTTCAACGACCCATTCGCCGCGGGTGAGCCGCCCGTCGATCGTGCGCAGCGCGCCGCTCGGAAGGATCAATCCGAGGGCGAGCGCCGCCGCAAGAGAAATCCACAGGGCAATCCGCTTACGCATCCTCCTCCACCTCCCTTCCCCTTATTTCAAATATCGCCTTCGTGCCCGCGCCGGGTGCGCTCTCCAGGCGCAGTGTCGCACCGTGAATTTGCGCGATCTCCCTGCACAGCGCAAGACCCAACCCGACGCCTCCCACTTCTCTGGAACGCGCCTTGTCCACGCGATAAAAGGGCTCCATGACGCGCTGAAGCTCCGCTTTGCTTATGCCGCAGCCGTCGTCCGCCACCGTGATCCGCACTGTCGCAGCGAAGCTTCGGCCGTTTTCCGACCGCCCTGAAGGAGCCGGTGATTCGGCGCATTCAATCCCGCTTGCAAGCGTCACCTCCGCCGCGCCCGCGTTCAGCGCGTTTTGGATGAGGTTCGTTAGCAGCGCGGTCAGCAGCGCCCTGTTCCCGTAAACCAGGACGTCTTGTGAGCTTTCCGCAATTCGCAAGTTCTGAGGTGACTCGACGAACGCCCCAAGCGCGTCTCGAAACAGCATATGAACGCTCATCTCATGCATGGACAGAGCTTCGTTTTTGAACAATATCCATTCCGTCATGGCGCGCGCGAGCGCGTCCAGCCGCTTCCCCTCGCGTAGGATAGTCTGTGCGGCGATCAGCATATCTTCCTCGCCGAGTCGTCCCGAACGGATTCTCTCGGCGTGCCCGATCATGGCCGATAGGGGCGTCTTCATCTCATGCGTCAGGTCGTTGATAAACCGCGTTCGCCGCGCGAGCTGGTCGGTGAGTTCGTCCGACATTCGGTTGAAAGAGCGTGCGAGCCCACCGATTTCATCGTCTGAGAGGATGGGCGCGCGGCGCGTCAGGTTCCCTTCGGCGAGCGCTGCGCTGACCTCTACAAGCTCCGACAAAGGCTTTGTCACGCTCCTTGCAATCGCAGCCATGATTCCGGCAACGAACAGGATCGCCGCCGCGTATGACGCGCGGTACAGAGTTATCAGCGCCGCCCGCTCCTCGTACAGTTCGCTCAAGTCGGATTCAACCGTCAGCAGATACCGGTGCTCGCCCAACCGGAGCGGCGTTTCCGCGCGAAGCACTCGTCCGGACAGGCGGATCGCGCCCGAGCGCTCGCCTTCGCCGCCGAGTTCTGCGATCATCGCACCCTGCCGGCAGGCAATCTCGCGGAGCTGTTCATCGCCTGCGTCCATGTTTTGCAGGGCGTAGTTCGCATAGGAGGACTCCAGCACGTTCGCTGTCGCGCGAAGCTCCCTGCCGAGCTTATCGCGCTCGCCGCCGAATCGCGCCGCAAAGGACGCGCCCAACACCGCGCTCCCAAACGCCGCCATTGCGCAGGCGACGGCGATGAGCGCGGGAAACAGGAAGCGGTATCTCAGCTTCATATCTTTGAATTCAGTTTGTAACCCACACGGTTTATGGTCACAAGCCTATCCTCCCATCCGAGCTTCTGCCTGAGTCTGCGTATATGTATGTCCACCGTCCGCGTGTCCCCCGTAAACTCGCCGCCCCATACGCGCTCGTAGATGGTTTCGCGAAAGAGCGGAAGGTCGCGATTCCTAAGAAGAAATACCGCCAAATCGTATTCCCTCACCCTGAGCTCAATCACCGCTCCGGACTTTGTAACGACGCGCGTCCGCGTATTTATGGTAACGTCTCCCAACGACAATTCGACAGATCCTTTTCCGTATCGCCTCAGTACCGTGTCGATGCGTGCCAGCAGTTCGATCATCTCAAAGGGTTTTACGATATAATCATCTGCCCCGAGACGCAAACCCGTCACGCGGTCATCGACATCCGCTTTCGCCGTCAGAAAAATGACCGGTATACCGAGCGGCGCAATATAGCGCATCAACTCAAACCCTTCCACGCCCGGAAGCATAACGTCTAGCAGGATAAGGTCGTATCGGTTTTGGTCGATCATATCCGCAGCGGACAGCCCGTCATACGCGCAGTCGTATTCAAAGTTCGCTTCCGCAAGGCCACAGCCGATGAAATCGGCAATCATCCGCTCATCCTCGACGATTAGAAGTTTCAGCATTTACATCACCTGCCTGTATTTTAGACTGCAACTGTTTCAGAGTTGTTTCCACAAAGCTACCATATACCAGATCTTTATGTGCTGAAACTGCAGGGAAACCAGTTATGGATGAAACAGATTGCAGAAACTGCGACTGAACGTCTAAGCAATGATGCGTCTCGCACACACTCTCTGATCGGCAGTACACTGTAAAGCGGAAAAGGTTCAAAATAGTGGGTATACAGGAACGTACGCAGTACACACCCTTCGCCCCCTTCTGGACGCATCTTGTCGCAGACATCTAACAAAAATCTGTCAACGGCCGACCAAAAGCATAACAGCTACAGCATATCATCGAACATGATACATCAAAACAGATAACTCTCTCCTCATGGCGTTGACTTCTGGCGCATTGTATGGCGTACTGTCACTGTCCTCGAATAGCGAGGAAAAGCAATTGCCGTACAGCAGGAGGAGCCAAACACCATGAAACGCATTCTGGAAGATTTATATCACGGCAACCTGACGGTAAAAGGGCAGACATTCCAGCGCGGCACGAAGTACGCCCGTGCGCTTGCCAGGATAACAGAGGCGGAGGAGGCACTGGGGCAGAAATTGACCACAGAGGATCGTCCGCTGCTGGCTGAATACGCAATGGCCAGCGCGGGGCTGACCAGCGTCTCTATTGAGGAAGCGTATATTGAGGGCTTTCGGACGGGCGCACGAATCATGCTGGCGGTGCTGGAATCAGATGATCCGCAGACGAGCGAGAAGGAAGAAAAAGCGTGAGCCATTGCCGTTGGCGCATGTCAGTCATCTTCCCTGACCACCTGTTCTGCGCATTTTCGTGCGCTTGCGTGCAGGAAGTATTTCACCGGCACGCCGGTTTTCCGCACCTCGTCGATGACAGCATAGTACTGACGGTGGGACAGGGCGTTGCTCTGAATCCAGATCATATCGGCGTTTCGGATCACGCTCCGGTCAATGATGGCCTGCTCCTTATCCATGTAGCGGATTTCGCCGGTCAGATACTCCTTCATGGCCTTCCGCCATGTCTCGTGCCCGCCGTAAACGATAAGCCGCCGCTTTACTTCATGAGGGAATGAAATGGAAACAGCGTCGCCGGAAGCGTCCGCGTTTTCCTGCAGGAAGAGCATCTCCCGCAGCGCAGCCAGTTCCCGGCGATCTTCCTTCGCCTGCGCCCGTTCCTGCGCCAGCGACTGTTCCGCCTTTCTCGCACGGCGTTCCAGCGCTTGCCGTATAACCTGACTTTCCGCTTCGCTGATCAGCGCCGCGTCCAGATCGTCCTGCGAAGCGGCTGTGCAATCCAGAAGTCGTTCGTCGTCCACCAGCCAGTTGTTCTCACTGCGCCGCTGACGCAGATACATGAGCGAAGTATTCTTGACAATGGAGAGGATGTACGGCGTCTGCTTCTGCACGGAGATTTCCCGCAGATAGCCGATCTTCTCAATCATTTTCAGGCAGGCCTCGGAGACCATGTCGCAGGCCGTATGATGCTCCTTGACGATCTTCAGTGCCATGGCATACATACCGCGCTCATTTTTAAGGAACAGCCCCATAATATAGTCCCGGTCGCTTTCGTCTTCAATCGCCATGATTGCTATCGGTATCATCTGGTTGTTGTCCTTTCTTTTGAAATCGGCATAAGCCTGCCGGAAGCCCTGTGCCACAATATCCCCGCTCATTATATAATAGATGCAGGGAGCAGTCAAAGTGCAAATTATTTTTTGAATTTTTTCTGACCGGCTTGGGCACCATCTATCGCTCGGTGTCTATCGGTTAGATACTGAAATCGTCACCATCACATATCCTCCATATAATCCACCAGGTCGCCATGGATTTCGAGAATGTCGTCTATGGGGATCTCTATACCTGCAGAGCGTTCATTTGCCGCGAGGAAAACGAGCTTTCGTTCAACTGCATCAACCTGCCGAACTTTCGATGACGTATGGTGTATGTATGGTTGTTTTAGGATCGACCATCCATTTGCGCTGGATCTGGACAAAGATCATCTGCTCGCCCCGCAGACGCTGCGGGAGCGCATCGCCTTTCACGAAAGGTGTATCGAGGAGCTGGAGAGCTCCGGTCGAAGCTCCATGACCTTCACCGACCCCGAATGCGCCATGATGCCCGCCAAGGAGGGCGGAATCAAGGCCTGCTACAACGTCCAAACCGTGGTGGACGCGTCCAGCCACATGATCGCCGATTTCCACGTCACAGACAGCCCCAGCGACCGGGGACAGATCTTCGAGAGCGTCGAATTGTGCCGGAAGAACCTGGGGCTGGAATCGGTGAACGTCATCGCCGACAAGGGCTATGAGAGCGCCGAGGACATCGAGCGCTGCCTTCTCAGCGGCGTGGCCGCGGACGTGGGCTTCATCCAGGACCGGGAGGAGCGGGTGTTCTCGCTGGACTACATGGAGCGGGAGATCACGCCTGCGCAGAAGGCCTCCCAAAAACCGGAGGACATTCAGGCCTGCCTCCGCGCCGGCGTGCTGCCGGACTGCTATGAAGGCTCGAACATCCGCGTGCAGGTGCAGTCGCTGGGGCAGGTCAGCTGCTTCATCCGACACGATGACGGCACGGTGACCTGCCCCATGGGCCGGCAGCTGTTCCGGAAAAAGGACACGAAGTACGGAACCGTCTATTCCAGCCGGGAGGCCTGCCGAACCTGCCCCAACCGCTGCACCGATTCCAGGAAGCCGAAGCACGTCAACATCGGGCGCAACAGCGTCTACGTGCCCGTGATCATGTACGGCGACCCGCGTTTCCCGCTCCAGCCGATTCCGGACGTTACGCAAAATTCGCCGCACAACAATTTCGGCAGATTAAAGCGCGCCGAAAAGCGCGTCATGGTGTTCATCCGGCGGGACATTCGAAAACAGAAGCTCCGCCAGCAGACCAGCGAACATCCCTTCGGAACCATCAAGCACTACGATGACGGCCGACACTTCCTTTGCAGAGGCAAGGAAAAGGTCACCGCCGAATTTGCCCTCTCGGCGCTGAGCTACAACATCCGAAGAGCCATCGCCCTCTGCGGCGGCGTTCCGAAGCTCATCGAACGCTACCGCAGGATAGTTATGCCAAAAATCCAAAAAATCGCGGAAATCTGAGGGGAAACCCCCTCTTTTTTTCGCGATTTCAGGCTCTGGGCGAGCGATTTTTGTGTGGATGACATAAAATATCCGTCCGAAAACTGTGTTTTCGGACGGACTGTGGTGGAGCATAGGGGACTCGAACCCCTGACCTCTACACTGCCAGTGTAGCGCTCTAGCCAACTGAGCTAATGCCCCATGTCATTCGCTCAAGACCGCTTGTCCCTTGCGACATGAATTATTATAACACTACAGGGATGGGTTGTCAATGGGTTCGCCAATAGTTAACATAAATAGTTTTCACTGGCGAAAGCGGGAGAAGGAACGCCGCCGCCGAATTTCTCGGCGGCGGCGCAGGGGATGCGGAAGGGAGACCCTCCCGCATCGTCGTTCCTGTGGAGATTACTTGTGGGTGATGCCGGTGAGCAGGGGCTTGCCGTTCGCGCCGAACACCACGTTCTCCAGCGTGTCGTCGCTGTAGAGCGCGACGCTGCTGCCGTGGTAGAGCGGGATGGTACCCATGTCGTCCAGCAGGATCTGCTCGGCCTTGTGCAGCAGGTTCATGCGCTCGGCCTGATCCACGGTCTTGAGGGACTCGTTGTACGCGGCGTCATATTCAGCGTTGCTGTAGCGGCCGCCGTTGATGAAGTTGCCGGTGACGAAGATAGACAGCATGTTGCTGGCGTCCATGTAGTCGGCGCCCCAGCCCTGAGGAGTGACCTCGAAGTCGCCCGCGTCGCGCAGGGTGGTCATGGAAGCCTTCTCCAGCGGCTCGAGAACCACGGTGATGCCCAGAATCTCTTCCCACTGCGCCTGCAGGTACTCGAAGATGGTGGTGAAGTCCGCGGAGCTGTTGGCATAGGAGCAGGTCAGAACCGGGAAGCCTTCGCCGTTGGGATAGCCGGCCTCGGCCATCAGGGACTGGGCCTTCTCGGGATCATAGCCGATCATGTCGCCGCCCTCGGTGCGGAAATCCGCCTCAGAGGTGCTGCCGGGGAAGCCGCCGCCGATGAACGCGGTCGCCGGGGTCTTGGTGCCCAGCAGCAGCGTGTTGCACAGGAAGTCGCGGTCGATGGCGTAGGACAGGGCCTGACGCACCAGCGCGTTGGAGGTGGGCTCGTTCTCGCACTGGAGGAGCAGGAAATTGGTGGACAGAGCGGGCGTGGAGTGGTACAGACCGGCCTCCTGCAGGCGCTCGGTTTCCTCAGAGGGGTAGGAGGTGATCAGATCGACCTCGCCGGTCTCCAGCAGCTGCAGCGTGGTGTTGGAGTCGTCGATGAGCTTCACGACCAGCTTGTCCAGCGCAACATCGGCCGCGCCGTAGTAGGTCTCGCTCTTCTCATAGACGATTTCCTGATCCTCGTCGCAGGCAACCATCTTCATCGGGCCATTGGTGATGCTCTTGGAGACGTCCCAGGCCCAGTTGCCGGTGCCATCCTCCACCACGCAGTCCTCGCGCAGCGGATAGAACGCGCTGTAGGTCAGGATGGAGTCGAAGAACGTGCAGGGGTTCTCCAGCTGAATCTCCAGCGTGTAGTCGTCGATGGCGGTCACGCCCAGCTCATCCACGGACTTCTCGCCGCCCGAGATGGCCGCGCCGTTCTTCAGATACTGGCCGTAGTCCAGCATGTAGGTGGTGGCGATTTCCGGATTGACCAGGCGCTTGAAGGCGTAGACATAGTCGTTCGCGGTCACGGCCTTGCCGTCGTTCCAAACGGCGTTCTGCTTGAGATGGAAGGTCCAGACGGTGGCGTCCTCGTTGACGTCCACGGACTCGGCGCCGGACAGCTCAAAGCCGGTGGCGGTGACGCTGTAGAGGCCTTCGTACATGACGCTCATGAGCCATGCGCCGGTAGAGCCGGCATTCCACTGGGTGTCCAGGTTGGGGCTCGTCTCCATGGCGATGGTGACGACATTTTCGCCAGCGGTTTCGGCAGAAGCCACGCCGCAGACGGAAAGCATCATGACGACCGTCAGAAGAAGGGCAAGAAGTTTACGCATTGCAGATTCCTCCTGATTGATATTTTTTACAGAGCATTCGCTCCATAAAACAAGGTGGATGGGCGGAAATTGCTCAGGCAAATTCCGCGTAGCGGTGGCAGGCGACCCAGTGGCCGCCGCCCAGATCGGTCATGGCCGGCGGCACCTCGCGGCATTCGTCGGTGGCGAAGCGGCAGCGGGTGCAGAAAGGACAGCCCTTGGGCGGGTTGATCGGGCTGGGCACGTCGCCCTGAAGGATTTCGCGATGGCGGGTGCGGCTGGTGTTGGGATCCGGAATCGGAATGGCCGACAGCAGCGCGCGGGTATAGGGATGCACCGGGTGATGGTACAGATCCTCGGAATCGTTGATCTCCATCACGTGGCCCAGATACATGACCACCACGTGTTTGGAGATGTGGCGAACCACGGCCAGATCGTGGGCGATGAACAGATAGGCCAGACCCATCTGATCCTGCAGATCCATCAGCATGTTGATGATCTGCGCCTGAATGGACACGTCCAGCGCGGAGACCGGCTCGTCCAGCACCATGAATTCGGGCTTGATGACCATGGCGCGGGCGATGGAGATGCGCTGGCGCTGGCCGCCGGAGAACTCGTGGGGGAAGCGGGAGAGCTGCTCGGAGTTGATGCCCACCAGATGCAGCTGCTCGATGATGCGCTCGCTGCGCTCCTTGGCGCTCATCTTGGGGAACTGGATGTCCAGCGGCTCGCCGACGATGTCGTTGACCGACATGCGGGGATCCAGCGAGGAATAGGGATCCTGGAACACCATCTGCATCTTCTTGCGATAGGGGGCCATGTCGCAGGTGGTGATGTCGTCGCCGTCGAGGTAGATTTTGCCCGCGGTGGGGTCGTTGAAGCGCATGATGGTGCGGCCGATGGTGGACTTGCCGCAGCCGGATTCGCCCACCAGACCCACGGTCTCGCCGTGGCGCACGGCGAAGGACACGCCGTCCACGGCCTTGACGATGTTCTTCTGGCTGCCCTTGGTGACCGTAAAGTAGGTCTTCAGATCCTCGACCTTCAGAATATATTCACTGCTCATGCCTGAACCTCCTTCGCGGCGTTTTCAAGGGCCGTCAGCCAGCAGCGCGACGTGTGCCCGGGATTGACCTCGAACAGCTCGGGCCTGCGGTTCAGACACAGCTTCATGCAGTCGTCGCAGCGCGCGGAGAAGGCGCAGCCCGCCGGCAGCATCATCAGATCCACGGGAGAGCCCATGATGGGATGCAGGCGCTTGTCCTCCAGATTCTGCACCGATTCCGGCAGGCACCGCAGCAGGCCCCTGGTGTAGGGATGGGAGGTGCGATAGAACAGGTCGTCCACCGTGCCGCTCTCCATGATCTGGCTGCCGTACATGACGTTCACGCGGTCGCACAGGTCGGAGACGATGCCCAGATCGTGGGTAATCATGATGATGGACGTGGAGATTTTCTTCTGCAGATCCTTCATCAGCTCCAGAATCTGCGCCTGAATGGTCACGTCCAGCGCGGTGGTCGGCTCGTCGGCGATGAGGATCGTCGGGTCGCAGGCCAGCGCCATGGCGATCATCACGCGCTGGCGCATGCCGCCGGAGAACTCGTGGGGATACTGGGTGACGCGGGTCTCGGGCTGGGGGATGGACACCATGTCCAGCAGCTCAATGGCGCGCTTCGTGGCGGCCTCGCCCTTCAGGCCCATGTGCAGCTTCAGAACCTCCTCCAGCTGGTTGCCCACGGTGTACAGCGGGTTCAGCGAGGTCATGGGGTCCTGGAAGATCATGGAGATTTCCTTGCCTCGGATTTTGTTGAACTCCTTGGTCTTCATTTTGAGAATGTCCTGTCCCTTGAACAGGATTTTGCCGGTGACGCGGGCGGTGTCCGGCAGCAGACGCATGATGGAGTTGGCCGTGACGGACTTGCCGGAGCCGGATTCCCCCACGATGCCCAGCGTTTCGCCCGCCTTCAGCTTGAAGCTGGCGTGGGAAACGGCGTGCACCACGCCCGACGGCGTGTGGAATTCCACCGAGAGATCCTCAACCTCGAGGACGTATTCCGAATTTTTGTTTGCCATTTTTTTACGCTCCCTTCGGTTGGTTTACTTGCGCATGCGCGGGTCGAGCGCGTCGCGCAGCGAGTCGCCCAGCACGTTGAAGCACAGGATGATCAGCGAGATCATCACGGCGGGATAGATCATGTTCAGCGGATAGGAGCTGATGCCATTGAGCGCGTCGTTGGCCATGGAGCCCAGCGACGGAATCGGCGCGGAGACGCCCAGACCGACGAAGCTCAGGAAGGACTCGGTCATGATGGCGCTGGGAACTACGCCCGTGGCGGAGATGATGATAACGCCGATGGAATTGGGCAGCAGGTGCTTGACGACCACCCACTTCGACTTCGCGCCCATGGCCTCGGAGGCCAGCACGTATTCCTGACGGCGGTTCATCAGTAGCGCGCCGCGCACCGAGCGGGACATGCCCAGCCAGTTAAACAGCGCCAGCACGATGAAGATGGAGATCAGACCGGAGCCCAGAGAAGCCAGCGACGTGAACCGCGGGTTGGCGATCAGCTCCTTCAGCGGGTCGCGCAGCACGACGGACAGCAGAATAATAATCAGCATCGACGGAATGGTCATCATCAGGTCGACGAAGCGCATCATCAGGTTGTCCCAGACGCCGCCCACATAGGCGGCCACCGCGCCGTAGGTGATGCCGATCAGGCAGACCAGAATCATGGTCACGAAGCCCACAAGCAGCGAAATGCGCGTGCCGTACATCAGGCGCACGAAGATATCGCGGCCCAGCTTGTCCGTGCCCAGCGGATGGCTCAGGCTCGGCCCCTGACGCACGTCGGCCGACTGGCCCTTGTAGGTGTAGGGCGAGACGATGGGGCCGAAGATGGCCAGCAGCAGGATAATCAGAAGCAGAATGGACATGACGATGGCCAGCTTGTTGCGCCGAAAGCGCCGGAACGCGTCCTTCCAATAGGACAGGCTGGGGCGCAGCTGGTCGTTGGAGGCCTTTTCCTCGGCCGTTGCCGCTTCCACGTCGGAAGCGCTGAGGCCCAGCTTTTCCAGAACTTTGGGATCAAATTTTTCCGCCATTTGCGTTGGCCTCCTTACATCTTGATTCGCGGGTCGATCACGCCGTAGGCGAGGTCCACCAGGTAGTTGCAGCCGATGAGCAGCACGGCGTAGAAGATGGTCGTGCCCATAATCACTGGATAGTCGCGGGCGGTGATGGAATTGACAAAGTACTTGCCCACGCCGTTGATGGCGAACACCTTTTCCACGACGAAGGAGCCGGTCAGAATGCCTGCGATCAGCGGGCCCAGCGAAGTGACCACCGGGATGCAGGCGTTGCGCAGCGCGTGCTTGAACATGATGACGGGCGTGGACAGTCCCTTGGCGCGCGCGGTCTTGATGTAGTCCTGACCGATGACGTCCAGCATCGTGGTGCGCGTCAGGCGGGCCAGCGAGCACATGGGGTAGATCGCCATGCCGAACACGGGCATCAGATAGCTCTTCCAGCTGTCCAGATAGGCGATTGGCAATATCTTCAGCCAGACGCCGAAGATCAGCATCAGCGCGATGGTCATGATGAAGCTCGGGATGGAGACGAACAGCGACGCGGAGAAGATGAAGCAGCGGTCAAAGACCGAGTCGTGCTTCATGGCCGCCAGCACGCCCAGAGGAATGCCCAGCAGCACCGCGATGGCCAGCGCGATCAGACCCAGCTTGCAGGAGATGGGAAAGCGCTCGCCGATGATGTTGGAGACGGGCTCGCCGGATTTGATGACCATGGAATAGCCCATGTCGCCGGTGAACAGGCCCTTCAGATAGTTGATATACTGCTCGCCCAGAGGCTTGTCATAGCCGTACTTTTCCAGCAGCTTCTGGGTGATTTCCGGGTTGACGTTTTCGCCCAGCATCGGCTCGCCGGGAACGGCCTGCATCAGGAAGAAGGTCAGCGTAATGACCAAAAACAGCGTCAGCAGCGATGTGACCAGTCGGCGAATGGCATATCTTAACATTCCAATACCCCTTTTCCCGTGATATATGGGCGCATTTTTCGAGAATTTGAATCGAAAAACCACATATTGCGCCTTCGCAATATGTGTGCCCGTGAAGCTGCAAAACCGGTTCGCTGTCCGGAGCAGCTTTATAGAATAATTATTCATCATTTTACGGGGATTGTCAAGCGCTTTTTGAGCGAAAACGTGATTTTTTGCTTTCGATTCTGTGAAATCTCAACATGAGCAAATTGCACAATCTACAATCTGGCAGGGAAAATGGTAATATAAATTATAAACAAACTTGGATATATGAAAAATACAAATAAATCCGGCGGGCGCTCGAGGAGGAGCGTCCGCCGGAAGCGGAAATCAGTGGAACTTGGGCATCCAGTCGCCGTGGGCTTCGATCAGGTCGTCGCACATGGCCACGATGTCGTCGATGGACAGCTCGGCGCTGGTGTGCGGGTCGAGCATGACCGCCTGATAGATGTAGTCCTTCTTCAGCGTGCGGGCGGCCTCGATGGTCATCAGCTGCACGTTGATGTTGGTGCGGTTCAGGGCCGCGCACTGCTCGGGCAGATCGCCGACGACGGTGGGCTGCACGCCGTTGCGGTCCACCAGGCAGGGAACCTCGACGCAGGCGTTCTGCGGAAGGTTGGTAATCAGGCCGCGGTTGAGCACGTTGCCGCCGATCTGGGTGGGCACGTTGGTCTCGATGGCCTCCATGATGTAGCTGGCGAACTCGCGGGAGCGCTCGTGGCTGAGCAGCGGGTTCTTGGTCAGCTCGTGGCCGCGCTTCTTCCAGTCCTCGATCTGATGGATGCAGCGGCGCGGATACTCGTCCAGCGGAATGTTGAAGCGGTCGATCAGCTCCGGATAGCGGGACTTGATGAAGTAGGGGGTGTACTCGGAGTTGTGCTCGCTGGACTCGGTGATGTAATAGCCGAAGCGGCGCATGAGCTCCAGGCGAACCATGTCGCCGTGCAGGCCCTTCTCCTTGTACAGGTCGTATTCCCTGCGCAGGTGCTCCAGATGCGCCTCGTCGGGCTTGTGGTCGCCGCAGAGCATCTTCACGCGCTCCTCGAAGGTGCCGATGTCCAGCTTGCCCTCGTTGTACAGCAGCGCGCGGCGCTTGATTTCGGGATAGAGATCCACGCCGTCACGGGTGCACTCCAGCAGCCACGCCTGATGGTTGATGCCGGCGATCTTCCACTGGACGGAATCGTCATAGCCCATGCCCAGCTCGTTGAGCAGCGTGGACGCGCAGACCTGCACGCTGTGGCACAGACCCACGGTCTTGACGCTGGTCATGCGCAGCATCGCGCCGGTGAGCATCGCCATGGGGTTGGTGTAGTTCAGCAGCCACGCGTCGGGGCAGACCTCCTCCATGTCCTTCGCGAAGTCCAGCATCACCGGGATGGTGCGCAGGGCGCGGAACACGCCGCCCACGCCCAGCGTGTCGGCGATGGTCTGGCGCAGGCCGTACTTCTTCGGAATCTCGAAGTCGGTGATGGTGCAGGGATCGTAGCCGCCGACCTGGATGGCGTTGACGACGTAGTTGGCGCCGCGCAGCGCGCTTTTGCGGTTCTCGACGCCCAGATACTTCTCGATCTTGGCCTTGGAGCCGTTGTTGCGGTTGATGGCCTGGAGCATCATCTCGGACTCGTCCAGACGGGTCTTGTCAATATCGTACAGCGCAATGGTGCTCTCCGCCAGCGCGGGGGTCATCATGCTGTCGCCCAGCACGTTCTTCGCAAACACCGTGGAACCGGCGCCCATGAAAGTGATTTTCGGCATGGAAAACTCCTCCTTCAATCCTCTGATTCGAGCGGCCACGCCGCCCTGTTCCCCTACATTTTACCATACATTCATAAATCCGACAACGCCTTCCTGTTGCAATCCATAAGGAAAATGTTGCATAATAAAAAATCTTCAGCCTCTCCCATCAAAAAAACGTTCCCGCGGAATCAATCCGCAGGAACGCAGAAAACAAACACAGGCGCAAGCCGCGACCACCGCGGCGCGGCGCCGTCAGTTCGAACCGGGAAAGCACTAGAAACGTACCCCAGCGCTCAAGCAGCGACCATCGCTGCGCCGAGCGCGTCACATAAACGCGGCAGCAGCTGCATCCAAACTCAGTTTGGCCCGAGGTAGGCGGAGCGGACTCGGTCGTCGGCGAGGACTTCGGCGGCGGGGCCGGACATGGTGATGCGGCCGGTGCCGAGGACGTAGGCGCGGTCGGCGATGGAGAGGGCCATCTGCGCGTTCTGCTCGACGAGGAGAACGGTGGTGCCCGCGGCGTGCAGCTCTTTGATGATGTCGAAGATCTGCTCCACGAGGATGGGCGCGAGGCCCATGGACGGCTCGTCCAGCATGAGCAGCTTGGGCTTGCTCATCAGCGCGCGGCCCATGGCCAGCATCTGCTGCTCGCCGCCGGACAGCGTGCCGGCGACCTGCTTTTCGCGCTCCTTCAGACGGGGGAAGCGGGTGAATACGTCCTCCAGAGAGGCGGGAATCTCGGTGGCCGGACGGGTGTAGCCGCCCATTTCCAGGTTTTCGCGCACGCTCATCTGCTGGAACACGCGGCGGCCTTCGGGGCACAGCGCCATGCCCAGCGAGACGATGCGGCTGGCGGGAACGGAAGCGAGGTTCTTGCCGTCGAAGGTGATCTGGCCGCTGTGCGGCTTCATCAAGCCCGCGATGGTGTTCAGCGTGGTGGACTTGCCGGCGCCGTTGGCGCCGATCAGCGTGACGATTTCGCCCTCGTTGACCTCGAAGGAAATGCCCTTGATGGCGTGAATGTTTCCATAATAGACGTGGATGTCGTCCACTTTCAGCAGGCTCATCGTCAGTCCTCCTTTTGCTTGCCCAGATAGGCCTCGATGACGGTGGGATTCGACTGAATCTCCGCCGGCGTGCCCTTTGCGATGACTTTGCCATAGTTCAGCACGCAGATGCCCTCGCAGATGCCCATGACCAGATTCATGTCGTGCTCGATGAGCATGACGGCGATCTGGAACTGATCGCGGATGTTGATGATGTTGCCCATCAGCTCCTCGGTCTCGTGGGGGTTCATGCCGGCGGCGGGCTCGTCCAGCAGCAGCAGCTTCGGGTCGGTGGCCAGCGCGCGGACGATCTCCAGGCGGCGCTGCGCGCCGTAGGGGAGCGAACCGGCCTTTACACTGGCCTGATCCTGCATGTCGAAGATGGACAGCAGATCCAGCGCGCGCTCGTGCATGGCCTTCTCCTGCTTCCAATAGGAGGGCAGGCGGAAGATGCCGGAGAGCATGCCGTACTGGAAATGGTTGTGCAGGCCGATGCGCACGTTGTCCTCCACGGACATGTTGCCGAAGAGGCGGATGTTCTGGAAGGTGCGGGCGATGCCCAGCTTGTTGGCCTGAACGGTGGTCATGCCGGCAGTGTCCTTGCCGTCCACCAGCACGGTGCCGGTGGTGGGCTGATAGACCTTGGTCAGCAGGTTGAACACGGTGGTCTTGCCCGCGCCGTTGGGGCCGATCAGACCGGCGATTTCGGTCTTGCCGATGATGAGGTTGAAATCCTCGACGGCCTTCAGACCGCCGAACTCAATGCCCAGATGCCGGGCCTCCAGCACGGGGCGCTTGCCCAGATCGCGCTCGGGAACGATGCTGAAGCTCGGGAACGGAACCATCTTGGTGGTGGACTTGTACTGCGTCATGCCGACTCACCCTCCTTCTTCACATTCGCGTGCCTGCGATGGGGAATCACGCGGCTGAGCGCCGAGCGAAGCGCCGGGCTGTTGGTGGCGAGCATGACGACGATGAGCACCACGGCGTAGACCAGCATGCGGTAATCGGCAAAGGCGCGCAGCAGCTCGGGCAGAACGGTCAGCAGCGCCGCGGCGATGACTGAGCCGCGGATGTTGCCGATGCCGCCCAGAACGACGAACACCAGCACGAGGATGGAGGTGTCAAACTTGAACTTGGAGGCGGTGACGGTGGAGTAATTCAGTCCGAACAGCGCGCCGGCCATGCCCGCGAGGAACGCGGAGGTCACGAAGGCCATCATCTTGTACTTGGTGATGTTGATGCCCACGGATTCGGCGGCGATGCGGCTGTCACGGATGGCCATGATGGCGCGGCCGGAGCGGCTGTTGACGAGGTTCAGAACCACAAACAGGGTGAACAGAACCAGCGCGAAGCCGATGACGAAGGTGGAAATCTTGGCCACGCCCGTGGCACCGGCAGGGCCGTTGACCAGCACCTGCCAGTCGGAAGGCGGCGCGGAGTTGAACTGGATGTGCAGCTTGTCCATCATCACGGCCTTGGTGGTGGCGGCGGCGTTGGAGGGATCGACCACCGAGCGGACGCTGCCGGGGCCGATGGAGATGTACAGGCAGTTGAGCACGTTGCGGATGATCTCGCCGAAGGCCAGCGTGACGATGGCCAGATAGTCGCCGTGCAGGCGCAGCACGGGAATGCCGATGATCACGCCCGCGATGCCGGCGAACACGCCGCCGACGACCATGGACACGATCAGGCGCAGGGTTTCGTTCTCCATGCCCGTGGCGGAGAGCAGCCAGCCCGAGGCCACGATGCCGGCGAAGGCGCCGACGCTCATGAAGCCGGCGTGGCCGAGGCTCAGCTCGCCGGAGATGCCGACGGTGAGGTTCAGCGACACGGCCATGACGATGTAGACGCAGATGGGAACCAGCTGGCCGCGCAGCGAGCGGGTCATGGTGCCGTTGCCGATGAGAATCTGGCAGACGATGTACGCGGCGACGACGATGGCGTAGGTGATGAGATTGTTCACAAGATTCTTTCCGGGCTTTTTCAGCGCTTTCATGCGTCGCACCTCCTTACACTTTCTCGTGGACGGTCTTGCCGAGCAGGCCGCTGGGCTTGACCAGCAGCACGACGATCAGCACCGCGAAGACGAACGCGTCGCCCAGCTCGGTGGAGACGTAGGCCTTGCCGAGAATCTCGATGATGCCCAGCAGGATGCCGCCGATCATCGCGCCCGGAATGGAGCCGATGCCGCCGAAGACCGCCGCGGTGAAGGCCTTGATGCCGGGCATGGAGCCGGTAGTGGGCATCAGGGTCGGGTAGGAGGAACACAGCAGCACGCCGGCGATGGCCGCCAGCGCGGAGCCGATGGCGAAGGTCATGGAGATGGTGGCGTTGACGTTGATGCCCATCAGCTCGGCCGCGCCCTTGTCCTCGGATACGGCGCGCATGGCCTTGCCGATCTTGGTCTTGCCGGTGAACAGCGTCAGTGCGATCATGATGACGATGTTGGCCAGAACGGTGGTCAGCGCCTCGCTGGTGATGACCAGCCTGCCGCCGAACAGGCGCAGGCTGCCGAAGTTCACCACGGAAGCGAAGCTCTTGGGGTTGGAGCCCCAGATCAGCAGCGCCATGTTCTGCAGGAAGTAGCTCACGCCGATGGCGGTGATCAGCACGGCCAGCGACGTGGCCTGGCGCAGCGGCTTGTAGGCAAGGCGCTCGATGACGATGCCCAGCAGGGTGCACACCGCCATGGCCGCGACGACGGAGACGAGTGCCGGAAGGCCCATGTACTGGGTGACGCAGAAGGAAATGTATGCGCCAACCATGATGACGTCGCCGTGGGCGAAGTTCAGCATCTTCGCGATGCCGTAGACCATCGTGTACCCCAGCGCGATGATGGCGTACACGCTTCCCAGACTGATGCCGTTGACCAGATAGGAAAGAAACAGTGTCATTTCGTTCACAACCCCTTGTCTTATGAAAATGCTTTAAGGTAACCAACGGCAATCAGCCATCGCCCTCGGGTTGACTGCCGTTGGTTACCTCGTGAGAATGCGGGAATTCCCGCCCCCGGAAATCCGGGGACGGGAAGAGGAAAAAGCGTCGGCTTATTCCACGGTCACATACGCGCCGTTGACGATCTTGACGACGATAGGAGCCTTGTTGACCTCGCCGTTCTCGTTCCAGGTCATTTCGCCGGTCATGCCGGTAACGCCGTTGATCTTCAGATCCTTCATGGCGGCGACCAGCATCTCGCAGGCGTCCTCAGTGGAGGTGTCGGCGGTCACGCCCGCGGCCTTGGTGGCGGCGTACAGGGTGTACATGGCGTCGTAGGCGTCGGCGGCGAACTGATCGGGGGTCGCGCCGTAGGCCGCTTCATAGTTGGCGATGAAGGTCTTGGCCAGCTCGTTGGCGGAGTCGCCGGCGAAGGGGGTCAGAACCATGACGCCCTCGGCCAGAGAGGTATCGAAGCCTTCGATGTTCAGGATGCCGTCCATGCCGTCCACGCCGAAGAACACCGGCTTGTAGCCCATGGAGTCAGCAGTCTTGAGAATCATGGAAGCGGGAGTGTAGTACATCGGCAGGAAGACCAGGTCCGCGCCGGCTTCCTTCGCGCTGGTGACCTGCACGGAGAAGTCCGTGGTGTCGTCGGTGAAGGTGGTCACGGAGACGATCTCCAGGCCCAGCTCCTGAGCCTCGGCCTCGAAGGTCTGGTAGATGCCGGTGGAGTACGCGTCGGCGTTGTTGTAGATGACGGCGATCTTGGTGCCCAGCGCCTTCTCAGAAATGCACTCGGCGGAGAGCTTGCCCTGAGAGGGATCGGTGAAGCAGATCTGGAAGACGTTGTCCTTGCCCTCGGTGACTTCCGTGGAGGAAGCGGAGGGGGTCAGCAGGAACATGCGATCGTTGTACGCCTCGGTGGCGACGGCGATGCAGGGAGTGGTGGTGACGGAACCCACGATCATCTGAGCGCCCCAGTCCCACAGAGTGTTGTAGGCATTGACGGACTTCTCGGGATCATGCTCGTCGTCCTCGTAGCGCAGCTCGAAATACTCGGCGCCCTCAGCTTCGTTGATTTCCTTTGCGGCCAGCTCAGCGCCGTGCTCAACGGACAGACCGTAGTTCGCAGCCGGGCCGGTGATGGGGCCGATCAGACCGACTTTAATGGCGCCTTCCGCCATGGCGACGGTGCTCATCGCCAGAGTCATTGCAAGAACGATAACCATTGCAACGAGAGTTTTTACACACTTCATAGTCGGATCCTCCTAAGTGATATTCGCCCTTTCGGCGCTTTTTCAGGTGCCGGAAAAACGTTACTGATAATATACTCTTCCCATAGGCAAATGTCAAGTAAACATTGTGTTTTTATACGGAACATGGAAAAGGCTCGAAATACGGAATAATATGGCCGATGGCGTTCAAATTCCGCACAAAAGGGATGAAAATACTGAAAAAACTGAATGGAACCGAACAGAACTTGCATATAAAAGAAAAATCGAAGTGCCTGCGACGATGATGTTAAGGAGATATAATGCATAAAGATACGAATATACGGCCGAATATAGATTGTCGGCGGGAAAATGTGCATAAATAAAGGCGCGCCGCCGCATAACTGTC
>USDD01000050.1 GCA_900553265.1 uncultured Eubacteriales bacterium
CCGTCCCCGCGCGCCTGTGCGGCGAATGAAGCGCGGATGACTGCGCGCCGTCTCCGCAGCGGCGCGAGGGATGAGGGGCTGCACACCGTCCCCGCGCGCCTGTGCGGCGGGTGAGGAGCGGATGACTGCGCGCCGTCTCCGCAGCGGCGCGAGGGATGTGGGGCTGCGCGCCGTCTCCGCAGCGGCGCGAGGGATGTGGGACTGTGCGCCGTCCCCGCGCGCCTGTGCGGCGAATGAAGCGCGGATGGCTGCGCGCCGTCTCCGCTGCGGCGCGAGGGATGTGGGGCTGCGTGCCGTCTCCGCTGCGGCGCGAGGGATGAGGGGCTGCACACCGTCCCCGCGCGCCTGTGCGGCTTCCTCAGCGCGCTGCGGCGGCGAGCGCCTCGTCGTGCTGCTCCATCTCCTCCGCCGCGCATTCCTCCGCGTAGCGGCAGAAGGCGCGGACGGCGGAGGGCTCGAGGGCCCGGCGGCCGCGCACCATGTAGAAGAGTCGTTCGCACCCGGGGGTGCGCACGGGCACGACGACCACGCCCGCGGGCAGCGGCGCTTCGGAGCAGGGAACCATGGCCACGCCGAAGCCCTGCCGCACCAGACCGGCGATGAGCGCCTCGGACGGGGCCTCGTGGGCGATCTCCGGCTTCGCGCCCGCCTTGGCGAAGCGCTGGTCGGTGAATTCCCGCTGGAGACTGCCCTCAGGAAAGCAGATCTGAGGATAGCGGGCAATTTCGCGCAGGTCGGCGCTGGGACGGTTCGCCAGCGGATGGCCCGGCGGCGCGATGAGCGCCCATTTCTGGCGATAAACCGGCGCGGCGGCGAACTGCGCGCCGCCGGGCGAGCGCGCGCAGAACACCACGTCGTATTCCCCGGCGGCCAGCCCCTCCAGAAGTCGGCTGGTCAGATCGGTGCGGAAGGAAAAGCGGGGCGGATCGCCGGCGCGGCGCTTCTGAAAGCCCGCGGCCAGCCGCGGCACGAACTCCACGCCCAACGGCGCGATGAAGCCCAGCCGGATGCGGTTTGCGTCGTCCGCGCTCCGGCGCACCGCCGCCACGCCCTCGTCCAGCGTCCGAAGCGCCCGCTCGGTGTAATCGAGAAATTCCTCGCCGCTGCGCGTCAGCGCCACGCCCCGGCCGCTCTTGGCAAACAGCGGAACGCCCAGCTCCTCCTCCATCAGCGAGATGGCGTGGCTCAGGCTGGGCTGCGTGATGGCCAGCGCCTGCGCCGCCCGGGTGTAATGGCGCATGTGGGCAAGGGTGACAAAATATCGAAGATGCTGCAGATTCACAAGGCATTCCTCCCCTCGGTTCCACTCTAATATATCATAATATTACATAAATGTCTATTGATTTATTGAAAACATCAATTTGTAAAACGGATTCTCTGCTGATATACTGAATGTGTCGGAGGAAAACGCCCCGGCGACCATTCGGTGAAGGAGGCATATGCAATGAGCTTTTTGACCGGAAAGACGGCTCTTATCACCGGCGCGGGACGCGCCGTGCTCAGCGACGGGCGGTGCGGCTCCATCGGCTACGGCATCGCGACGGCCTACGCCAGGGAGGGCGCGAACCTGACCATTACCGGCCGCAATATGCAGAAGCTGGAGGCCGCAAAGGCCGAGCTGGAGGAGAAATACGGCGTGCGCGTGCTGGCGCTGCAGGCGGATGTGTGCGCGGGCGCGGACAACGAAAGCGTGGTCAGCGAAGTCGTCCGTCGCACGGTGGAGGAATTCGGCGGCATTCAGGTGCTGATTAACAACGCGCAGGCGTCGGCCTCGGGCGTTCCGCTGGCGGAGCACACCACCGAGCAGCTGAACCTGACGCTCTATTCCGGACTGTACGCCACTTTTTATTACATGAAGGCCTGCTATCCCCATCTCGCGAAATCCCACGGCAGCGTCATCAACTTCGCCTCGGGCGCGGGACTGTTCGGCAACGCCGGGCAGTGCGCCTACGCCGCGGCCAAGGAGGGCATCCGCGGGCTGTCCCGCGTGGCCGCCACCGAGTGGGGAAAGGACGGCGTCAACGTCAACGTGGTCTGCCCGCTGGCTTGGACGGCGCAGCTGGAGAAATTCCAGACCGCCTATCCCGAGGCCTTCGCCGCCAACGTCAAAATGCCGCCCATGGGCCATTTCGGCGACTCGGAGGCGGAGATCGGCCGGGTCTGCGTGCAGCTGGCCTCGCCCGACTTCAAATACATGTCCGGCGAGACGCTCACGCTGGAGGGCGGCATGGGTCTGCGGCCGTAAAAGGAAAAAATCTGGACGAGCATAAGCGCCCGCCGCGGGTTCTCACGAACCCGCGGCGGGCGTTGGTTTTCCTTTTTCTCACCGGCTCTGCCGGTCGCGCAGGCGCTTGAGGCGCTTCATCACGTCGCTGCCGCCGCGGCCGAAGCAGTCGTGCAGGGCGACGTATTCGCCGTAGAGCTCGTCGTAGACGGCGGCGGAGACCTCGTCGGGAACGTAGACGCGCGCGTCCGCGCCGCCCATTTTCCGCGCCGCGTCGGCGATGGTCGCGTAGCCGCCCTCGTCCGCGCCGGCGGCCACCGCGCCGAACATGGCGCTGCCCAGCGCCGGGGCCTGATCCGAGCGCGCCACGCGGATCTCGCGGCGCAGCACGTCGGCGTAGATCTGCATCATCAGCGCGTTCTTTTTCGAGACGCCGCCGCAGGCGAACAGCCGGCCCACGGGCACGCCGTTGCGTTCAAAGTTTTCCAGAATGACCCGCGCGCCGTAGGCCGTGGCCTCGATGAGCGCGCGATAGATCTCCTCCGGGCGGGTGGCCAGCGTCATGCCCACCATCAGCCCCGTCAGATCGAAGTCCGCCAGCACCGAGCGGTTGCCGTTCCACCAGTCCAGCGCAAGCAGGCCGCTCTGGCCCGGGCGAAGGCGCGCGGCCTTCTCCGTCAGCAGCTGCTGAACGCTCAGATTTCGCCGGTCGGCCTCGTCGGCATAGGCCCGGGGCACGCAGTTGTCCGCGAACCACTTGAAGTGGTCGCCGCAGCAGCTCTGCCCGGCCTCGTAGCCGTACAGCCCCGCCACCGCGCCGTCCCGCGTCACGCCGCACAGGCCGGGCACCGCGCGCTCGCAGTCGCCCAGCATGATGTGGCACGCGGACGTGCCCAGAATCATCATCAGCCCTCCGGGCTGGGTCAGCCCCGCCGCGGGCAGCGATACGTGCGCGTCGATGTTGGCCACGGCCACGGCGATTCCGGGGCGAAGCCCCGTCAGGCGCGCGCCCGCCTCCGTCATCCGCCCCGCGCGGGAGCCCACGGGCAGCGGGCTGCGGCCCAGCTTCTCCGCGACCTTGCGCAGCCCGGGATCGCAGGCGGCGAAGAAATCCTCGGAGGGATAGCCCTCCTCGTGATGCCAGAGCATCTTGTAGCCCGCCATGGCCGCCGAGCGCGCCTCCGCGCCCGTGAGCCGCATCACCAGCCAGTCGCCGGCCTCGATGAACCGATGGGCGGCGGCGTAGACCTCCGGGGCCTCGCTGAGGATCTGCCAAAGCCGCGGCGGCATCCACTCGGAGGAGATGCGCCCGCCGTAGCGCGGCAGGAACGCCTCGCCCCGCGCCTCGGCGATCTCGGTCATGCGGTTGGCGTAGCGCTGAGCCGCGTGATGCTTCCACAGCATGCACCATGCGTGGGGATTGGACGCAAACTCCGGCTTCAGACACAGCGGCGCGCCGGATTCGTCGATGGACAGCATGGTGTCGGCGGTGAAGTCCAGCCCGAAGCCGATCACGTCCTCCGGGGAGACGCCCGCCCGGCGCAGGGCCTCGGTCACGGTGAAGCGCAGGCAGTCGAGATAGTCCTGAGGATGCTGAAGCGCCCAGTCCGGCGGAAGCCGCGTGCCGTCGGGCAGCGCCTCGGTCATCACGGCATGGGGATAGTCCATCGTGGCCGCGGCCAGCTCCCGCCCGTCGGCAACGTCCGCCACCAGCGCCCGCGCGGACAGCGAGCCGAAATCCACTCCGACGCAGTATTTGCTCATGCGATCGCTCCTTTGCTCAGCCCAGCATCGCGCTCAGCGCGATGAGAATGTGGCACAGATAGTAGGTCGGCAGAATCAGAAAGCTCAGTTCCTTCCGTCCGGCGAAGTCCGCCGCGGCGATCATCGTGTCCGAGAACAGCAGAAGGGCGAGGGCCGAGGCGTAAACCGCGTCGCCGGAGGTCAGGGCGACGGTGAATCCGGCGACGCTGACCAGCGTGTACAGCACCGCGGGCAGCCTGAGCATTTTGGGCATGCCCGGCAGCACGATCTGCGTCAGATACGCCGCGTACAGCGCCAGCAGCAGTCCGCCCGCCACCAGCGCCATGGGCGAAGGCGCCGCCCGGTGCGCCGCGAAGGCGATCAGCAGCGCGTGCCCGACGAGAAATCCGCCCACGCCCAGCGCGTAGAACGTCTCGCGCCCGCGATGGTGCGCCAGAAACCAGTCGCCCGCCGCGGAGACCGCCAGCGCCGCCGCGGCAAGTCCGATCGCCGGCGCGCGCCCGTAAACGGCGATCAGCGCCGCGCAGGCCAGCGTCGTCAGCGCGCTGAAGGGATACTTCCGCGTCGTCAGACGCAGAATCGCCAGAGCGGCGGGAATCAGCAGAAGCAGATACGGCATGGCGAGACACCTCCGCAGGGGTCGATGGGGAGAAAAAGTCTTTTGCAGGCGGGAAAAGCCGCAGAGATTGATTTGCCCTCAGATGAAGCGCGGGATTGCGCCCCTCACACCTCCACGATGTGAAACGCGGCGGCGCGGCCGAGGCGGTTCATGACGGCGAGACCCACGCCGTCGGCCTCCACGGCCTCGGAGAACAGCGCGTCCGCGCCCAGCGTGTCCGCGTCGCGGAGCACGGCGAAGAGGCTGTGGGCCATGGCCTCGGGGGAATCGCCCAGCGACTCCACGCGGCGATCGCCGTAGAGCGCGCGGTGCGCGTCCAGCGCGAGAATCAGCGGGCGGCGGCCATCATTCAGCGCCGCGTCGTAGCTTTCGCGGATGCGCGCGGCCACGGCGGTGGGCTCGCCATGGAAGATGGTCAGGTCGCCCGCGGGCGCGTAATGGCGATACTTCATGCCCGGCGAGCGCGGGCGCTCGCCCTCCTTCAGCGGCCGCATCACGGCGGGGTCGACTTCGCTGGCTCCGGCCACGGCGGCGATCTGCGCGGCGGTCACTCCGCCCGGGCGCAGAATGCGCGGGGTCGCGCCGGTCATGTCCACGACGGTGGACTCCACGCCCACGTCGCACGCGCCGCCGTCGAGGATCAGCTCGATGCGCCCGTCCATGTCCTCCAGCACGTGCGCCGCGGCGGTGGGGCTGGGCCGGCCCGAGCGGTTGGCGCTGGGCGCGGCGATGGGCACGCCCGAGAGGGCGATCAGCCTCTGCGCCACGGGATGGCTGGGAAAGCGCACGGCCACCGTGTCCAGTCCGGCGGACACATTGGCCGGCACGCGCCCGGAGCGGGGAAAGATCATCGTCAGCGGCCCCGGCCAGAAGGCGCGCATCATCCGCCGCGCCGTCTCGGACGGCTCGCAGGCGATGAGCGGGCGCAGCGCGTCCAGCGAAGCGATGTGCAGAATCAGCGGGTTGTCGCCCGGACGGCCCTTGGCCGCGAAGATGCGGCTCACCGCCTCCGCGTCCAGCCCGTTCGCGCCCAGTCCGTAGACCGTCTCGGTGGGAAAGGACACCAGCCGGCCGCCGCGAATGAGCGCCGCGGCCTCCTTCAGCGCCGCCTCGTCGGGCGGCAGCACGCGCGTGTTCAAATGAAAGGCTCCCTTCGTGACGCTTCGATGCGGGAAGCGGAAATTTCGGCGGGGAAAGAATTGTCGGGGTGCACCGTACAGAATCGGAGCGCCGCCGTGCAAGTTCGAATTGCGCCGAGGGTCGGCGCGGAAGCGCGCGGCAGACGAAGCGCTGCAGTCCTCGCGCAGGCGCGCGCGACAGGCCGAGACACCGCCGTCCTCGCGCAGGTGCGCGGCAGGCAAAAGCACCGCCGTCCTCATGCAGGCGCGCGGCAGGTCAAAGCGCCGCGGCTGCTCCATCTCGCTTAAGCTGGCTTATCTCGACAACTTCTTCGCGTGGCGGCGGGAAATCCTCACTGCCGCAATGGCGGGGGGGAAAATTCTTCCCCTTTACCCCTGCTGCTCCATCAGCGCCGTCTGCTCGGCGAGAGTCAGCGCGTCGATGATTTCGTCCAGATCGCCGTCGATGATCTCGTCGATTCTGTACAGCGTCAGGCCGATGCGATGGTCGGTGACGCGGCCCTGAGGGAAATTGTAGGTGCGGATGCGCTCCGAGCGGTCGCCCGTGCCCACCTGAAGGCGGCGGCGGGCGGAATACTCGCTGTCCTGCTGCTCGCGCTGAAGCTCGTACAGGCGGGACTTGAGCACGCGCATGGCCTTTTCCCGGTTCTGAATCTGGCTGCGCTGATCCTGACTGGTGACCACCAGCCCCGTGGGCAGATGGGTGATGCGCACGGCGGAGTCGGTGCGGTTGACGTGCTGGCCGCCCGCGCCGGAGGCGCGATAGGTGTCGATGCGCAGCTCGGCGGGGTTGATGCTGATCTCCACGTCCTCGGCCTCGGGCAGCACGGCCACCGTGGCGGTGGAGGTGTGGATGCGCCCGGCGGACTCGGTGACGGGCACGCGCTGCACGCGGTGCACGCCGGACTCGTACTTGAGCTTCTGGAACACGTTGCGCCCCTGAATGAGCAGCGTGCTCTCCTTCACGCCGCCCAGCTCGGTGGAGCCGTCCTCGATGAGCTCGGCCTTCCAGCCGTGACGGTCGGCGTAATGGGTGTACATGCGCAGAAGCTGCGCGGCGAACAGTCCGGCCTCGTCGCCGCCCGCGCCCGCGCGCACCTCCAGCACGGCGTTGCGCGAATCGTCCGGATCCCGGGGCAGCAGCATGATGCGCGCCCGGGCCGTCAGGTCGGTGAGCTTCGCTTCCAGCTCGCGGATCTCCTCGCCGGCCAGCTCGGCCATGTCGGGATCCTCCAGCATCTCCCGCGCGCCGGAGAGCTGCTCCAGCGTCCTTCGATATTCCACGGCCAGATCGTTCATCTCGCCCAGCTCGCTGTGCTCGCGCATCAGCCGCGTGAACGTCGCCGTATCGGCGATGACCTCCGGGCGGGTGATCTGCACCGACAGCTCCTGATAGCGCGCCTCGACGCTCTCCAGCTGGCGCGCGATGCGCTCCTGTTCGTTATAGCTGCCCTGCACTGAAATTACACGCTCCTTGCCCAGACGACACGGGGAATGCCGTTCAGATCGTTGATGACGCCGGCCTCGGCGCACTCCATGCGCTCGGTCAGCAGCGCGCGCACCGCGTCTGCCTGCCCCGCGCCGACTTCGAGATAGATGCTTCCGCCGGGATTGAGATGCTCCGGCGCGTCGGCGGCGATGCGCCGATAGAACTCCAGCCCGTCGCCGCCGCCGTCCAGCGCCAGCTGCGGCTCCCGCTGCACCTCGCGCTGCAGAAGCGGCAGATCGCCCGTGGGGATGTAGGGCGGGTTGGAGGCGATCAGGTCGAATTTCTGATGCCACACCGCGTGGAACAGGTCGCCGTGGCGGATCTCCACGTCCACGCCCAGCCGCCGGGCGTTCTCCCGCACGACCTCCAGCGCGTCGCGGCTGCAGTCGGCCAGCGTCACGTCCGCGCCCGGCACCAGCGTCTTGACCGACAGGCCGATGGCTCCGCTGCCGGCGCAGAGATCCAGCATGCGCGGCTTTTCCAGCTGGCGCAGCGCCACGATCACGGCCTCCACCAGCGTCTCGGTGTCCTGCCGGGGAATCAGCACCCGGGAGTCGACGTAAAAATTCAGGCCCATGAAGCAGGCGCTGTTGAGCAGATACTGCACCGGCTCGCCCTGCACGCGCCGCTGAAGCAGCGCCTCCAGCCGCTCGTGCTCCTCCGGGCTGAGGGAGCGATCCGTTTCGAAGTGCATCTCCGAACGGGACAGTCCCAGCGTGTCCTCGGCAATCCAGCGCGAGTCGATCCGCGGATCCGGGCATCCGGACTCGGCCAGCGCGTCCTTCGCATGGCGGAGCCATTCTCCGATGGTCATTGGTCAAAACCCCTTTTTCGTTCGATCATTGCAGACGGCTGTCGCAGGCCGCGCGGAAGGCGCAGACGGCCACCTCGAGCATCTGATTGTGCGGCTCCATGGAGAACATCTGCTGCAGGAACGTCAGCGGCTTTCGCAGCGCCGCGCCCAGTCCCTCCGGTCCGGCGTTTTCCAGCGGCAGAATCAGCTCGTCCGCCACCGCCGCCGCCGCCAGCAGCCCGCCAACGCGGAACGCCAGCTGAAGCGCCCAGCCGTCCACGCGCACGCAGGCGAACAGCACGATGGCCAGCATCGCCGAGATCAGCAGGAACACGCCGTCGCTTTTGTCCGCCAGCCGGGAGGACAGCACCGCGTCCTCGTGGGAGAAGTTCGGCCCGTAGGCCTCGTAGGCGTTGACCACCTTGTTGGCCGCGCCGCGATACATGCACAGCCGGTTGAGCACCTTCAGGCGGCTGACCGCCCACACGCCCAGCACCAGCCCCGCCGCGCGGAACGCGCAGCACACGGCGTTGACCGCAAAGCGCGGCACGTCGCCCACGGCGGACAGAATCCGCTCGGCCAGCCACGGCAGCCCCAGCATCGCCGCCGCCAGTATGGGCGCGATCAGAAGGCCGCTCAGAAGGGCCCAGAGCGCCTGCGGCGTGGTGCGGAACAGCCCGGCGAACCGCCGCGCGCCGGCGCTTCCCCGGATGGCCTGCTGCGGCTCCATGCCCGCCGCGCGGTTCAGCCCGGAGAAGAACCGCGCCACCGTGGAAAACAGCCGAACCACGCCCCGCACCAGCGGAACGCGGCCGAACAGATCCCGGAAGAAGTGGGGCTGCCGCTCCACCAGCACGGCGATGTCCCGCCGCTCGTCGCGCACCGCGCAGGCCGTGACGTCGCCGAATTCGAACTGCACGCCTTCGGCGACGGGCGTGCCCGAGAGGGGATGACTGCGTTTTCTGGCCATGGGCTCTCTCCTACGCTAATATAATAAAAACAGACCGGCGCGCAACAGCGTCGATCTGTCGAGTGTCTTTTACGCGCATTCAAACGGCAAAAGCACCGGCCAAGACAAACTCAGCCGATGCTTGCTGTTTCCTACATGCCGTAACGCTTCTTGAAGCGATCCACACGTCCGCCGGTGTCAACCAGCTTCTGCTTGCCCGTGTAGAAAGGATGGCACTTCGAGCAGATATCGACGCGCAGCTCCTTCTTCACAGAACCGGTCTCAAAGGTCTCGCCGCAGATGCAGCGCACGACCGCCTTGCCGTAATTCGGATGGATTTTCTCTTTCATGGTTTTCACCTCACTCTAACCGGACTGTCGACCCTCCGGCGTGATCGGCATCCGATTAATCACACAACAGGAATTATAGCACGTTTCGCTCCGCGCTTCAAGGGGTTTGACGCGATTTTACATGTTTGCCTCAATTATCCGCCCGGAAGCGGTTCACGCCCCACACGCCGAAGAGGATCAGCGCCGCGGCCAGGGCCTGGGGCAGCGTGAAGGTCTCGCCGCCGATGAACACGCCCGCCAGCACCGAGACCACCGTGGCCAGCCCGCCGAAGATGGTGGACGCCGCCACGGGCAGGTATTTCAGCGAATAGTTGATCAGCAGATACGCCGCCACCGACGACAGCAGGCCCAGATAGAGCACGCCCACGGTAAAATCGCGGCTGGCGAAAGCCTCGCGCAGCGCGCCGGGCAGCGCCGCGCCGTACTGAACCGCCGCCAGCGCCGTAAAGCACGCAAAGCCCACGGCGAACATGATATAGGTCATCTCGAAGGCCGTGAATTCCTTCGACAGCCTGCGCGCCAGAATGGGATGGAGCGCGCCGACGGTGTAGGCTCCCAGCAGGCACAGACAGCCCACCGCCGTGGTGGAGCCGCCCGCGGCGTTCATCAGCGAGATCAGCATTACGCCCAGCATGGACAGCCCTGCGCAGATCCACTGCTTCAGAGTGGGCCGCTCCCGCAGAATCAGCGCGCCCAGCGCGATGGCCAGCGCCGGGCTGATGGACGAGACCACGCCCGCGAAGGACGACGCGGCGTACTTCAGGCCGTAGTTCTCCAGCAGGAAGTACAGCACCGGCTGCAGAACGCCCATCAGAACCGCCATGCCCACGGGCTTGCCCTTCAGGCGCAGCCGTCCCGCCCGGCACAGCAGCATCAGATTCAGCGCCAGAAACGTCACCGCGAACCGCACCGCCAGCAGCAGCGACGGCTCCGCCGCGCCCAGCGCCATTTTGGAAAAGAGATAGCTCAGGCCAAAGATCGAATAGGCCCCTCCCGCCGCGAGCATGGCGCGGGTGTTGTTTTTCATTGCGTCCAGTCCTTTCCTCTGTAAAAAAGCATGCGAGAGCAATTATAGCAGATTCGCCCCCGCGCGGCAAGGCATTGGAGAGAAAAACATCCCGGAAAAGAGACGACCTTTCCCGCGCAAAAACTTCCCCTCCCGCCGCCGGGCGGCAGGGTTTTCCATTCGCCGCGTCGAATTTTCTCGCCGTCGCCGTGAAAAACCGGCCTTGCGCAAACATTATAGAGAGGAACAAAAAATCATGATGAAGACGCTTGAGAAAATCTCCGCGAGGAATAAGGACGCGTGGAATCAGCCTGTGGTGAGCGTCGCCTGTCTGGGCGACAGCGTGACCCACGGCTGCTTCGAGGTGTTCATGAACCGCTTTGGCCAGATCGACACCCGCTATCGCCCGGATCGCGGCTACGCCGCCCAGCTGCGGCGCAGGCTCGACGCGCTGTATCCCGCCGCGGCGGTGAGCGTGCTCAACGCCGGCGTGTCCGGCGGAAACGCAGTCCACGGCCTTGCGCGGCTGGAGCGCGACGTGCTGTCCCACAAGCCAGATCTGGTGATCGTCAACTTCGCGCTGAACGATTCCTGCGGCGGACTGGAAAAGCTGGAGGACTACAGGCGCGCCATGGCCGCCATTTTCGATCAGGTGCTGGCCTCGGGCGCGGAGTGCATGCTGCTGACCCCGAACCGCATGTGCGCCTACGTCGCGCCGTCCGTGAAGGACGCGGCGCTCGTCCGCGCGGCGGAGGACTGCTCGAAGGTTCAAAATAGCGGCGTGCTGGACGCGTATGTGGACGCGGCGCGGGCGCTGGCGCGGGAGCGGAAAATCCCCGTCGCCGACGCGTATGCCGAGTGGAACCGACTCGAGCGTGCGGGCGTGGACACCACGGCGCTGCTGGCCAACGACATCAACCATCCCACCGAGGACATGCACGGCGTGTTCGTGGAGAAAATCATGGACGCGCTGCTGCGAGGGGAGGGCTGAGCCGTGCGCAGATATAATCTGCCCGGAGATCGGGCGCTGCTGAAAAACCTGCTGGCGGAAATCCCGCCCGTGTCGCTGATCTATGGCGGGCGGCATATGACCATTGCGGAGCTTTCGCCGCAGATCGAGCGCGAGGCTCTGGACGAAACCCGGACGCGCACCCTTTTCTCCGCCGCGCTGGACAAACACATGACGCTGCGCGTCGAGCGCGTCGACCATGCCGACTTCCCCGCCGCGGAATGGACGGCCTTTGTGGAAAACCATGGAGAAGCGCCCTCGGCGCTGCTGGAGGACTTCTGCGTCTTTGACGGCGCGCTGAGGGGCGAAAACCCCGTGCTGCTCCACGGCAACGGCGACACCTGCGACGAGAGCGGCTACGAATGGTTCCGAGAGCCGGTTACCGCGCCCATCGCGATGCAGCCCACCGACGGAACCTCCTGCAGGGGTGCGTTTCCCTATATGCGCCTGTGCTTCGACGGCTTCTGCGTCAATCTCGCCGTGGGCTGGCCGGCCAAATGGCGCGCCGAGATTGCTCCCGCGCCCGACGGCGCGCTTCTTCGCGTGCGTCAGGCGCGCTGCCGCATGGTCGTCCGCCCCGGCGAGACGATGCGCACGCCCCGGATGGCGCTGACCGTCTCCGAGGGCGGCGACGACCGCGCGCGCAATCTCTGGCGGCGCTGGTATCTCGCCCACGTGCTGCCGCGAACCGACGGCGGGCCGCCGGAGCCCAGGTGCTTCATGCATCTGCTGGGCGCGGCGGGCATGCCCGACTTCACCGGCGCGACGGAGGAAAATCAGCTCCATGCGCTGAACGAGACCCTGCGCCGCGGGCTGCATCCGGACGTGTGGTGGATCGACGCGGGCTGGTATCCCTGCGCCGGCGTGTGGACGACCACCGGCACCTGGAAGCCCTCCCCGAAGCGCTTCCCCCGCGGCCTCGCGCCGCTGGGAGAGCGCTGCAAGGAGGCCGGAATGGAGATGCTGCTCTGGTTCGAGCCGGAGCGCGTGCGCGAGAACACCGAGTGGGATCGGGAGCATCCGGAATGGCTGCTGTTCCACAACGAGCCCGACGGCTCCCTCGACCCCAACCGCCTCGTCAATCTGGGCGATCCCGCCGTCCTCGCCGCCGTGACCGATCGGATCGACGCGATTCTGAAGGAGAGCCGCGCCAGTATCTATCGGCAGGACTTCAACTTCGATCCCGAGCCCTTCTGGGTTCAGAACGAGACGGACGACCGCGTCGGCGCGCTGGAAAACCTGCACGTGCAGGGCTATCTGGCCCTCTGGGACGCGCTGCGGGCGCGCAATCCCGGCCTGTGGATCGACTCCTGCGCGTCCGGCGGGCGGCGCAACGATCTGGAGACCATGCGCCGGGCCGTGCCGCTGCATTACACCGACGTGGGCTACGGCAACCATCCCATCAAGCAGAAGCAGCACCGGCAGATGTTCGAGTGGCTCCCCTATTTCCGCGCCCACAACATGAACTGGGACGACCCGGAGACGGGCGAGTACAGCCGGAAGAACCGCCTGCCCGACGAGTACTCCGATCTGGTGGCCATGGCCCCGGCGCTGACGGACATGACCTCCTTCGACGCGCCCGACGAGGCCTTCGCGCTGTCCGCGCGGATGCAGCCCCTCTGGCGGCGCGCCGCGAAGCGGATGATGGAGGGCGATTACTATCCGCTGACCGAGTGCCGCAAATCCCGGGAGGACTTTTACGCCATGCAGTTCCACGATCCCGACCGCGGGCGCGGCTTCTTCGAGGTGGTGAGCAACAACCGAAACCCGAACCGCGTCTATCCCCTTCGCCTGAAGGCCCTTTCGCCGAAGGCGCTCTACCGCGTTTCCGACGGCCTGACCGGCGAAACGGTCAGCCAGACCGGCGAAGCGCTGATGGGCGGCGTGGAAATCGAGCTGTCCCCGCGCAGCGGAAAGCTGTGCTTCTACGAAGAAATCAAAGAATGAATCCCCGGCGCGGGCTGAGCAATCTCAGCCCGCGCCGATTTTTCCCCATTTCCGCTCAATCCTCTTGACGCATGCGCCGTTTTACGGTTTAATAAAGGCAGCGTCATGTTCTGACAAATCGAAGCATCTTACATAACGAAAGGAGAAATCTCATGAACCAGAAGATTCTCGGAGCGATTCTGCCCGGCAACAGCACCGTGGAGCTGAAGGAATTCGACATGCCCAAGCCCGGCCACGGCCAGGTGCTGGTCAAGACCAAGGCGTCCACCATCTGCGGCTCGGACATCCGCTGCATCTACCGCGCCCACGTGGGCAAGGGGCCCGAGGGCTATCAGCCCGGCATGATCGCCGGCCACGAGCCCTGCGGAATCATCGTCGAGGAGGGCGAGGGCCTCAGGCGCTTCAGGAAGGGCGACCGGGTCATCGTCTATCACATCTCCGGCTGCGGCGTGTGCTACGACTGCCGCCGCGGCTACTACATCTCCTGCAAGAGCAGGTATCGCGCGGCCTACGGCTGGCAGCGCAACGGCGGCATGTCGCCCTACATGCTCTGCGACGAGAAGGATCTCATCGCCCTGCCGGACGAGCTTAGCTATGAGGACGGCGCGCAGGTGGCCTGCGGCTTCGGCACCTGCTACGAGGCGCTGATGAAGATCGGCGTTTCGGGCAACGATCGCGTGCTGGTGACGGGCCTCGGCCCCGTGGGCCTGGCCGCGCTGATGCTGGCGAAGGCCATGGGCTGCGACAAGACCATCGGCTGCGACGTGAACGAGGAGCGCATGCAGCTGGCGAAGGATCTGGGCCTTACGGACTACGTGTTCAATTCCGCCGACGCGGAGGCCTGCGAAAAGCAGATCATGGACGTGACCGGCGGCTTCGGCTGCGAGCGCGCCGTGGACTGCTCGGCCAACAACGCCGCCCGGGCGATGGCCATCCGCTGCACCCGGGAATGGGGCAAGATGGCCATGGTGGGCGAGGGCAGCGACGTGACGTTCCGCCCCTCGGAGGACATCATGCACGGCCAGAAGACCATCTATGGCAGCTGGGTCACGTCTCTTTGGCGCATGGAGGAGCTGGTGGAGCATCTGGTGCGCTGGGGCGTCCATCCGGACAGGCTCATCACCCACCGCTTCGAACTCAAGGACGTGGACAAGGCCTACGCGCTGATGGCCTCGGGCCATTGCGGCAAGGTCGCCGTCGTCTATCCCGACTGACGGGGAGGTGCGCGCCATGATCGATCCGAAAACCGTTCCCCACTTTACGCTGAACAGCGGCGCGGAGATTCCCTGCATCGGCATGGGCACCTTCGGCTCTGACCGCGTGTCGCCCGACGACGTGGCCGGCGCGGTGGCGGGCGCGCTGCGCGCCGGCTACCGCCTGCTGGACTGCGCCGCCTGCTACGGCAACGAGGCGCAGATCGGCGTGCAGCTCCGCGCGGCGCTGGACGAAAAGGTCGTCCGCCGGGAAGAGCTGTTCGTCATGACCAAAATCTGGAACGACATGCATCGCGACGTGGCCGGCGCGCTGGACAAGAGCCTGCGCGAGCTTCAGTGCGATTACGCGGACATGCTGTTCATCCACTGGCCGTTCCCCAACTATCACGCGCCCTTCTGCGGCGTGGATTCCCGCAATCCCGACTCCAAGCCCTTCTCCGTGGCCGAGTTTCTGGACGCCTATCGCCAGATCGAGG
Organism: uncultured Eubacteriales bacterium; assembly: GCA_900553265.1. Lineage (GTDB taxonomy): Bacteria > Bacillota > Clostridia > Christensenellales > Aristaeellaceae > Faecivicinus. Next base: position 14,980 of record USDD01000050.1, read on the forward strand.
CGCTGGTGGACGCGGGCCGGGTGCGGCACATCGGCCTTTCCAACATGACCGTGCCCAAGCTGGAGGCGGTGCTGCCCAAGCTGCGCATTGCGCCCGCCGCCTGCGAAATCGAGCTGCACCCCTGCTTTCAGCAGCGGGAGCTCTTCGACTATCTGAGGGCGCACGGCATTCTGCCCGTGGGCTACATGCCGCTGGGCTCGCCCCGCCGTCCCGAGCGCGACATTCTGCCCGAGGATCTGGCGGACATGGAGATGCCGGAGCTTCGGGAGATCGCCCGGGCCCACGGATGGACGCCCGCCGCCGTCTGCCTGAAGTGGGCGGTTCAGCGCGGCCAGCTGCCCATCCCCTTCTCGGTGCACCATTACGAGGACAACCTCGCCGCCGTCGTGGGCGAAGGGCTCACCGACGACGAAATGCGCGTCCTCGCCGGCCTCGAGCGCGGCAACCGGCTGGTCAAGGGACAGGTGTTCCTCTGGCCCGGCGTGAGGGACTGGCACGACCTCTGGGACGAGGACGGAACCATCATCGACTGCACGGACTGCTGAGGAGGATTGCTCCATGGTATCTATTCTTGCGGACGAATCGGCGGATCGGGTCTGGCAGGGCCTCATCGACGCGCTGTCCGGGCCGGACACGCGATGGACGGTGGATTCGGTGGACTGCATTTACTACGAGGGGCTCCGCGACGGCATATTTACGCCCGGCGAGCTTCGAGCCGCGCTGGCGGTGGGAGGCGTGTGCTTCGCACGTCTCTTCGCCATGCCCGGCGGACGGCGGCTCGAGGGCGATGTGAAGACCCATGCGGACGTGCGCGCCTGCGGCTGCGAGGCGCTGGTGATCTGCACGGACTGCGCGTATCTGGAGGTCTTTTCCCAAAGCGCCGACCTGCTGGAACGGGCGGCGCAGGCCGCCCGCGCCGCCGGCGCGGAGCGGGTGTGCATGGAGCCCGACGAGGACCGCACGGGCTTTTGCATCTGAGCATCGGACGCTGAACGAAGAAAGGACGGACGATGAAGCGCGGAAAATGGCGGCTCGGAATTCTGCTTCTCTGCCTGATCGCCGCGGGCGCGGCCCTCTGGACGCTCTGTCAGCGCGGCTGGACGTGGCGCGTGCCCGAGGCGCTGGTGCGGCGGGTGAGCATCGGGCGCCTCTCGGACAATCCGGACGCGCTGACGCGGGACGGCTTTGTGGAAGCGGACGACGATCACCGCCTTTATTTTCAGTTGGGGTGGTCGGCCACGTCGCGCCCCGGGGAAGAATTCGAGGACAATGGCGAGCGCCTGCTGGTCTGGTTTGAAGGGGATGAAAACCCGCAAATCCTCCTTCGACTGGCTGAGAGCGGCGCGCCGGAGGGCGAGGTTCGCGCCTCCGCATGGACGCGGCTCGCCCAGAGTCTGAGCGGTAACGCCTTCCAGCAGGGAATTACCCTCTCCTCCAGCCGGGGAAGCCTGCGCATCTTGCGGTGCACATCGGGCCTGTTCAGCGGACGCAGGGCGCTCCTCGCCGATCTTGAGGCCTTCTGCGACCGGTATTTTCCGCCGTGAAAGCGCTTATTGCAGCGAAAAGGGGCTGTGAATTTCTTCACAGCCCCTCAGACCGCTCACGGGCGCGGCTCCCGGCGGGGAATCGCTCCCCCGCCACATTTTTTTACCCTTCAATCATGATGGTGTGCGGGCTTTCGACCCTGTGCGCGTCCTTCTTCGGAACCTCGATCATCAGCACGCCGGACTCGTACTTGCACTTGACCTCTTCCGGCCGCACGTCGCCGACGTAGAACGTCCGCTGGCTGGTGCCGGCGAAGCGCTCCTGACGGATCACGCGGCGGGTCTTCTTGTCCTCTTCTTCCTTGTCCACGCCCTTGGAGGCGGTGATGGTCAGATAGCCGTCCTTCAGCTCGATGCCGATTTCGTCCTTCTTAAAGCCCGGCAGATCCACGGCCAGCTCGTAGCTGTCCTCGGTCTCGTGCACGTCGGTCTTCATAATGCGCGCCGCATTCTTGCCGTACAGCGCCTTGTCCGTATTCCACATCGTCCTTCCGAACGCATCGTTGAACAGATCGTCGAACAGATTCTCACTGAACATCATAGGCAGCATAACGCAAACTTCCTTTCCAAGCGGTTTTCCCGGGCGAATCTTTCGCGCCCGACCGCGTCGCTCGTTCCCCTCGGGAGCCGCTTTCTCGCTCTCCCCTTGGAACAGCTATTATTATACTCGGATTGTTAGCACTGTCAATAGGCGAGTGCTAATTTTTCTGTAAACAATTTGTGAACACGCGCAGAACCCGGTTTGCGCAATTTCTTTTCCCAAAAGACGGTTTGGGTATTGACAAACGGCCTTGTGTCGCATATAATGTTTTTTAAATTCAGCTGCGGACATTGGTCTGCGGCGGACAGATTCAAAAGGCGATGATCGGGAAGAAGTAGCCTGCGCCCAAGCGCGGATCCAGAGAGCCCCGGCAGGTGGAAGGGGGCATCCGGCTTGCAGACGAATACATCCCGCAGCCGCTCGCTGAAGGCGGATTTCCGCTGCGTAGGTGCAGACCGGGTTCTTCCCGTTACAGAAGACGGACGATGATGGTTGTCCGACGGAGGCTTTCGCCGCAGGGCGAAGGCGATATGAGGTGGTACCGCGTGAACAACGCCCTCTGCACACTGTGCAGAGGGCGTTTATGATTTCCGGGCGCAAAACGCCCGGAGGATTCCAAAGAGGAGGTTTTTTCCATGAAGAAGTTGCTTGCGATGATGGTTGCCCTGATGCTCATTCTGTCCGTTCCGGCGCTGGCCGAGACGGAGGAGACCTATCTCATCGGCATCTGCCAGCTGGTTCAGCACGAGGCGCTGGACGCGGCGACCCAGGGCTTTAAGGACGCGCTGACCGAGAAGCTGGGCGATCAGGTTTCCTTTGACGAGCAGAACGCCTCCGGCGATTCCGCCAACTGTATCACCATTATGAACGCCTTCCTGTCCGAGAACGTGGATCTGATTCTGGCCAACGCCACGCCGGCGCTGCAGGCGGCTCAGGCGGCCACTGCGGACACGCCCATCCTCGGCACGTCCGTCACCGACTACGCCACCGCGCTGGACGTCTCCGACTGGACGGGCGCGACGGGCGTGAACATCTCCGGCACCTCCGACCTCGCGCCGCTGGACGGCCAGGCCGCGATGATTCAGGAGCTGTTCCCGGACGCGAAGGAGATCGGCCTGCTGTACTGCTCGGCCGAGGCCAATTCCGCCTATCAGGTCGGCGTCATCGAGGGCTATCTGACCGAGATGGGCTTTAACTGCACCGAGTACGCGTTCACCGATACCAACGACGTGTCCGCCGTGACCGCCAACGCCTGCGCGGCCAGCGACGTGATCTACATTCCCACGGACAACACCGCCGCGTCCTGCGCCGAGGCCATCCGCAACGTGGTGGAGACCGAGATGGTGCCTGTGGTCGCCGGCGAGGAAAACCTCTGCAAGGGCTGCGGCGTGGCCACCCTGTCCATCAGCTACTACGATCTGGGCTACGCCACCGGCGAAATGGCCTATGAGATTCTGGTCGAGGGCGCGGACGTGTCCGCCATGGAGGTGCGCTATGCGCCTCAGTTCACCAAGGAATACAACGCCGAGCTGTGCGAGCTGCTGGGCGTGACCGTTCCGGACGGCTATACGGCCATCGCGGAATAATCCAAATATACATGTCCCGGGCGGCCGTCCCGCAAGGGAACCGGCCGCCCGGAGGAATGCCGGGAGGAAGCAGAATTGAATTTTTCCACATTGCTCAACGCCATGCCGGGCGCCGTCGCACAGGGCCTGATCTGGGGCGTCATGGCGATCGGTCTGTACATCACCTATAAGGTGCTGGATTACGCGGATCTGACCGTGGACGGCACCATGGCCACCGGCGGCGCGGTCTGCATCATGCTGATGATGCAGGGCGTGAACACCTGGGTGGCGCTGCTGTGCGCCGTGCTGGCGGGCATGCTGGCCGGAATGGTCACGGGTCTGCTGCACACCTGCATGGGCATTCCGGCCATCCTCGCCGGCATTCTGACCCAGCTTTCGCTCTATTCCATCAATCTGACCGTCATGGCCGGAAAGGCGAATCAGGCCGTCAGCGCGACCAAGTACGACCTGATCGTCTCCTCCCGCTATGTCAAGGAGCTGTCGCTGCGCAATCCCATCTTCATCACGATCCTCGCGCTGGCGGCGCTCATCGGCGTGCTGTACTGGTTCTTCGGCACGGAGATCGGCTGCTCGCTGCGCTCCACCGGCGCGAACGCGGCCATGTCCCGTGCCCAGGGCATCAACACCAACCGCGCCAAGATCCTCGGCCTGATGATCTCCAACGGCATCGTGGCGCTGTCCTCGGCGCTGTATTCCCACTATCAGGGCTTTGCGGACGTGAACATGGGCCGCGGCGCCATCGTCATCGGTCTGGCCGCCGTCATCATCAGCGACGTGATCTTCGGCCGGCTGTTCACCAACTTCGCGCTGAAGCTGGTGGCCGTGGTGTTCGGCGCGGTGATCTACTACGTCGTGCTTCAGGTGGTGCTCTGGCTGGGACTGGACACGAACCTGCTGAAGCTGCTGCAGGCGCTGATCGTGGCCGTGTTCCTCGCCATTCCCTATTGGAAGAACAAGGTGCGCGCGAAGGGAGGCCGCTGACCATGCTGGACATCAAGGACGTCGTCAAGACCTTCAACGCCCGCACCATCAACGAAAAGGTGGCGCTTCGGGGCGTGAACCTTCATCTGAACGAGGGCGATTTCGTCACCATGATCGGCGGCAACGGCGCGGGCAAGTCCACGCTGCTCAACGCCGTGGCGGGCGTGTGGCCCGTGGATCGGGGCAGCATCGTCGTGGCCGGTCAGGACGTGACGCATCTGTCCGAGCATCGCCGGGCGACGCTGCTGGGCCGCGTGTTTCAGGATCCCATGATGGGCACCGC
>USDD01000051.1 GCA_900553265.1 uncultured Eubacteriales bacterium
CTGCATGAAAATCCTACTTAAAAATGGAGTTTATTTGAAGTTATCATACCACAGAGCTCTTCGAATTTCAACGGAAGAATCGACGTTAGTTGACAAGCCGTGGAAGTTCTCTTATAATTAGAGACGAGGATTTTACCCACACAGGAAACGGAGGAATACGACCATGGAAAGACCCAACGCATGGAAAAGCTATGACGAGCAGGCGCTTCAATCGCTGGAAAATATCAGCCTTGGCTATCGCCACTTTCTGGACAACGGCAAGACCGAGCGCGAGTGCGTGGCGCAGGCCGTCGAAATGGCGCAGAAGCATGGCTATGTCAATCTGAACGACGCGGTTCGCGCGGGCAAGGCGCTCAGGGCGGGCGACAAGGTGTACGTCAATCAGATGGGCAAGGCGATCATGCTGTTCCATCTGGGCGAAAAGCTCTTTGCCGACGGCATCAACATCGTCGGCGCGCACATCGACTCTCCGCGCATCGACCTGAAGCAGAATCCCTTCTACGAGGACACCGATCTGGCCTTTGCCGATACGCACTACTATGGCGGCATAAAGAAATACCAGTGGGTCGCCCGGGCACTGGCGCTGCACGGCGTGGCGGTCAGGAAGGACGGAACGAAAGTCAATGTCGTCATTGGCGAGGATGAAAACGATCCCGTGGTCGGCATTTCTGACCTGCTGATCCATCTGGCCGGCGAGCAGATGGACAAGAACGCCAGAGAGGTCGTCACCGGCGAAAATCTCGACCTGATCGTCTGTGGCCGTCCGCTGGAGGGCGAGGAAAAGGAGCCGGTCAAGGCCATGCTGCTCAAGCTGCTGAGCGAGAAGTACGGTCTGGACGAGGAGGATCTTCTCTCCGCCGAGATCGAGGCCGTTCCCGCGGGCAAGACCCGGGACTTCGGCCTCGACCGCAGCATGCTGCTGGGCTATGGACACGACGACCGCGTGTGCGCCTACGCCTCTCTGGAAGCCATTTTCTCCATGGCAGAAACGCCGAAGTACACCTGCTGCTGCCTGCTGGCCGACAAGGAGGAGATTGGCAGCGTGGGCGCGACGGGCATGCAGGCGCGCTATTTCGAAAACGCCATGGCCGAGCTGATGGCGCTGACCGGCGAATACAGCGAGCTGAAGCTGCGCCGCGCGCTGTCCGCCTGCCGCATGCTCTCCTGCGACGTGAGCGCGGGCTACGATCCGCTCTACGCCTCGGCCTTTGAGAAGAAGAACGCCGCTATTCTGGGTCATGGCGTGTGCTACAACAAGTTCACCGGCTCGCGCGGCAAGTCCGGATCCAACGACGCGAACCCCGAGTACATCGGCCGCCTGCGCAAAATCATGGACGACAACCACGTCTGCTGGCAGACAGCGGAGCTGGGCAAGGTGGACGTGGGCGGCGGCGGAACCATCGCCTTTATCTGCGCGCTGTACGGCATGGAAGTCATCGACAGCGGCGTGGCCGTGCTGTCCATGCACGCCCCCGAAGAGATCATCAACAAGGCCGACCTGTACGAGGCCGTCAAGGCCTACGCCGCGTTCATGCGCGAGGCGGACAGAGCCTGAGAGGATTCTCAAAAGCAACCCCGCCGGGATTTGTTTTTTCCCGGCGGGGTTGTTCTTTGCTCACAGCGTTCGAACCGTTTGGCACTCGCGATTGAGCATCGGAACATTCGAAATGCCCATTTCTCTCAGCAGCGCCGTCCAGCGCTCCACCATGTCCGAATCGGAATCCACGGGCAGAAAGCCCGCACGGAGATAGCTGCGCACGGCAGCTCTGCGCCATTCGTCCGTGGTCAGCTCGATGAAGCGCGCGTTCTGCGCCTCCAGCTTTTCGATGCACATTCGGTTGAGAAGCGCGCTCAGCCCCCGGCCGCGAAACGCGCTTTGCAGGCCGACCATGTGCATCTCGCCCCAGCTTCCGTCGGGATGGAGGACGGCTGTGACCGTGCCGACATGCCGGCCGTCATGGTCGAGGAACAGCACGTCCTCGTCCATGCGCACGTCGGGGCAATCGAGGATGGCTTCGAAGAAAACGTCTGTGCCCGCGTCGTCTGGAATCAGGCCGTTTTTGCAGCACTCCAGCCAGGACGGAATGTCCTCCGGGCCGCGATAGCGCGAAACAGAATAGCCCTCGGGCCATTCGGGGCAGAAGCGGGGCGCGCCCGCCAGGCGGTACATCATCAGCTGCTGCATAAGCGCCTCCTTTAGTCCACGCGCCTGAACACGATGGCCGTGCGGCTGGGGAGATAGACCGTAAAGCCCACGCCCTTGTCCGGGACGGGCTTGGCGGTGTAGACATAGCGCTCGCTGACGCGATCCTGACCGCCGAATTCGATGCGGTCGGTGGTGAACACGGCGCGATACTGCCCCTCGCCGGTGATGTGGGCGGGCACGAAGAAGTCCGTGGGCGATGCGTCGGGGCTGAAGTTGAACAGATAGATCAGATCGCCCTTGGCGAAGGCCAGCAGCTTGTTCTTTTCGTCCATCCAGAGGTTCGCCGCGGCGGGCTTGGTCATGACGCGATATTTGCGCGCGAACTTGAGCATCTCCCGGTCGAAGCGCTCCAGCCATTCGTATTTCAGATAGCCGTTTTCCGCCAGCGACCACTGGCGGCGTGCGTAGTGATGGCTCCAGCCGTTGCCCTCGCGGGGAAAGTCGATCCACTCGGGATGGCCGAATTCGTTGCCCATGAAGTTCAGATAGGCCTCGCTGCCCAGCGCGAGGGTGATAAAGCGGATCATCTTGTGCAGCGCGATGGCACGGTCGATGGCCAGCGAATGATAAGCCTTGTCCATGCCCGTGTACATCTCCGCGTCGGCCATGCGGAAGATCAGCGTCTTGTCGCCCACCAGTGCCTGATCGTGGGACTCACAGTAGCCCACGTTCTTCTCCTGCGGCCGCCGGGTGGTCAGCTCGTACCAGAGCCGGCCCATGTCCCACTGGCGATCGGGCACGTCCTTGAGCAGGCGAATCCAGAAATCGGGGATGCCCATGGACAGACGATAGTCGAAGCCGATGCCGCCGCTGCGGATGGGCAGCGCCATGCCGGGCATGCCGCTCATATCCTCGGCGATGGTCACGGCGAAGGGGTTGACCTCGTGAATCAGCTCGTTGGCCAGCTGCAGATAGGTCAGCGCGTCCACATTGGTGTTCAGGCCGAAGTACTGGCTGTAGTCGGTGAAGTTTTCGCCCAAGCCATGGTTCTGATAGATCATCGAGGTCACGCCGTCGAAGCGGAAGCCGTCGAAGTGGTATTCCTCCTGCCAGAATTTCAGATTGGACAGCAGGAAGTGGATGACCTCGTGCTTGGCGTAGTTGAACAGCTTGGAGCCCCATGCGGGGTGATTTCCGCGCTCGCCGGGCAGGAAATACTGATCCTCCGTGCCGTCGAAGAGATTCAGACCTTCGCCCACGTTGGCGCAGGCGTGGGAATGCACCACGTCCAGCAGCACGTACATGCCCAGGCTGTGGGCCCTGTCCACGAGGGCCTTCAGGTCGTCAGGCTCGCCGTACCAGTGGGACGCGGCGAAGAAGCTGCTGACCTGATAGCCGAAGGAGGCGTAGTAGGGATGCTCCATGACGGCCATCAGCTGAACGGCGTTGTAGCCCAGCGCCTTGATGCGCTCCAGATTGAAGTCGGCGAATTCGCGATAGGTGCCGATGCCCTCGCGCTCCTGCGCCATGCCGATGTGGGCCTCGTAGATCATCAGCGGCGAGATCTTCTTGCGGCCATAGCCGCCGTCCGTCCATTGGAAGGGCCTTTCCGGCGCCCAGATCACGCCCGTGAGCTGATGGGTGAGGGGATCCTGCACCGTATAGCGGATGTAGGCGGGAATGCGGTCAAAGCTCCGGCCCCCGCGGGTGATCTGGAGCTTGACGTGCTGGCCGTGCTTCAGCGCGTCCGCGCCGGAAAGCTCGATCTCCCACACGCCGCCGTCCAGCCGCCGAAGGGGATGAGACGCGCGGTTCCAGTCGTTGAAATCGCCGATCAGGTGAATCGCATCCGCGCCGGGCGCCCACTCGCGAAAGACCCAGCCCGCCTGTGTGCGATGAAAGCCGTAGTACAGATATCCGTTGGCAAACGCGGACAGCGCGGCGCTGTCGCCCAGCAGCTGCTTGCGGACGGCGGCATTGCGCTCCATGCGCAGCGCCACGTCCGCGGCGTAGGGCTTCAGCAGCGGATCCAGCGTCAGAATTCGATAAGGCGTTTTTCGGGAAGCTCTTTTCATTCCGTGTCCACCTCCTTTCCTTATTATACAAAATGCGCCGTGTAAAATCAATGCGCAAACTCTCAAAGGAAAAAATAAGTTGCGCGGGGGAATGCCGGCGGCGCGCGCTCCATAGGATTGTTATGAATTCGGCGCGGGGAGGCGGGATCCATGGCGAAGCGGGAATGGCTGCGCTGTCTGCCCGAGGACGCGGCCGACGCGGCGCGCAGGGCGAAAGAGACGCTGACGGAGCTTCGGCTCCGGGCGGACAGGCCCGCGCAGCTCTGCACTGCGGACGGCGACCGCTTTCTGGACGCGCCGATCTCCGCTCAGGAGCTGCGCGGGATCGCCGTGCGCCTGATGGAGCACAGTTATTACGCGAGGGAGGACGAGCTGGCGCAGGGCTTTTTCACGCTGTCCGACGGAAGCCGCGCCGGCGTGAGCGGAACCTACGTCTCCCGGGGCGGCGAGGTGCTCTCGCTGCGGGAAATCGGCTCGCTGTGCATTCGCTTCGCCCGGGAAATGCCCGGCTGCGCGCAGAAACTCACGGAGCTGATCGCTCCGGGCGAGAACCTGCGCAGCGCGCTGGTCGTCTCTCCGCCGGGGCTGGGCAAGACGACGATGCTGCGGGACGCGGCGCGGCTGCTGTCCGAGGCAGGATGGAACGTCGGAATCGCCGACGAGCGCCACGAGCTGGCGGCCTGCCTGCGCGGCGTGCCCACGCTGAACGTGGGGCCGCGCACCGACGTGGCCGACGGCTGTCCCAAGGCGCAGGGCATGGAGCGGCTGCTGCGCTCCATGGCTCCCGACGTGCTGATTACCGACGAGCTGGGCCCGGAGGACGTCAAGGCCGTCGCTCTTGCGCTGCATCGCGGGGTGGCTGTGCTGGCTTCATGCCATGCGCGAACAGTGGACGAGGTGCTGCGCGGCTTCACGGGGCCGATGCTGGGCGTGGGAGGGTTCGAGCGCATCCTCCTGCTGGGCGGCGTACCGGGACATATCGCCGAATGGCGGGACCTGAGCGGGGAGGCGGGAAAATGCGCGAACGACTGATTCTGAGCGCGATCCTGATCGTCTGCGGCGCGCTGACCGGACTGGCGGCGGCGGACGGCGCGCGGCGCAGACTGCGGCTGCTGGGGCGGCTGACCGAGGCCGTGCGGCTGCTGCGCGTGCGCATGCTCGAGCGGGCGGAGCCGCTTCGCTCCGCGCTGGAGCGCACCGAAGAAGCGACCTTCGGCGAAATCGCCCGGGCGATGGACGATCTGACCGACGCGTCCGCGGCATGGCGGCGCGTCCGGGAAAAGCTGACGCGCCGCGGCGGCACGCTGGACTGCCTGACCGAGAGCGACCTCGCAGCGCTGACGGAGCTGTTCGACGGTCTCGGCCGGAGCGGACAGGCGGAGCAAAGGCTGCTGCTGGACGCAGCGCTGGGAGCTCTGAAGCACGCTCAGACGGACGCGCGGGCGCAGATGGAGCGGGCCAATCGGCTCTATCCATCTGTGGGACTGCTGGTCGCGGCGACGGCGGTCGTGCTGCTGCTGTAAGCGATTCGCTGCAAAGGCTGCTTATGGATATGTTGACGGGCACGGATGGAACAGACTTCCCAGCTTGATCTGTCAGTGGGACTGCTGGTCGCGGCGGCAGTCGCGCTGCCGCGAATGGCGGACGATTGGTTCTGGAAGCGTTGGATGTTATTGAAGCGGGCGCAGATAAAGTGAGCGAATCGTCTCCATCCCTGCTGTGCTATAGCAAACAAATCATTTTCAGGAAAGCGGGTGAGGCAGATGGACGTGGACGTGCTCTTTCGCATCGCCGCCATCGGCATTCTGATTACGGTGATTTCCCAGATTCTGACCCGCGCGGGGCGCGAGGACATTGCGACGCTGGCCACGCTGTCCGGGCTGATCGTGGTGCTGGTCATGGTGGTCAACATGGTCTCCGACCTGTTCGGCTCCATCCGGAGCCTGTTTTCGCTGTGACTGAGGCTGTGCGCGTCATCGCGCTGTGCATGGGCGCGGCGCTGTTTTCCGTCTCGCTGCGCATGCATCGGCCGGAGCTGGCGGCGCTGTTTTCGCTGGCGGTGGGCGTGGTCGCGCTGTGGATGCTCCGCGCGCCCTTCGCCGAGATCGTCGCCGCCGTGCGGCAGTTGGCGAAAAGCTCGATGGACGGCGGACAGACCGCCGCCGTAGTGCTCAGGGCTGCGGGAATAACCGTGCTTTCAGAACTGGGGGTGCAGGTGTGCTGCGATTCGGGAGAATCGGCGATGGCCGGGCGCATTCGGCTGGCGGCGCGCGTGATTCTGGTGGGCATGGCGCTGCCCATCGTGGGCGAAATCTTCGAATCCATCTCGTCGCTGCTCTCGCTGTTCTGATCTGCCTGCTTCCCATATCCGGCCATGCGGCGGAAGCGAGCGGCCTGATGGATCGGCTGGAAATGGACGAGGCTGCGGCGCTGGGCAATGAAATCGGTCTGGACGTGAAGACCGTCGTCGCAGAATGGATTTCCGGCGAGGGAAGTCTCGTGCCGGACTGGCGCGGCCTCGCCGAGCGGTTTCTCCATTCGGCCACGCAGGCGCTGCGAAGCGTTCTCCCGGCGGTGCTGCTGCCCATTCTCGCCGGCGCGCTAGTGCGCGCGCTGCTGGGCAGCGACGGCCGCGCGGCGCGATTTCTTTTCCGCGTCTGCTGCGCGGGCACGCTGATTGGAGGATTTTCCGATCTGGCGCGGTCGGCGCAGCATCTGACGGGCGTACTCACGCGCTGCGCGGACGCGTTCGCGCCGCCGCTGCTGACGCTGATCGCCCTGTCCGGCGGCGAGACTACGGCGGCGGCGCTCTCGCCCTATTCCGCCGTCGCCGCCGAGCTGATGGAGACAGCGCTGGGAAAATGGGGCGCGGCGCTGAGCGTCTGTGCCGCCTGCGTCGCCGCGGCGGGCAATCTCTCGGAGAGCGTGCGGCTCGATCAGCTGTTCAATCTGCTCCGGCAGACGCTACTCTGGGGCGTGGCCGCGCTGATGACGCTCTTTCTGGGGGCGATGACGGTGCAGGGACGGCTGAGCGCGGCCCGGGACACCGCCGCCATGCGCGCGGCGCATTACACCGTGGAGAGCATCGTGCCCATCATCGGCGGCAGCGTCTCGGATTCTCTGGAGTCGGTGCTGGCGGCGTGCCGGGTGGTTCAGAATGCCGTGGGAATCACCGGACTGACGGCGCTGGTCTCGCTGTGCGCCGCGCCGGTACTGAAGGCCGCGGGCATGGTCATGGCGCTGAAGCTGTCCGCGGCGGCGGCGGAGCCCCTGGGCGACGGCGCGGCGGTATCGCTGCTGAACCGCTTTGCCGGCGCGGCGGAGATGCTGCTGGTGACGATGCTGGCCGCGATTCTGCTGTGCGGGCTGCTGCTGGGCAGCTGCATGAGCGTCGCAACCGGCGGCGCGGGAGGCTGAAAATGGTCGGACTTTCCGAATGGATTCGGCGTGTCGCGGGAATCTGTATACTGGCGGCGCTGTGCGAAAATCTGACGAGCGAAAAGGCCGACGCGCGCGGGCTTCGGCTTGTCTGCGGCGCGGCGGCGGCGCTGTCGCTGCTGGGGCCGATGCTCGGCGCAATGAAGCGATGGCTGTGAGCGCGGCGGGAAAGGATGGCTTCGCATGAAGCGTTTTCTGGAAATCTTCAAGGGCGCACGCAGGCTGGAGCTGATCCTGCTGGCGGCGGCGGTGGCCATATTGCTGCTCCAGCTGGGCGGGCAGGGGCTGATGGGCGGCGGCGAGGTTCAGACCGATCTGGAAAAGCGCCTGTCCGGCCTGCTGAGCCAGATGGACGGCGTGGGACGCGTGCGCGTAATGGTCGCTCAGCGGGAGGATGGCGAAATTGACGGCGTGGTGGTGGCCGCGCAGGGTGCGGACGATCTGGGCGTATGCCTGCGCGTGCAGTACGCCGTGCAGACACTGCTGGGCGTGGAGAGTGCGAAGATCGAAATCGTCCGACTGGCGGGGTAGAGGAGGCAGAGCATGAAGCGATGGATGGTCATCGGCTGCGCGTTTACACTGGCGCTCGGCTTTGCGGCGGGATGGACGATGCGGCCCGCGGAGGTTCAGCCGCCCGTTCTCTCCGCCGCATCCTCAATGGAAACGGCGCGGGATCCGCTGGAGCAGTTTCGCACCGAGCGCCAGCAGCTTCGCCAGCGGCAGATCGCCCAGCTCAACGAGCTGATCTACGGCGAAAGTGTCGACGCGGAAACGACGAGTCTGGCAAAGCGGCGGCTGCTGGAGCTGATGCGATGGTCGGAGCGGGAGACGACGCTGGAAGGGCTGCTGCGCCTGCGTGAATTTGCCGACGTGCTGGTCACGGTGCACACGGATTCGGTCAACGTCATGGTGCGCGCCGACGCGCTGAACCGGCAGCAGAGCGCGGTCATTCTCGATCTGGTCATGCGCGAAACGGGAATTTCCGGCGGAAACGTCAAAATCATTCCAATAAATTGACGCAAAGTATTTGCGCTTGACAAGATTATCTGCTATAATGGTTCATGGAAAGGGAGGTTCGCAGCTATGAACGAAAAGTATCCTTCTGATGTTAAGCTGGATGAAAATCCGGATGGTACCGTATCCTTCGCGACGGACGTCGTAGCGACGATCGCCGGTCTGGCCGCCACCGAGGTGGAGGGAGTCGCCAGCATGAGTTCTCCGGCTTCCGGCCTGGCCGATATGTTTTCCCGCAAGACGACCCGCAATTTCACCAAGGGCGTGCGCATCGATCTGGACGACAACCAGGTGACGGCGGACATCACCATCGTCGTCGAGTACGGCTCTCCGGTTCCCGACGTGGCCCGCGGCATTCAGGAAAACGTCAAAAAAGCCATCGAAACCATGACGGGCCTGACGGTGCGCTCCGTGGACGTGCACGTCTCGGGCATCAGCTTCGAGCGCGAGCAGCGCGCCGCCAAGGAACTGGACGAGCAGCAGAAAAAGCTGCTGGAGCAGTCCGAGGAGAGCACCAAGGAGGAAATCTCCAACGAGGCGCAGCCGGAGCAGCCCGCTGAAGAGGTCGCGCCGGAAGCGGACGAGATTGAGGACGAAGAGGAGCCCGAGGAGGACGACGTGCTGCTCGACGGCGAGAGCGAGGAGCCCGAGGTCGACGCGGAGGTTCTCGAGGAAGCCGCAGAAGAAAACGAATGATTGAAGCCTCTTTGATAAAGAGAGGAGGAAAAAACATGAAGCTGAATTTTGGAAAGCGCTTTGCGCTGATTCTGCATTGGCTGGGTTCGGTGATCGCACTGGCGGCGCTGGTTTTCAACGCCCGGGCGCTGGAGCTGGTGCAGACGGTTCAGAATCGCATCGGCGAAAAATACACCCACATGGCGCTGATCGCACTGGCCGCCGTTTACGCGTTTTTGTGCATTCTGGCGCTGTGCATTCTGCTCAGGCCCTCCGGCAAGCGCTCGGAGCGCGGATTCATCACGGTGGATTCCTCTGACACGGGCAGGGTTCGCATCGCCGTCAGCGCCATCGAGCAGATGGTCAAGCAGGCGGTGGGCGCCATCGGCGGCATCGCGGAGATGAAAATCAGCATTTCCAGCGAGGACGACGCCATTGCCATCGTCGTGAACGTGTCCATCGTGGCCGGCACCCACGTGCCCACCGTGACGCTGAACATTCAGCGCGCCATCCGCCAGTTCGTCGAGATGAACTGCGGCGTGGCCGTCCGCTCGGTGGCCGTGAACGTGCAGTCCGTCACCACGCCCGGCGAAGGCCGCAAGGGCCGCAAGGCGGAGATCCCCGCCGCGCAGCCGTGGTCGCCCGCGCCGGAAGCGCCCGTCGCACAGCCGGAGCCCGCATACGAGCCGGCCGCGCAGCCCGAACCGGTCTACGCCCCGGAGGCTCCGGCAGAGGAGATTCCCGCTGCGGAGGAAGCGCCTGCGGAGAATGCCGAAGAGCCGGTCAATCCTGCCGAATAACGAAATCGGACGGAAGGAGCGTCCTCCGTCCGATTGAATATGTTCAAAAGATGGGAGAAAAGTCCGAATGGATCGTAAAACTGCGCGTGCGCACGCGATGAAGCTGATCTATGAATGGGAAATGGGCGGCGACGGCGGCGAGGATACGCGCCTGAATCTGCTGGAAGTGGAGCCCGGCGAGAACGAAGCGGAGTACATGAACCGCATGTTCTCGGGTGTGGTCGAGCACGCAAAGGAAATCGACGAGAAGATCACCGCCTTCGCCCGCGGCTGGTCATTGGAGCGCATCACCCGCGTGGATCTTGCGATTCTGCGCCTGGGAACCTACGAGCTGATGCTGGGCGAAATTCCGTCCGGCGTGATTGTGAACGAGGCGGTGGAGCTGGCCAACGTCTATTCCACCGACAAGGCCGGTGCGTTCGTCAACGGCGTGCTGGGCAATCTCGCCCGCAGTCTGGAGCAATAATTTCTGCCATGGCGAGCTTCTCGCCGCGGCGGCACATACCGGCTTTTGCCGGAGCATAAAACGCGGACTTCACCGTCGAAGCCCGTGTTTTCGGCGCTTATTGACGGATGGAGGGATGGATATGCCGGCAGATTCGGTGCGCGCGCTGACGGTGTCCGAGCTGAACGAATACGCGCGGCGCATTCTCGCCGGCGATCCGCTTTTGCGAAACGTGGAGGTCTCCGGCGAGATTTCCGGCTACAAGCACCATTACAGTGGCCATCGCTATTTCACGCTGAAGGACGCGCAGGCGCGCGTGCAGTGCGTGATGTTCCGTCAGAGCGCTATGGGGCTGGATTTCACCCCCGCCGACGGCATGAAGGTGGTTGTCCGCGGCAGCGCGTCAGTATTCGTCCGGGACGGAAGCTATCAGCTCTACGTTACGCAGATGCGCCGAAGCGGACTGGGCGATCTCTACGAGCAGTTTGAAAAGCTGAAGGCAAAGCTGCTGGCCGAGGGGCTGTTCGACCCGGCGCGCAAGCGGGAGATTCCGTTTCTGCCGCGGAAGATCGGCATTGTCACCTCGGAAACGGGCGCGGCGGTGCACGATATGATCCGCGTGGCGCGCCGGCGCAATCCCAACATCGAAATTCTCGTGGCCCCCTGCGCGGTTCAGGGCGCGTCCGCCGCGCCGGAAATCGTGCGAGCCATTCGCCGATTGAACGAAAACGGCGAATGCGACGTCTTATTGGTAGGGCGCGGCGGCGGCTCCATTGAGGATCTCTGGGCATTCAACGAGGAATCGGTGGCGCGGGCTATCGCCGCGTCGCGCATTCCTGTGATCTCCTGCGTGGGCCACGAGGTGGACTTCACCATCGCCGATTACGCCGCCGATCTTCGCGCGGCCACGCCTTCGGCGGCGGCGGAGCTGGCCGTGCCGGTGCTCGCGGAGCTTCAGGCCTCGCTGGACAGCCTCGGTCTGCGGCTCAGGCAGGCGCTCGGGCGCGGACAGGACGCGCGCAGAGCGGCGCTCAGGCGGCTTACGTCATCGATGGTTCTGTCCATGCCGCAGAAAACGCTGCTCGCGCCGCGCATGCTGCGGCTGGAGCAGGCCGACCGTGCGCTGAATCGGGCGATGGCGCTGCGGATGGATCGGGAGCATCGCCGTCTGGAGCGCGCGGCCGCGCTGCTTCGGACGCTAAATCCCGAGAGCGTGCTGGATCGCGGCTATGCGCTGGCCATGCGGGACGGCAAAATCGTGACCTCAGCGGCGGAGCTGAAGCCGGGAGAGGACTTCTCGGTGCGCCTGTCCGACGGGCGAATCGACGCAAACGTGCAGAAAGTGGAGACGGAGAAACGCCATGGCGAAGAAGAAAATTAACTTTGAGGACGGTATGGAGGAGCTGGAAGGGCTGATTCGCGCGCTGGAGCAGGGCGAAATGCCTCTGGAGGACTCCTTCAAGGCCTTTGAGAAGGCCGTCGGACTGAGCAAAACGCTTCAGGCGATGCTGGACGACGGCGACCGCCGCATTCGGGTGCTGACCGAAGCGGGCGAACACGAAATGGAGGAAGAACGCGAATGAAAACGCTGAAGGAATACGCGCACATCGTGGAGCAGCGGCTGGAGACGCTGCCCGTCAGACTGCCTGAGGGAGAGTATGCCATCGGCGGCATGCCGTGGCTCCTGTCGGAATCCATGCGATACAGCCTGACGGCGGGCGGCAAGCGTCTGCGCCCGTCCATGTTCCTGGCCTGCGCGGAGATGCTGGGCGGAAGCGCCGACGAGCTGCTGGACTTCGCCTGCGCCATCGAGATGATTCACACCTACTCGCTGATTCACGACGACCTGCCCGGCATGGACGACGACACCATGCGCCGCGGCCGGCCGACCAACCACGTGGTTTTCGGCGTGGGGCAGGCCATTCTGGCGGGCGATGGATTGTTGAATTTCGCCTTTGAAACCATGCTCGGCTGCGCGCTGCGCCATCCCGAGCGCACCAAAGCGTTTCTGGCCGCCATCGACGAGGTGGCGCGGGGCTGCGGCGTGACGGGCATGATCGCCGGTCAGGTGATGGATCTGTACTGCGAGCACAACCGCGTGGCCGACGTGCGCGCGCTGGAGTACATTCAGCGCAACAAGACGGCCTGCATGTTCATCTATCCGCTGCGCGCGGCGGGACGGCTCTGCGGCGCGGACGAGGCGCAGCTGAGCGCGCTGGAGGAATACGGCCGGGCATTCGGTCTTCTGTTCCAGGCGACGGACGATCTGCTGGACGTGACGGGCAGCGCGGCGGAAATGGGCAAGACGCTGGGCAAGGATGCTCAAAGCGGCAAGCTGACCTGCGTGTCTGCCTACGGCGTGGACGGCACGCGCCGGCTCGTGGACGAGCTGCACCGCAGCGCCGTCGAATCCATCCGCAAATTCGGAGACGACGCGGAATTCTTTGTCGAGCTGGTCGATGAAATGGTCGGCCGCACCCACTGATTTTCGCAGACAGGGAGCTGTACAGCCTTGAGAGAGATACAGGAACCGTCGGTTCTGAAGAAAATGTCCGTTAAGGAGCTCAACGCGCTGGCGCAGGAGCTGCGCGAGGAGATCATCCGCGTGGTGTCCGAACAAGGCGGCCATCTGGCCTCCAATCTGGGCATTGTGGAGCTGACGCTGGCGCTCTACTACGTGTTCGACGCGCCGGACGACAAGATTCTGTTCGACGTGGGTCATCAGACCTATGCTCAGAAGCTGCTGACTGGCCGGCTGAAGGAGTTTCAGAAGCTGCGCGCCCGGGACGGCGCGAGCGGCTTTCCCCAGATGGAGGAAAGTGAATACGATTCCTTCGCGGCGGGCCACGCCTCCACGGCCATTTCCGCCGCGCTGGGCATGGCGCGAACCCGCGACATCATGCACGGCGACAACGAGGTCGTGGCCGTGGTGGGCGACGGCGCGCTGACCGGCGGCATGTGCTACGAGGCGCTCAACGACGCGGGTCAGAACGGCACGCGCATGATCGTCGTTCTGAACGACAACGAGATGTCCATCTCGCCCAACGTGGGCGCGATGCATCGCTATCTGACTCAGCTGCGCCAGAGCCGGAGCTACCGCGCCTTCAAGCGCACCCTTCGCCGCGGGCTGGAGCGCATCCCGGGCATTGGTTCGCCCATTTTTCACTTCATCGAGCGATTCCGCGACGGGCTGCGCGGGCTTCTGCTGGATGGAAAGTTCTTCAGCGCGCTGGGCTTTGAGTACATCGGGCCCATCGACGGGCACGACCTCAAGCAGCTGATCCGCACGCTGAAGCGCTCGAAGGACATGGAGCGCCCGGCGCTGATTCACGTGGTGACGCAGAAGGGCAAGGGCTATCAGCCGGCAGAATCCCATCCCGATGTGTTCCACGGCGTGGCTCCGTTCTATTCCGAACGCGGCGAGGCCAGACAGCCCCGCTCCGGCGCGTCCTGCGGCCAGATCGCCGCGCGGCTGCTGAGCGACATGGCCGACACGGACATCCGCATCGCCGTCATTTCCGCGGCCATGCCCGACGGCACGGGAATGTCCGTCTTTCAGAAGGCGCATCCCGACCGCTTCTTCGACGTGGGCATCGCCGAGGAGCACGCCGTGACCATGGCGGCGGGCATGGCCGCCGCGGGCATGAAGCCCTATGTGGCCATCTACTCGACCTTCATGGAGCGAGCCTACGATCAGATGCTGATCGACGTGTGCCGCAATTCGCTGCCGGTGACGTTCCTGCTGGATCGCGCGGGCTTTGTCGGCGCGGACGGCGCGACGCATCAGGGACTGTTCGACCTGAGCTACCTGCGCTCCATGCCCAACATGATCGTGGCCGCGCCGCGGGACGTGCGCGACCTGAAGAAGCTCATTGCACTGAGCGCGGCGGTGAGTGAACCCATGGCCATTCGCTATTCCAAGGAATGCGACGACCTCGGCCCGGGCATTCAGAGCCAGCAGGACTTCGGCGTGGGCGAATGGGAGCTGCTCAGCTCCGGCAGCGACGTGATGATCTTCGCCGTGGGCCGCATGGTTCAGGCGGCGATGCAGGCCTCCATCGAGCTGATGGGCAAGGGCCTGAGCGTCGGCGTGGTGGACGCGCGCTTCGTCAAGCCCATGGACGAAAAGCTGCTGCTGGAGCAGGCAAGAAAGGTCAAGCTTGCGGTTACTCTTGAGGAAAACGTGGTCACCGGCGGCTTCGGCGAGGGCGTGCTGCGCCTGCTGGAGGAGAACCATGTTCCTGCCGACGCGCTGGTGCTTGCCGCTCCAGATCGCTTTGTGTCCCACGCGACCATCGCCCAGCAGACCGAGGAATGCGGTCTGGATTCCTACGGCGTGACGCGCAGCATTCTCGCGCGCTGGGCGGAGAGGAAGGCCGGAGCATGAAGAAGCGCCGCGCGGACGAAACGCTGTTTGAACAGATGAATCTCGAAACCATCGAGCTGGCCCGGGCGCTGATTATGGAGGGCCGCGTCATGGCGGGCGATCGGAAGATTCTGCGCGCCAGTGAAACGCTCAGGCCTGACGAGCGCCTGCGCGTGCGCGGAGCGCTGGATTCCTATGTCAGCCGCGGCGCGCACAAGCTGCGGCGGGCGCTGGAGGTCTTTGAAATCGACCTGAAGGATCGCGTCTGCGTGGACGTGGGCGCGTCCACCGGCGGATTCACCGACGTGATGCTCCGCGCGGGCGCGCGGCAGGTCTATTCCGTGGACGTGGGCTACAATCTTCTGGACTACCGCCTGCGCAGCGACGCGCGCGTCGTCTGCATGGAGCGCACTAACGCGCGCTTTCTGAAGCCGGAGGATTTCCCGGAGCGGCCCGATTTCGGCGCGACGGACGTGTCCTTTATCTCGCTGAAGGCCGTTCTCCCCGCGGCGCTGTCCGTGCTTCTGCCCGGCGGGCGTTTCGCGGCGCTGATTAAGCCCCAGTTCGAAGCGCCGAAGGAGGACGTGGGGGAGAAGGGCGTGGTACGCGACCCCGCGGTGCACGCCCGGGTGCTGCGCGACATCACCGAATTCATCCCGACGCTGGGCTGGCGGGTGAACGGGCTGGACTTTTCACCCATCCGCGGCCCGGAGGGCAACATCGAGTTTCTGCTCGACCTCGTGGAGGAGAACAACGCGGCCGTTCCTGCCCGGGAATGGTCAGTGGACGACGCTCTTTCGAGAGCTTATGACAAATTCATGAAATTGTCTCCGGAGGACTTGTAACTTTACTCGGTTTTGGTATAAATTATATATAGCGACGCGAGGTGAGGACGATGGGTTTCCGAAAAGTGGGTGTTTTGTGGAATTCATCCAAACCTGAGGGGCTGGACACAGCCCGACGGGTGCTGAGCGTCTTAAAAAGCAAGGGCGTTTCCTATTCGGTGGATGAGAATCTCTCGGATACCTTCGGCGAGCGGGAGCACATGGATCGAATCTCCTTTTCCGACTGCGAGATGCTGATCGTCCTGGGCGGCGACGGCACGATTCTTCGGGCGCTGGACTATGCCATTCCCGGCGATCTTCCCATTCTCGGCGTGAACATCGGCCGCCTCGGCTTCCTCTGCGAGGTGGAGCGCGACGACGTGGAGGAGGATCTGTGCCGCGTGCTGGACGGCGGCTACGCCGTGGACGAGCGGATGACGATGTGCATCGAGGGCTTCGACGAGCAGCGCTTTTTCGCGCTCAATGAGGTGGTCATCGACCGCTCCACGCCGGAGGTGCGAATTCTCTCGCTGGAATACGCCGCAAACGGCACGACCGTCAACCACATTTCGGGAGACGGTCTGATTGTCGCCACCGCAACCGGCTCCACGGCCTATTCGCTCTCCGCGGGCGGGCCGATTCTCGCGCCGGGTCTGGATTGCTTTGTATTAACCCCCATATGTCCGCACATGCTGAATGTGCGGCCGGTCGTCCTGTCGGCGTCGGATCGGATCACCGTGCGCCTGACCGACGATCGAAACGGTGCGCGCGCCGTGCTGGACAGCCGAAAGCTTGTTCCCATTCAGGGAGAAATTGTGATTCGGCGCTCCGAGCGCAATGCGCGCTTTATCCGTCTGCACAATCGAAATTACTTCGATCTGCTGCGCGGAAAGCTCTCGGAATGGACTCATTGAAAATGAAATGCTGCGGCGGGAGGCAATCAGATAGATGAAGAGCACGAGACACAGTTTGATTCTGGAAATAATCGAACAGAAGGATATAGAGACGCAGGAGGAACTGGCGGAGGAGCTCAAGCGGCGCGGCGTGAAGGTCACGCAGGCGACGGTCTCCCGGGACATCAAGGAGCTTCGGCTGCTGAAGGTGCTGTCCGATCACGGCGGCTATAAGTACGCCACTGTGGAGCGCGCGGAAAAGGGCATGAGCGAGCGCTTTATCCGCATTCTGTCCGAATCGGTCATCAGTCTGGACAATGTGGGCAACCTGATCGTCATCAAGACCCTCTCGGCCAGCGCTAACGCCGCGGCAGAGGCCATCGACTCCATGAAATGGAGCGAGGTGCTGGGGAGCATCGCCGGCGACAACACCATTCTGGTCATCGCGCGTTCGGAGGAAGCCGTCGAATCGCTGATGGCGAGATTCAATACGCTGATAAAGAGAAGCTGACGCTATGCTGCTGGAGCTAAATATTACGAATATCGCACTGATTGAATCGCTGCGCATTGAATTTGCGCAGGGATTCAATGTGCTTACCGGCGAAACCGGCTCGGGCAAATCCATCGTCGTGGACTGCATGAACCTCGTGCTGGGCGGACGCGCGGATCGAGATTTCGTGCGCACAGGCGCGGAGAAGGGCCGGGTCGAGGCTCTGTTCGACGCGGCAAACTGCCCCCGGGCGCTGGAGGCGGCGCGCGAGCTGGGCGCGGACTGCGAGGACGGCCTGCTGGCCGTCTCCCGCGAGCTGAGCCGCAGCGGCCGCAACGTCTGCCGCGTATCGGGCGCAATCGTCCCGCTGAGCGCGCTGAAAAGCCTGACCGCGCTTCTGATGGACATCCATGGCCAGCACGAACACCAGTCGCTGCTCAATCCCGCGCGGCACATGGATTTTCTGGATTCCTTCGGCGACAGCGCGCATGCCGAGCTGCGCGCGCGCGTTCACACTCTGCATGCCGAGCGCTCAGCCATCGCCGCAAAGCTCAGAAAGCTCATGGCGGACAACGCCGAGCGGGAGCGGCTTTCGGACATGCTGACCTTTCAGGTGGGTGAAATCACGTCCGCGAAGCTCAAGCCCGGCGAGGAGGAGAAGCTGACGGCGAAGCTGCGCGTGCTGGAAAATGCGGAAAAGATACAGGACAGCGTCGAGCGCGCCTACGTCTCCACCTATCGCGGCGACGGACGCGGCGCGAGCGCTCAGGCGCTGCTGCTGGACGCGGCGGAGGCGATGAGTTCCATCGCGGCCATCGATTCGAAATACGCCGATCTGGCCAGCCGGCTGCGCGAGCTGTTCGAGGCGGCGCAGGACGTGGGCTATGAGCTGCAGGACCTCGCGGATTCCGTGCGGTTTGACCCGGCGCTGATGGAGAAGATCGCCGCGCGGCTGGATCTCATCGACCGATTGGAGCGCAAGTACGGCCCGAATCTCGAGGACGTGATTCGCTTTGGCGAGGAAGCGTCCAGGCGCCTGCAGGCCATCCAATCCGGCGACGAGAATATTCAGGCGCTGAAAAAGGCCCTCAAGCAGGCCGACGGCGCGCTGAAGGACGAGTGCGCGGCGCTGACCGCTTCCCGAGAAGCGCTGGCACGGCGGCTGGCCGAGGCCATTATGGAGCAGCTGCGCGATCTGGGCATGGGCAAGACGCGCTTTCAGATTCGCATCACGCCGGAGGCAAAGCCCACGGCGGCGGGCATGGATGAGGTGGAATTTCTCATTTCGCCCAATCCCGGCGAGCCGCTTCGCCCCATGGCCTCCATCGCGTCGGGCGGCGAGCTTTCACGCATCATGCTGGCGCTGAAAGCCATCTCGATGGACGCGGACGGCGTGGGTTCCATGGTGTTCGACGAAATCGACACGGGCGTTTCCGGGCGCATGGCACAGGTGGTGGGCGAGAAGATGTGCAAAATCGCCCAGAATCATCAGGTGCTCTGCGTGACGCATCTGCCGCAGATCGCCGCGCTGGGCGACGCGCATTTCCGCGTGGAGAAGCAGTCCGACGGCGAACGCACCGAGACGCGCGTACTTCGGCTGGATGAAGAAGGCCGCGTCCGTGAGCTTTCGCGGCTCGTGGGCGGCGCGGAGGACAGCGAGAGCAGCCTCAGCCACGCCGCCCACATGCTGGACAACGCGGCGAAGACAAAGGCCGCGCTGCGCGAAATGAACTGATACCGGCAAAGAGACGGCGGCGCCGCATCCGAGAAGCTCGGAAACGGCGCCGCCGTTTTGTCATTGCTCAGCGCTCTGGATCATGCCCGAGTTGATGTAATGGGCGAGAATATCCACGATGCGCGCGTTTTTACCGCCGCGTGCGACGATCAGATCGGCATGCTCGACGTAATTGCGTATGTATTTTTCATACATGGGCTTGACGCTCTCCAAATACTGGCGATAAATGCTCTCCACGCTGCGGCCGCGGTCGCGGATGTCGCGCTTGACGCGCCGAAGCAGGCACACGTCCGGGTCTACCTGAATGAAAATCTTGAAGTCCAGAAGATCGCGGACGGCTTCGTCGTAAAAGACGTGAATGCCCTCCAGCAGAACCACGTCGGCGGGTTCGATCCGCTCGGTGGAATCGCAGCGGCGATGCTGCGAATAGTCGTAATTCTTAGTCGTAATCGGCCGACCGGCGCGCAGCTCGTGCAGATCTGCCAGAAGCGCCTCGTATTCAAAAGCCGAGGGTTCGTCATAATTGATGCGCTCGCGCTCCTCGAAGCTCATGTCCGGATGATCCTTGTAGTAGGAATCCTGTTTGAGATAGACGCAGCGCTGATTGAGCTTGTTGGCCAGCTCCTTCGCGAGCGTGGATTTTCCGCTGCCGCTCGCGCCGCAAATGCCTATCATCAGCATGGTCGACCGCCTCCCGTTTGTATTTCGCCTTGGTTTGACTTTATCTTAGCATAACGGCGGCGGGAATACAATACGGAATCGTCTAAAAATCTCGCTACATGTTCAGTTGCTTCAGCACGTAGAGAATGCAGTCCTTGTTGGTGGGCGCGCGCTGGAGTCGGCGGGTGAGCGACTGATCGGAATTCGCCGTGGCGATGGCAGTGCGAATGGCGC
>USDD01000052.1 GCA_900553265.1 uncultured Eubacteriales bacterium
GCGGCGGGTTCTCTCCAATTATTTTCTCTTCGCATTTCTTGGGGAGGAAACGGGCCGCCGCGTCCGGGCAGCTTTTTGACAATCGCCGCCCGCACAGAGAAGATGACGCCGGCACGGCATATTGAAATCGAAGCGCTCCCGACGGCGGGGCGCTGAATTCCCATCCGAAAAACAATGGAGGAGGAAAACCAAATGACCTTTACGAACCTGACCCCCGTGAGCTTCCAGAAGGTGGGCATCCGCGACGGCTTCTGGAAAAAGCGCATCCACGCGGTCTGCGCCGAGACGGCGCGGCTGTGCATCGACCAGTGCGAAAAGACCCATCGCATCGACAATTTCCGCCGCGCCGCCGGGTGGCAGGCGGGCGGTCACGAGGGCATCTACTTCAACGACAGCGACGTGTACAAGGTGCTGGAGGGCGTGGCCTATGTGCTCATGACCGAGCGCGACGAGAAGCTCGAGGCGAAGGCCGACGAGATCATCGACGCGATCTGCGCCGCCCAGCAGCCCGACGGTTATCTGTACACCTTCTACACGCTGAACACTCCGGAGCGGCGCTGGACGGACATGTCCTTCCACGAGGCCTACTGTCTGGGCCACATGGTCGAGGGCGCCATCGCCTACGCGCAGGCGACGGGCAAGGACAAATGGCTCCGGGCCGCCATCCGCGCCGTGGAGCAGATGATGCGCGTCAACGGCCCGGATGGACAGCACTGGGTCACAGGCCATCAGGAGCTGGAGCTGGCGCTGGTTCGCCTGTACCGCCACACCGGCGAGGAGAAGTACCTCCGCTACGCTCAGTGGCTGGTGGAGGAGCGCGGCCACGGCCATCTGAAGCTGCCCTTCTTCCCGGACAGGGATTTCTTCGTGCCCGCATACTGCCAGGACGACCTGCCGGTGCGCGAGCTCAGCCGCGTGACCGGCCACGCCGTGCGCGCCATGTACTACTACTGCGCCGTGACCGATCTGGCCGCCATTCTGGGCGAGGAGGGCTACGACGCGGCCATGCGGCGGATCTGGAGCAATGTGGTTCCCGCCAATTTCTATCTGACCGGCGGCATCGGCCAGAGCGCGCAGAACGAGGGCTTCACCCGTGACTGGAGCCTTCCGAACCTCACCGCCTACTGCGAAACCTGCGCGGCCATCGGCATGGCCATGTGGAACCAGCGCATGAATTTCACCCACGCCGAGAGCCGCTTTGCCGACGTGGTGGAGCGCGAGATGTACAACGGCATTCTCTCCGGCATCTCGCTGAAGGGCGACCGTTTCTTCTACGACAATCCCCTGTCCAGCGCGGGCAATACCCATCGCCGGGAGTGGTTCGGCTGCTCCTGCTGCCCCACGAATCTGGTTCGCTTCGTGCCCTCCGTGGGCGGCTATGCCTACGCCGTGGGCGGGAACGCGCTCTACGTCAACCAGTTCATCGCCTCCGAGTCCGTCGTGGACATGCCCGAGGGACCCGTGGGTCTGAAGGTGTCCACCCTCTATCCCTGGGACGGCAGGGTCGAGATCGAGATCACCCGGTGCGGCGGCGCGCGCACGCTGAAGCTCCGCCGGCCGGACTGGTGCGGGGAGGCTTCCCTGTCGGTCAACAGCCGCGCCGTGACCGACTGCGCGGACGGCTACTACACGCTTGAGATCGCCGCCGGCGACCGCATCGTTTACGAAATGCGCATGGAAATTCGCCGCGTCCACGCCGATCCCCGGGTGGCCGAGGACGCGGGCCGCGTGGCGATCATGCGCGGGCCCGTCGTCTACTGCGCGGAGGAGGCGGACAATCCCGGCATTCCCTCGGAATACTTCCACGCGGACAAAACCCTGTCCCGCAGCGCCGCGCTGACCGCGAAGTACGAGCCGGAGCTGCTGGACGGCGTGGTCACCATTTCCGGCGACGGCGTAAAGCTGGTTCCCTATTTCGCCTGGGACAACCGCGAGGCCGGCGCAATGGCCGTCTGGATGCGCGAGACGGAGTAAAATCGAGCCCCGGCCTGCCGACGGACAGGCCGGGTTTTCCGCAAAGAGTGAAGGCAAAATGAACCCCGGGCCGAGGACGCAGTGTCCTCGGCCCGGGGTTTTCTTCATTTAAGGGAACGCCGCACCAATGAGGCGGTCGGCCGGCGAATGGATTTTTCGTCAGACGCAAAGACAAATTCCGAAGGTTTCCTGCCGCGGAGGGCGGAAAAGGCAATGCCTGACGCGCCGCCGAATGGTGCGGGAGCGCCTTAGTATCCCCGACTCACCGCACGGTGTGCCATTCCACATGCTCCGCGCCGCGGGCGAATACCTTTTTGATCTGGCCGGGGACGAGGTCGAAGTAGTTGTCGGACAGGGCGCGATCCTCTTTGCAGTGCACGCCGTGGACGTAGCCGTCGGCGGTCAGCGTGATCTCCACGCCGCCGTCGCGCGCTTCCTCGGAGAGCACGCGCGGCTTCGCGCCGGGATAGCGCAGCGCGCGGGTATCGTGCATGCGCAGCACGGCGGGGGCGCACGCGTCGCCCTCGGGCAGAACCATGAACGCGCCGGCGGCATAGTCGCCCTCGGGCAGCTCGAAGTCCTCCAGATACGCGCGGCTGCGGGCCCTGAGGGTGAACGCACGCGCCTCGGTGCGGGCCTCGGAGCCGTCGAAGGGCACATAGCCGACCTTCGCCTTCAGCACCACGTCCTCGGCGGCGTCGTTGCAGCCCTGCAGGCGCGCCCGGCCGTTCTCCATGCGCAGCGTCAGCTTGACGGGCGCGAAGGCGCGCTTCACGCCGTAGAAGGAGATCTTGCGGCGCAGATAGTAGTCGATGATCGTCCAGCCGACCTCGCACCAGGTGTCGTTGTACATCCAGAACAGCGCGCCGCCGCAGAAATCCTTGAAGCGGAGGGCCTCCAGCGAATACTCGAGCATCAGTGACTGCACCATGCCGGAATACAGCAGGTAGTCGTCCAGGCTCAGCGCGGCGGCGTTGTCCAGATAGTGCTTTTCGATGCCGGCGCGCACGGTGTCCTTCTCGAAGGTGTTGTTGTGCAGCTTCCAGATCCGGCTGCCGCGGTCGATCTCGTTTCCGTCGAAGAACTCGGCGATGGACTCCTTCCGGCATGGGCCGACGTAGCCGTACTCGGTGACGAAGCGGGAGCGCACCCTGTCGTACTCCTTCGGTTCGATGCGTTTGGCCATGTCCGGGTTCATGGTGCACTGATGCCAGTGGTGGGTATCGCCGCAGGTCTCGTCGTTGGGCAGCGCGCCGCCGTAGGGCGAGGAGTTCCAGTAGGGAATTTCCCGGCAGTTCTCGTAGACGGCGCGCTTCGCGGTTTCGTTGGCGATGCGCAGGCCGTATTGGCGCTCGTAGCTCTGCTCCATGCCCCACTGGGGATTCTGGGTCATGTTGAAGATCCAGTGGTTTTCGTTGTTGCCGCACCACAGCGCCATGCAGGCGTGATTGCGCAGGCGGCGGGTCTGATAGCGCATCTCGCGCTCCACCTCGGCCATGAAGCCGTCCAGATGATCGGGATAGGCCGAGCAGCCGAACATGAAGTCGTGCCAGAGCAGAATGCCCGCCTCGTCGCAGCGGCGATAGAAGATTTCCCGCTCGTAGAGGCCGCCGCCCCAGACGCGCAGCATGTTGAAGCCCGCCTCCCGCGCCTCGTCGACGAGGAAAACGTACTTCTCGTCGGTGACGCGGGCGTAGATGGAGTCCGCGGGAATCCAGTTGCCGCCCTTACAGAACACGCGCACGCCGTTGACCATCAGGAAGAAATTGCGGTTTTCGCCGTCCGCGCGGCTGACGTCCAGCGCCAGCGTGCGCAGGCCCACCCGGAAGACCGGATACTCCGTGCGCGCGCCGCCGCAGCAGACCTCCGCCCGCACGTCGTACAGCGGCTGCTCGCCATAGCCCGCGGGCCACCACAGCTCCGCGCCGGGGAGCGTCACGTCCATGTCCAGATAGTTGATTCCCGAGGTCAGCAGCACGTCCCTTTGCTCAAAGCGCCACTGCTGCGCGCCGCGGCTGAGGGTAACGGCGAAGTCGCAGTCCTTCGTGGCGACGATGTTCAGCTGATCCAGCTCGGCGGTGATGTGCGCCTTCACCGCGCCGGGCAGAAGCTCCGCGGCGTACACATGCACGGCGCGGATGGCGACCTTATTGAAGAAGCGGAGGTATGCGTCTCTGACGATTCCGCAGGTGACGGCCCGCGGGCCCCAGTCCCAGCCCACCACGTACTGCGGCTTGCGCAGGCAGCCGCGGCGCCTGTCGCTGCGGTCGGTGCAGCCGTTGTTTTCCTCGGTGCAGACGGCCCAGCCGATCTCGGCGAGCATCTCGTCGCTGACGGTCTCCAGACCCGTGGTCATGCGCAGGGCCAGCTGATTTTTGCCGGGGCGCAGATGGCTCTTCACGCCGCGCCGGAAGGGATAGTGAGCGCTGCTGTGCTCGCCGAGATGCGCGCCGTTTAAGAAGATATCGGCGTGGCCGTCCAGCGATTCCAGCGTCAGCTCCGCCGCCTCCGCAGCCGCGTCGGCCTCGGAGACCTCGAACTCGCTGACGAACCACCAGGAGCGATGCTCCGTCCATTCCGCGTCGTAGCAGTAATCGGCTCTGGTCACGTCGCGGATAATTCCCGCGCGCTCCAGCGGCATGTGAATGTCGCAGGGCAGCTCGCAGTCCATCCAGCCGTCCTTCTCGGCCAGCACGCGATCCAGCGCGTCCGCCTTCCATGCCATCGGAGCCTCGTGCAGCCGCCAGTTTCGGTTCAGGAAAAGGGTTTTCATGGGCAATCCTCCTCGGATGCGGGGAATTCTTTTGGATTTTGTTCTATAAAGGGCTCTTCGCCAGCCTTCCGGCAGTGAAGAGCCCCTGAATTTCAATTGTCCATCGGCCATGCTCAGTAGCGAATCGGCAGCGGCTCGCGCAGTAGCGCGCGGCAGCGGGGGAAGTCCTCCAGCAGCTTCGGCAGCGCCGTCAGCGCCTCCATCGATGCGCTCGCCAGCACGGCGGGCAGCGCGCGCTCGGCCAGGGCGCGGTCGAGAATCTCCGACGGCGCGCGGCCCGAGCGGGGAATTTCCGCGGCGCAGGCGTTCCACAGCGCCGTCAGCGTGCGCCGGGACAGGCGGACGTCCAGCGCGCCCAGCGCGCGGCGAAGGCCGTCCATCCGGGTTCTCAGCGTCTCGGGAATCGCGTCGGGCTGAGGCGCGAAGGCCTCGCGCAGCGCGCCGCGGGAGACGGGCGCGCATTCGGCAATCGGCTGTGTCTCGGCGGGCTTCCATTCGGAGTCGGCGCGCTCGGCCTCCAGCCGGAGCGTGAACGCCCGGTCGAAGATCCGCGCGGACACGGGCATGCCCTCGTCCTGAAGCGTCGCCCAGACGAGGACGCGTCCCTCCTCGGCGGCGATGCTCAGCCCGCGCAGCGGATCGGCGCAGCCCGACAGGTTCGCGTCGTCCAGCAGCGCCACCGCCGCCGCGTCGCCCTCGCCGGGCAGACGCTCCGAAGGCGAATCCTCGCCGGGGGCGAAGGCGCGGAAGCGCTCGCCGGCCGCGCCCAGCGCCGCGGCCAGCAGCCGCGCCGCCTGGGTCTTGCCGCATCCGGCGGGGCCGGACAGCAGCAGCACCGGACTCTGGGAAGCGCAGACCAGCCAGTGCACCGCCTCGTCCCGGTTGACGGCGCGGCCGGCGGCGGCAAAGGTCTCCATCACGCGGGCGACGAGCGTCTCCGCGTCGGCGGACTCGCCGTCGGAGCGCGGCGCGGGCGCGGGCATGCTCAGCCTGCCCAGCAGCTCGGCGGCGCGGCTCTCCACGCAGAACTCCTGAAGCCGCTTCTCAAACCGGCCGTCGCTCATGGCGCGGATGGCGTCCTCGGCGGTCTCGGCCGCGGCCCTGGAGCGCTGAGCGGCCAGCTCGCAGCGCGCCTGCTCCTCCCGGGCGCGGCGGGTCTTCTCCACCGCGTCGGCGAGGGAGGCGGCCTCGTCCCGGCGAATCTCCTGCTTGAGCTTTTCGCGCAGCTCGGCGCGGCCCCTGCGCAGCTTGTCCAGATCGGCCAGCAGCTCCAGCCGCTGGGCCTCCAGATCGTTCAGCTCGCGATTGGCGGCGCTCTGACGCGCCGCGGCGCGCCCGGCCTCCATCGCGTCGTTCATGCCCTCCAGCTCGGACAGGGAGCGGATCAGCTCGCCGCGCAGCTCCGGCTGCCGCCAGACGCTGCGCAGGACCTCCACGCTCTTCTCCACGGGGTTCTCCGCCGGCTCGGTCTGGGTCAGCTCCGGCACGGAATGGCCCAGCTGATCGAAGCGGGAGCGCCGCCACTTGTCGTCGATGATCTCCTGAAGGCTGCGGCCCCGGCGGGGATTGAGCCCGCACTGCACCCGCTCCAGCGGGGTCAGCCGCGGGTCGGCGGGCGGCGGGAAGGGCAGGCTGTGGCAGATCCACGGCTTCTCCTCCGGCGCGGGAGCCGGCTTTTCCGCCTTCTCCGGCGCGGGCACGGCCTTCGGAGGCTCGGGCTTTTCCGCCGGGCGCAGCGCCGAGGGATCCACGCAGAAGGACAGCGTCTCCTCCCGGAAGCCGGGCAGATCGAAGCGCTGCAGCGCGTCGGCGTTCACCGTGCGGTCGGTCTGAACCAGCCGGACATTGCCCTCCTCGTCGGTTTCGCGCCGCCAGACCTCGCCCAGCAGCGTCTCCTCGGGGCACAGCAGCGCCAGCGGCGCGGGCGACGCGTCCTCCGCCGAGGACAGCACCGAGTAGATCAGCCCGTCCGCCGGCTCGCGCACCACGTCGGAATACAGAATGCTGGCGTTGCGCTCCACGTCGTCGTCCCGGAAGTTTTTGTTGTCGCGGATTTTGTCGTTGCGGTTGGGGTGCGCGGTGAGATCCACGACGGCGAACAGCCCGATCTCGCGCATGCGCGCCTTGAACCGGGCGGATTCGTTTTTGTCGGGAACGATGCGCAGGCAGCCGTCCCTGGGATAGGTCTCGTACTCCCCGAAGGGGACGTAGCGGCCGTCCTGCTCCACCAGCAGCGGTTTGAATCGAAAATAGGATTTGAGCGGATTGTCCTCCTCGAGAATGCCCACACAGAATTTTCCGGGCAGCGGCATTGCGGCTTTCCCCCTGTCTTTTCGGTCGGTTTGCGCGCACGGACACACGCCGCGCCGAATTTCAAAGGGCGCGGCCAAGGCCGAATATGTGCGCTGAAGTTATCGTTTTTAATACAAAATTAATTCTATCACAATCGAAATCAAACGTCAAGCTTTGGCGAAGGATTTGTGCAAAACCTGAAAAGATTGGGTCTTGCATCCGACAAAAAGAACGGATATAATGGTGGAAAAAGGGAATCGGACGGAGGGAAACGTTATGAAAACCATCGGCGTCGGCCTGATCGGCTGGGGATTTATGGGCAGGACTCACGCCCACGCGCTTCAAAGCATTCCGCTGTTTTATCCGGGCGCGGACTTTCGCGTCCGCAGGGTGTGCGTCTGCTCGCGCCGGGCGGAAATGGCGCGCCAGGCCGCGCAGGACGCGGGCTTCGAGCGCTGGACGGACGACTATCGGCAGCTTCTGACCGACCCGGAGATCGACGCGGTGTCCGTCTGCACGCCCAACGAGCTGCACGAGGAGATGGTCGTCGCCCTGCTGAAGGCGGGCAAGCACGTCTACGTGGACAAGCCGCTGGCCGTCACCGCCGAGAGCGCCGACCGCATCGCCGCCGCCGCGCGCGAATCGAAGGCCTTCACGCGCATGGTGTTCAACAACCGCTATTTCCCTTCGACTCTGCGAGCCAAGGCGCTGTTGGACGAGGGGCGCATCGGCGAGATCCTGTCCTTTCAGGCGCGCTATCTCCACTCCGGCTCCATCGACCCGGACAAGCCCATCGGCTGGAAGCAGGGCGCGCAGGGCGGCGTGCTGCTGGATCTGGGCAGCCACGCGCTGGATCTGCTGACGGACTGGGCGGGCTGGCCGACGCGGGTGTTCTGCGCAAGCCGCAGGCTCTACGACGAGCGCCCCACGAAAGACGGCGGCGTCGAGAAAAACCTGAGCGAGGATCACCTGCTGGCGACGCTGCGGCTGGAAAACGGCGCGCTGGGCACGCTGGAGGCCAGCAAGATCGCCTCGGGCGCGGACGACGAGCTGACCATCGAGCTGCGCGGAACGAAGGGCGCGCTGCGCTGGAACGCCATGGAGCCGAATTACGTCTATTTCTATGACCGCACGAAGCCGGAATGCGTGCTGGGCGGCGACCGCGGCTGGACGCAGATCGAGTCCGTGGCGCGCTATGCCGCGCCGGGCGGCGCCTTCCTGCCGCCGAAGAACGCCATCGGCTGGGACCGCGGCCACATCCACTGCTACTACACCTTCCTGGACGCCATCGCCCACGACCGCGATCCCGGCGACGGCGTGGCGGACGGCGCGCGCCTTCAGCACCTGATGGAAGCGCTGAAGCGCTCGGACGAGCTGGAGCGCTGGGTGGAGGTCTGATCTTCGCTAGGGTACGCGCTGCGCGCAGTTCGCCTTTCGCAATGCAGGAAGGCGCGCGCCGACAATGCGGGAATACCGCGGCGGCGCTTTCCTCTCTTCTCGCAGCAACTCAAAAATCGAGGTGAAACCATGCGTAAACGATTCTGGAGGCGCGCGCTGCTGGCGGCGCTGTGCCTGCTGCTGACCGCTTCGGCGGCGGCGGAGACGTGGATGTACGCCGTGAGCGCGGGCAAGGCCGACGCGATTCTGCTGGGCGGCGACGGCTGGGCGGCGCTGGTGGACGCGGGGTACGCCCGCTCCCGGGGCAAAATTCTGGCCGCCATGCGGCAGATGGGCGTGACCCGGCTGGACGCGGTGTTCCTGACCCACACCGACCGCGACCACGCCGAGGGCCTTCAGTGGCTGGCCGAGAGCGAGATCGAGGTCGGCGCATGGTACGCCTCGGCCATGTTCATGGGTATAAAGGAAAAGAAGCACCCGGCGGTGCAGGCGGCCAGGGCGCGAAATCAGGAGGTCGTCTGGCTGCGCGCGGGGGACTCGGTGCCGCTGGAAAACGCGGTTTTCTCCGTGCTCGCGCCGTCCGAGCCCGCCTCGGACAAGGACAACAACAACTCGCTGGTCATGATGCTCGAAAGCGCCGGCGGCCGCGTCCTGCTGGCCGGGGACATGGAGCTGCCCGAGGAGGAAATTCTCCTCGGCAGCGGCGCAGACCTGAGCTGCGACGTTCTGAAGACTGCCAACCACGGCGACGACGACGCCAACAGCGAGGCCTTTCTGCGCGCCGCCGCGCCGGAGATCGCCGTATTCTCCACCTCCTCCGCCGAAAAGCCCGGCACGCCCAATCCGGCCACCGTGGCGGCGCTGGAGTCCCTCGGCGCGCAGGTCTGCGTCACCGAAAGCTGTACCGGCGGCGTGCTGACGCGGCTCAGCGGCGGAGAGACGAGCGTGGAATGGGTGAATCTGCCCGAGCCGGAGACCGGCGTGCGCATCGAGCGCGTGGAACCGGGCGCGGATCGCATCACGCTGGCCAACGACGGCGCGGCGGACGCGGATCTGAGCGGCTGGATGCTGGTTTCGGAGAAGGGCAACGAATGGTTCGTTCTGCCCGAGGGCACGACGATCGCCGCAGGCGGCCGCCTGATCCTCGGCACCAACTCCACCGACGGCGCGTTCGACCTGCTCTGGAACGACAAAAAGGTGGTGCACAAATCCAAAACCGACCTGTTCACCCTCTACGACGCGAACGGCATGACCGTGGACGCGATGGACAACGGGCTGTGAGGATGGAGTTTTCCCCTCTCGCGCATAAAATCCGCCCTCCGGGACATCCTCCTTTCCAATGAGAGGAGGATGTTTTATGTCCAAAATCGCAGTCATCGGCGCGGGACAGGTGGGCGCGACCACGGCCTACACGCTGGCGATTTCCGGTCTGGCGGAGGAAATCGCGGTGGTCGATCTGAACGAGGCGCTGGCCCGGGGCGTGGCGGCGGACGTGGCCCACGGCATGCCCTTCTGCGCGCCGGTGCGGCTCTGCGCCGGGGATTACGGCGCGGCGGAGGGGGCGGATATGGTGATTATGACCGCCGGCGCGGCGCAGAGGCCCGGCGAGACCCGCCGCGAGCTGATCGGCCGCAACCGCGGCATCATGGAGTCCGCCGGCCGCAGCATCGCCCGCGCCGCGCCGGACAGCGTGCTCGTGGTGGTGAGCAATCCGCTGGACGTGCTGACCACCGCCGCCGCGGAGGTCACGGGCTTTTCCGAGAGCCGGGTGTTCGGCTCGGGCACGGTGCTGGACACGGCGCGGCTGAAGGCGCTGCTGTCCGCGCACACGGGCGTGGACGCGCGGGACGTTTCCGCATGGGTGCTGGGCGAGCACGGCGACAGCGAGTTCGTCGCATGGAGCCTGACGCGCATCGCCGGCCAGTCGGTGGAGGACTACTGCCGCCTGTGCGGTCGGTGCGATTCCACGCTGCCCGAGGCCCTGCGCGCCCAGTTCGACGACGGCGTGCGCAGCGCCGCCTACGCCGTCATCGAACAGAAGGGCGCGACCTGCTACGCCATCGCCCTGGCCGTGCGCCGCATCTGTCAAGCCGTGCTCCGGGACGAAAAGTCCATTCTCACCGTCTCCGTCCCCGCCGGCGGGCGCTTCGGCGTCCCCGACGCGGCGCTGAGCCTGCCCTGCGTGGTGGGCCGCAGCGGCGTGGAGCGCGTGCTGGAGGTGGGCCTCTCTCCGGAGGAGGAGCGCCTGCTCCGCCAGAGCGCCGAGGTGATCCGGGAGAACGGGCGAGCGTGAGCGAGGGGAACGGTTATACGCTCCGCGCGGCATCCGCTCCACAGGCCGGAGACGCACCGTCGAGTGCGGTCATTCTCCGCAGGATTTCAACAGACGAAAAGCACGCCCTGCTTCGGGCGTGCTCAGCTTGTCAAAAAAGTCTTTTTGACAAGCTGGTGGACGGGGGAGCAAGCTCCCCCGCCAGGTGCCGCGCCTCAAATCTTCGATTTGAGCCGTGGCAGTTTTGCCAAAGGCAAAACCTGAAAACCCTTTGGGTTTTCAGCCTTCCTACCACCCCTACCAGTTTTTGCTGAAATCTTTCAGATTTCCGGGCGCAAAAACTGCAAGGAAGCGATTTTTGCTCTGGAAAACGGGATTTTCCGCCGCAAAAATCGTCTCGCGCCCGCCGTACACGCCGCCGGGCACGATTAAAAATCGAGAGGGCCTCGGCCCTCTCGAGCTCTCCGTGGTTTTTTTGACAGCCTGAGCACGCCCTGCTTCGGGCGTGCTTTTTGCCGTTCACTTCCGGCGGCTCTCGTACCACGCGGGCCCGCGATATTCGTCCCATTCGATTCGGACGGCCTCGACGCTGAATTCTGCTTCGAAATAGGGATCGTCCCCGCAGGCGCTGATTTTGCAGCGGTCGTTTTTTCTCATCCATGCTGAAAACGTTGATTCCGCGCCGCAGCTCGTGGAGAAGGCGCTCTGCCGCAGATTCGCCCGTACAGGTGACGATGGCCTCGGCGGGCCGGGAGATTCCCGCCGCGTCGCTCTTCCAGCGCACGGAGGGCGTATGCGTCCAAATTCGAATTCCCTCGAAGGTCATGCGCGCCTCTTCGATTTCCATATCGCAGCCGCAGGGGTTCTGCGCCGCGTCCCGATGCAGGTTCAGCTCCTTCACGCGCAGCGCCAGCGCGCCCGCCTCGAAGGTCTCCAGCTTCCACACGGAATCGTGGAATTCGAAGGGCGTCAGGTCGTTGACGACGCGGTATTTCAAGGCGGCTTTCTCCTTTCATATGACTTTGCGCGGGCTGCGGGCTTCGCCCGATGAATCCGCCCACGCGGCGCACAGCCGATGTTATCGTCCGCAAATGCGAAGGCGGCGGCCAGCGGCAGGCGAAGATCACCCGCCCGACGGCGCGTTCCTCAATCTGCCGCCGCGATGCACCGCAGCAGCGACCGCACCGAGCCGACGTTGTAGTTCGTGAACGCGAACAGCGCTTCGCCCTGCGCGTCGAAGGCGACGGCCAACGGCAGGCGCAGGTCGCCCGCGCCCAGCGCCTTTCGCCATTCCAGCAGCGCGTCCGCGTCGAAATCCGTCCACAGGCGCGCATGGGGAACGGCGCGGAGCGTCTCGGCGAGCCTGGCGTTTTCGCACTGACTGCGCCGGGAAATCAGCAGCTCCAGCCGGATATTTCTGAATTCCTCCCGAATTTCCAGAACCTCGTTGAGAAAATGCTCGGTGGGTTCCGCGCCGGGATCCAGCACCGCCAGCAGCGACGCGCGCCCCGGCTTGGGGAGAGTTTGCCGCGCGCCGGGGGCCATTGCCGCGCGCATGGTCAGGGAGGATTCGCGGGAATCTTTCCCGTGCGTCCGCCCTTCCGCGCGCGTGGGCGAGGACGGCTCACTTTCGCGCATCGGCTGCGCTGTGCGCAGGGGCGAAGACGGCTCCTCATGCCGCAGCCCTTCTGCGTGCATGGACAAAGACGATTCGACATGGTTCGCTTCAGACCTCGGCTCGCTTCTGCGCATCGCTGAGGAAATCGCGCCGGCTCCTTCCGGCAGTATCTCTTCGGCGCGCAGCTCCGGCAGGCGGCGGCGCAGCAGCTTTTCGCCCGTGCGGTCGGGAAGCGGTTCGAGAGCGATCTCCGCGCGGCCCGACGGCGCGACCCGCGCGTACCGCAGTTCGCCGTCCACAGAACCGTCGATCTGGCGCGCGCAGTGCACCGCGCGGTAAACGCCGGCGGGCACCTCCCGCTCCCAGAGATTTTCGAGGGTCTCGCCCCAGAAGCTCAGCGTCCGAAACGCGCCGTTTTCCAGAATGCCCACGGTGAAATCCACGCCGTAGACCTTCGGCGCGCCGGTGGGATTAGTCAGCCGCAGCCGGCCCCTCTCCATGGGCAGCAGCGGCCGCCACGCGCCGTCCCAGACTTCCTTTTCGCCGCCGGCGGGATTCAGCCGCGCCGGGATTCCGCAGGCCCGCGCCGCCGCGACAAACAGAATGTCCCGCACCATCGGCGCGGCCCGGCCCGCGCGCAGCGCCGCGCGAAGGTCGGGAACCAGCGGGAAATCTGAGTGCACCGGCCGCACCCGCGCCTCAATGCGCCGCCAAAGCTCGGCCGCCCGGGCGGTAAAGGTCGGCAATCCTTCGAGCGCGGCGCCGCTCGCCTGTCCATGCTCGGGAATGGCCTCGGGCAGCGTGACATGCAGACGCGGCGCTTCGGACACGGCTCTTTCAGCGGCGCAGGCGCGGCTTTGCGTCGTTTCTCGCGTTTCACTGCACTTGAGCGTGGCTTCGTCGGCAATCAAAGTTCCTGTCGAGTCCTCGTTTCCGGCGCATCCTTCGGGCTGTGCAGCGTGCTGGCACTGCGCTTCGGGCGTTGCCTCGACGGCGCAGGCGCGGCTTTGTACGGCTTCTCCATGCCTGTGCTCGGTCTCGCCTGAAATCGGGATACCCGACGCGGGATTCTCGCCGGTCTTTGCCGCGCCCATGCAGCGCGACGCTTTGTCCGCGCCTCCGGTCAGAGCCGCAGCTTCGGCTGTCTCCGCATATTCGCGCGCGGCGGGAATCCCGGCGGTGCTTTCGCCATCGACCCGCGCCGCTTCGTCGGATGGGCAGAGGCCCTCGCCCAGCGCCTGGCGCAGCGCGCGGCGCACGGGAAGCAGCTTTTCGTCGGCAATTCTCGGGCAGAGCACGGCCTCGCGCCAGATGGCCTCGGGCAGCGCCGTTTTGACGGGCAGCGCCGTCTCCAGCGCGTCCATCAGCGTTTCCGCCGAGGTGTCGGCGAGGTCTTTCTCCCGAAGCGTGGACAGCAGCGCGCGCTTGTCGGCCTGCGCGAAGCGCGCGTCGGACACGAACGCGCGGATCTCTCCGGCGTTGCCGCGGGCGCGGGCGAGGTCTGCGTCGTCGGAGGCGAGCTCGGCGCTTCGCGCGGCGCGCATACGCTCGCAGCGCCGGAGCGTCTCGGCATGGCGGCGCGCGGCGGCCTCGGAATGGACGGTCGGCTGAATCCGCGTCTCCCGCGGCGGGCGCTGAACAAAGCGCTCGGTCGGAGGAAGGACGTCCTCCGCTGCATCGCCGTTCTCCCGCGCGGCTGCGTCCCTCTTCTGAAGCGCCTCGGAACTGACATCCGCGCACAGCTTTTCATCGGCGAATCGCAGCGCTTCGCTCTCGCTGCGCGCGGCGCAGCGTTCCCGCAACGCCGCGCGGCTCGCCGGTGCGTTCTGCTCGTCGCCACGCCCTGCCGCTTCCTCCCGCAGCGCTTCGCTCTCGCCGCGCGCGGCGCAGCGTTCCCGCAACGCCGCGCGGCTCGCCGGTGCGTTCTGCTCATCGCCACGCCCTGCCGCTTCCTCCCGCAGCGCTTCGCTCTCGCCGCGCGCAGTGCAGCGTTCCCGCAACGCCGCGCGGCTCGCCGGTGCGTTCTGCTCGCCGCCACGCCCTGCCGTTTCCTCCCGCAGCGCTTCGCTCTCGCTGCGCGCGGCGCAGCGTTCCCGCGCTTCTCCCGCCTGTGCATCCGCGCCGCCGCAGACGGTTCCATCGCTTTCCTTCCCCCGATTCTTCTGCGTTTGCGGCGCTTCGGCGGCGGCCTTTTCTTCGCAGGAAAAACCGTCCTTCAGGTCGATCTCCACCCGCTCCGCGTCGGTGGTGCGGGCCAGCCAGCGATTGCCGTCGGTGGCGTGGATGCGCAGGGTGCCGCAGCCCGTTTCCAGCTCGGCTTCGCCGCGCGCGTCGGTGATTTTTTCGCTGATGGGGTACAGCTCGGCCATGTTGGCCAGCTCGAAGCGCACCGCCGCGCCGGGCAGGGGACAGCCGCCGTCGGCGACGCGCACGGTCACCCGGCGCGTCCGGGCGTAGGCCGCGGTGCGGTTGACGATGCTGAAATTTCCATATTTCCGCTCCACGCGCTCGCCCTCGGGCGCTTCGCCGAAGGCGCGGGTGTGCACCAGCATGGCCTTGGAGGCCGCGGCGGTGAACCAGCCCGAGTCCGGCTCGGGCTCCGGCTCGCACGCGCCCATGTAGTGCCATCCGCCGTCCAGCCACGCCTCCACCCATGCGTGGTTGTCGTCGCAGTGGGCCCAGCGGGGCGAATACATCTGCCGCGCGGGGATGCCCGCCGCGCGCAGCGCCGCCGTCAGGAGCGTGGATTCCTCGCCGCAGCGGCCACAGCCCCGGCGCAGCACGGTCAGCGGCCCGGCGGTACGATTGTCCGTGGACTGATAGGTCGCGTGCTCGGCGCACCAGACGTTCACCTCCAGCGCCGCCTCGATCATGCTCAGACCCGCCAGCCGCGCGCGCAGCGATTCCCAGATGGGCGCGTGCCATGCCTCGGGAAACTCGTCGTTGACGCGCGGGAAGAGCACGTAATCCCGGAAAATCCATTCGGGTATGCTCCGGCCCCAGGGCGTGGCCTCCCGCACGGTCATCGCATGGCGCGCCACGCGCTCCAACGCCGCGTCGGGCAGCGCGATCCGATCCTCCTCGGGCAGCGCCCGGCGGAGGAAATCTACATATTCCTGCAAATTCTGGCTGTGCATTGTGTCGCTCCTTTCGCCGGTTGTCTTTCCCGGCGCGTCGTGCTATAATCAATTCCAAACAAAGGAGGTTGAATTTATGCGAAAAATCCTGATGGAGGTCTGCTGCGGCAGCGCCGACGACGTTGTGCAGGCGCAGAAGGGCGGCGCGAACCGCGTCGAGCTGAACTCCTGTCTGTTCCACGGCGGGCTGACCCCGTCCGTGGGCGAGCTGATCGCCGCGAAGGAGGCGGCCGACCTGCCCATCATGGCCATGGTGCGCCCGCGGCAGGGCGGCTTCTGCTACACCGAGCTGGAATTCCGCACGGCGCTGGCCGACGCGGAGCAATTGCTGCTCCACGGCGCGGACGGGCTGGTGTTCGGCTTTCTGAACCCCGACGGAACCGTGGACGCGGCCCGCTGCCGGGAGATCATGCGTCTGGCCGAGGGAAAGCAGACGGTGTTCCACCGGGCGCTGGACGTGGTTCCCGACTGGAAAAGGGCGCTGGCCACGCTGATCGATCTGGGCGTGACCCGGGTGCTCACCAGCGGGCAGGCCGTCGACGTGCACTACGGCGCGGAGACGATCTGTCAGATGATCGACTTCGCCCAGGGCGCCATCGAGATTCTGCCCGGCGGCGGCATCAAGAAGTGGAACATCGACCGGATTCTCGCCGAGATTCCCTGCACGCAGATTCACGTCTCGAAGTCCTCGGAGCAGCTCGACCGCTCCACGGCCGGCAATCCCGCCATCCACTTCGGCGGCGCGCTCTACCCGCCGGAGGATCGCTACGCCATGACCGACGCAGCCGCCGTCGCCGAGCTGCGCGCCCGGGCGGATCGGGTCTGAGACGGAGAGAAGAGGCAAGCACCGCCGGAACGACGGGCTATGCCGTTTTCGGAATACGCCCGCGCGGCAGATTTGTCCATCCCGGCATTGCGCGCGGCGCGCCGGTCTCGGAGGACGCCGCGGCTTCGCCCGCATGTTCGCGGTTCTTTGGCAATTGCCCGCGGCGGCGCTGTCCTCCCCGGCATTGCCCGGCGCGCGGAACGCCGCGGCACGCCGGTCTCCGAGCAATGCCGCGCGGCGGCTTCGCCCATGCTCGCGTCTGTCCCGCCAGCGCCTGCGCGGCGCTCGAACAGCGCATCCATCTCCCTGTTAGATCTGCCCTCTCAGGTGGCTTCGGTAGGCGCTGGGGGACATGCCCCGGTGCGCGGCGAAGAAGCGGGAGAGATAGAACTGGTCGCAGAAGCCCAGCCGCTCGGCGATTCTGCCGATGCTCTCGTCCGTCTCGGACAGCGCCCGGGCGGCCTCCTGAGCCAGCATTTCGTCGATGTAGCGGCCCAGCGTCATGCCGAATTCCCGGCGGAAGCGCTTGGTCAGCGCGCTTTCGGACACGCTCATCGCCCGCGCCACGTCGGCGATGGTCAGCGACGAGCTCAGGCCCCGCCGCACCGTGTCGAACACCGCCGTCAGAAAAGCGGAATGCTGGGTCAGCAGATGCTTTTCCAGCCCCGCCGCGGCGATGAACCGCGCCACGTCGGCCTCCACCCGGCAGCGCAGGCGCATCTGGCGCAGGTAATCGTCCGCGAGATAGTCCTCGCTCAGCGCCGCCGCGTCGGCTTCCGACGGCAGCTCCAGCATGCGCCCGAGCCGGGAGAAGAGGTCGTAGCCGTCCTGCGTGCGCGCCGTGATGTGAAAATACAGCTGGGTCATCCTCTCCGGGCAGCAGTAGGACAGATCCAGTCCCGCGGGCAGCAGGTAGATCTTCCCGGGCCTCAGCGCCATCGTCTGGCCGCCGCCCCGGGCCTCGCCCTCCCCGTCGGCAATATAATACAGCCGGGAGTAGGGCGGCGCGAGGTGGGTGTGGTTCCATTCCCGCCCCAGCTCGGCGTATCCGCTCTCCGGAATTTCAATCCTCAGCGCCCCCCAGATCTGGTGGGCCGAGGGATTCAAGCGCAAATTCATGTCGATTTCTCCATATTTTCGCCCGTTTGTCCATAGTCGAAACTTTACAATTCTATTATACTAAAAATAGCCCAATCTGTCACTATGAAGGAGGAAAAAATATGACCAGCTACGTCACCCGCAAATCCCCCGGCGACACCGTGTGGTTCACCCGCGACCGCTTCGGCATGTTCATCCACTGGGGTCTGTACTCCATGCCCGCCCGCCACGAGTGGATCAAGACCCGGGAGAAGATTCCCGAGGCGAAGTACGACAAGTACTTCAAGTACTTCAATCCCGACCTGTTCGACGCGCGGGAATGGGCGCGCCAGGCCAAGGCCGCGGGCATGAAGTACGCCGTGCTGACCACGAAGCACCACGAGGGCTTCTGCATGTGGGACACCCAGTACACCGACTACAAGTGCACCAACACCCCCGCCGGCCGCGATCTCGTGCGCGAATACGTGGACGCGTTCCGCGCCGAGGGCCTGCACGTGGGCTTCTACTATTCCCTCATCGACTGGCATCATCCCGAGTTCCCCATCGACCGGCTGCATCCCCGCCGCGACGATCCCGACGCCGAGGAGCAGAGCCGCGGCCGCGACGTGCACAAGTACGCCGAGTACATGCGCAATCAGGTCACCGAGCTGCTGACCAACTACGGCAAGATCGACGTGCTGTGGTTCGACTTCTCCTATTCCGCGCCCGACCCGCAGGACAAGCCCTGGATGAAGGGCAAGGGCAAGGAGGACTGGGAGGCCGAGGAGCTCCTCGCGCTGGCCCGCAGGCTGCAGCCCGGCATCATCATCGACAACCGCACCGAGATCGAACAGGACATCTGGACGCCCGAGCAGTTCCAGCCCACCGAATGGGTGCGCCATTCCGAGACCGGCGAGCTGGTCACCTGGGAGGCCTGCCAGACCTTCTCTGGCAGCTGGGGATACTATCGCGACGAGCAGACCTGGAAGAGCCCCGAGATGCTCATCCGCATGCTGGTGAACACCGTGTCGCTGGGCGGCAACCTGCTGATGAACGTCGGCCCCACCTCCCGCGGCTATTTCGACCAGCGCGCGCAGGACGCGCTGAAGGTCTACGCCGACTGGATGAAGGTCAACGGCCGCTCCATCTACGGCTGCACCATGGCCGAGCCGGAGTTCACCGCGCCCGCCGACTGCCGCTTCACCCAGAGCGCCGACGGCAAGCGCCTGTATCTGCACCTGTTCGCCTATCCCTTCGCCCATCTGACGCTGAAGGGCCTGGCCGGCAAGGTGGACTACGCCCAGTTCCTCCACGACGGCAGCGAGGTGCTGTTCACCGAGGGCGGCATGCAGCACTTTGGCGAG
The DNA here is from genome assembly GCA_900553265.1 of uncultured Eubacteriales bacterium. Taxonomy (GTDB): domain Bacteria; phylum Bacillota; class Clostridia; order Christensenellales; family Aristaeellaceae; genus Faecivicinus. The sequence continues at coordinate 18,732 of USDD01000052.1, forward strand.
GCGGTGCCCAGGGGCGACGACCTGCTGGTGCTGGAGCTCCCGCCGGTGAAGCCCAACACCCTCGTCCCGGTCATCGAGCTGTTCCTGAAGTAAGCTCTTTTCTCAGTCTGATTGAACCTCCTGCGGCGCGGAAGCAATTCTTCCGCGCCGTCCTTTTTTGCACAGCAAAGCGCCCCTTTCAAACCTGAAAGGGGCGCTTAGGCTGTCAAAAACCCCACGGAGAGCTCGAGAGGGCCGAAGCCCTCTCGAACTTTCAATCGTGCC
>USDD01000053.1 GCA_900553265.1 uncultured Eubacteriales bacterium
ACCGTCACGTTGGCCGTACCTCCGCGCATCTCCGGCCCGTAGGAAGGCATCCACGTCACCTCGAAATCCTGCATCACGCCGGAGTAAGCGAGAATCTTTCCCATCGAGAGGACGCCCTGTCCTCCGAATCCTGCAATAATTAACGTCTCTTTCATACCCTTGGATCTTACTCGTTAGACTTGATGTCGCCCAACGGATAGTAGGGCAGCATGTTCTGCGCGAGCCACTCGTTGGCCGCCACGGGCGACATCTTCCAGCCGCTGTTGCACGTCGAAACGACCTCCACGAGCGAGAACCCCTTGCCTGCCATGGCCGTCTCGAACGCCTTGCGCAGAGCTCGCTTGCATTTGCGGACGTTGGCCGGCGTGTGGACGCTCTGGCGCGTGATGTAGGCCGTACCGTCGAGGTGCGCCATCATCTCGGCGATCTTGTAGGGGTAGCCGTTCAGGCGCGGGTCACGGCCGTAGGGCGTCGTCGCGGTCTTCATACCCAGCAGGGTAGTCGGGGCCATCTGGCCGCCCGTCATGCCGTAAATGGCGTTGTTGATATAGATCGCCACGACGTTCTCGCCGCGTGCGGCCGCATGGATCGACTCCGCCGTGCCGATGGCCGACAGGTCGCCGTCGCCCTGGTAGGTGAAGACCAGGTTGCCGGGATAGAGCCTCTTCACGGCCGTAGCTACGGCCAGGGCGCGTCCGTGGGCGGCCTCGATCCAGTCGATGTCGATATAATTGTATGCGAATACGGAGCAGCCCACGGGCGAAACGCCTACGGTCTTTTCCGCGAAGCCCATCTCCTCGATGACCTCGGCGATCAGTTTATGTACCGTACCATGACTGCAGCCGGGGCAGTAGTGCATGACGTTGTCGGTAATGAGCTTCGGTTTCGCGTAAACCAGGTTTTCGTTTTTGATTTCAACCTCTGCCATAGCCTTTACTTTTTAATCAGTTTTTCCTTGAGCGCCGCGAGCACTTCGTCGGGCGCGAACATCATACCGCCCTGACGGCCGAAATGCTCGACGGGAGCTACGCCGTTCACGGCCAGCCGCACGTCCTCGACCATCTGGCCGGCATTGAGCTCGGCGGAAAGGAAGCCTTTGACACCGCGCGCGGCCAGTTCGGCAAGCGGCTTCTTGGGGAAAGGATAGAGCGTGATCGGCCGCAGCAGGCCGACCTTCAGCCCTTCGGCGCGCGCCATCTCGACCGTGGCCGAGCAGATACGGGCCGACGAACCGAACGCCACGATCACGTAATCCGCATCGTCGCAGCCGATCTCCTCATAACGCACCTCGTTCTCTTCGAGCGCCTTGTATTTCTCCTGCAGGCGCTTGTTGATGATCTCCATCTTCTCGGACTGCAACTCCAACGACGTCACGATATTGCGCTTGCGGTCGGCAGGCTTGCCGTAGGTAGCCCACGAGCGGCACTCGGCAGCGATCTCTTCGTCGGTCAGCGTGCGGTCGGGCGCGCGGAAGGACATGGCGTAGGCCACGGACTTTCTGCCCGCGCCCAGCTTTTCGCCGCGATAGATGTCGAACAGCCTGACCTCCTCGAGGTTCTTCGCCGCCTTGCGGATGGTCTCGAGCATCGTGCCCGCGCCCACGGACTCGTCCACAACCACGGCCAGATCGCGCGTGACCGCCGGGAACCTGGGCAGCGGCTTCACGCCGTAGAAGGGCTTCTCCATCGGGCGCAGCGCGTCCAGATCCACCTCAGCCACGTACACGCGCTTGTCGATGCCGAAGCGCTCGGCCACGTCGGGATGAATCTCGCCCAGCGTCGCCAGCTTCACGCCGTCGGCGGTGAGCACGGCCTTGCGGCCCGGATGGTAATAGCCGTCGCCGTCGGCGGTCACTTCGGCCTTCACGCCGAACTTGGCCAGCAGCCAGACCACCGCGTTCTTCACGGCGTAGAAATCCGCGCCATCGCCGAACATGCCGATGCACAGCGCGCTCTTCTCCGTGGGCAGCTCGCCCGGGCCCGCCGGAGCAAAGGTCTTGCTCAGCTCGAACAGCCTGCCCTCGGCCACGCCGCGGTTCAGGTTGGCCGCCATGGTGTTGAGCATGGACGGCGCCAGCGACGTGCGCATCACCGACGTATCCTCGCCCAGCGGATTGCGGATGACCACGGTATTCAGCCGTGCGTCGTCGTCGGCAAGACCCAGCGCCTCGATCCATCTGGGGCTGATGAAGGAATAGTTCAGAATTTCGAACATGCCCATGCCCACGGCCGCGTCCTTCACGCGATCATTGAAGATCATCTTCTCGCTGCGATAGCCGGGCATGGTCACGGCGTTCATCAGCGTGGACGGAATGTGGTCGTAGCCGTACATGCGCAGAATCTCCTCGGCCACGTCCGCGTCGGTCTCCATATCCTGACGGAAAGAGGGAATCTCGCAGGTCAGCACGCCTCCCACAAGCGTCGTGTCGATGTACAGGCGGTTAAGGATGTCCTCCATCTCCTCGCCGGAGACCTCCACGCCGTTGCGGCGGCAGATGCGCGCGACCTCCGCCTCAATGGTGCGGGGCGCGATGGGCTCGGGATACTCGTCGTACACGCCGGGAACCACTTCGCCGCACTCCAGCATGTTCACCAGCATGCAGGCGCGCTCCAGCGCCTCGCGGCAGCCGTCGGGGTTGACGCCCTTCTCAAAGCGGCCCGAGGCCTCGGTGCGCACGCCCAGACGGCGCGCGGTTACGCGGTTGTTGGCGCGCTCGAAGGCGGCGGACTCAAACAGTACGCTGGCGGTGTCGCCCACAATCTCGGACTCCTCGCCGCCCATGATGCCGGCCAGACCCGTGGCGTTGTCCGCGTCGGCGATGACCAGCATGGTCTCGTCCAGCACGTGCTCCTTGCCGTCCAGCGTGGTCAGCTTCTCGCCCGGGCGCGCCTTGCGCACCACAATGGTCTGATCCTTCACCTTGGACAGGTCGAAGGCGTGCATCGGCTGACCGGTCTCCAGCATGACGAAGTTGGTGATGTCCACGATGTTGTTGATGGGGCGCACGCCCGCACCGTAGAGGTATTCGCGCATCCATTTCGGCGACGGGCCGATCCTGACGTTGCGGATGACGCGCGCGCAGTAGCGGCGGCAGGCCTCGTGATCCTCCACGCGCACGGTGGCGTAATCCTCGAAGCGGCCCTCTCCCTTCTCCTCGACCTCGATCTCCGGCATGACAAAGTGCTCGCTCAGCACGGCGGAGCTCTCGCGCGCCAGTCCCCAGACGCTCAGGCAGTCGGGACGGTTGGCCAGAATCTCAAAATCGATCACGCTGTCGCCGAGGCCGAAGACCTCCTTCACGTCCGTGCCGGGGGCGACGTCCTCGAAAATCTCGATGATGCCCTCGTCGCCGATGTGGGGGTACAGTCCCGCGGGAACGTCCAGCTCGGGGCCGGAGCACAGCATGCCGTTGGAAACCTCGCCGCGCATCTTGCCCTTCTTGATCTTCACGCCGCCCGGCAGGTGCGCGCCGTCCAGCGCCGCCGCCACGCGCATACCCGCATGGACGTTAGGCGCGCCGCAGACGATCTGGATGGGCTCCTCGCCGCCCACGTCCACCATGCACACATGCAGATGGTCGGAGTTGGGATGATCCACGCAGGAGACGACATAGCCCACGACCACGTTGTCGAACTGCTCGCCGGTCTGGGTCACGTCCTCCACCGCGGTGCCGGTCATGACCATCTTCGCGGCGTACTCCTCCGGGGACTGCTTAATATCCACGTATTCCTTCAGCCATTTCATCGGAACCTTCATTTTTGCACAATCCCCTTTCCTCAGCGATACTGCGACAGGAAGCGCAGGTCGTCCTCATAAAGATAACGCAGATTCGGAATGTTGTATTTCAGCAGAGTCATGCGCTCCACGCCCATGCCGAAGGCGAAGCCGGAGTACTTCCTGGAGTCGATGCCGCACATCTCCAGCACCTTCGGGTTGACCATGCCCGCGCCCAGAACCTCGATCCAGCCGGTGCCCTTGCACATGCGGCAGCCCTCGCCCTTGCAGTTGGCGCAGGTCAGATCGACCTCGGCCGACGGCTCGGTGAACGGGAAGAAGGACGGGCGGAAGCGGGTGCGGATGCCCTCGCCGTACATCTGGCGGGCGAACTCGTCCAACGTGCCCTTCAGGTCGCCCATGGTGATGTTCTCGTCGATGACCAGGCCCTCCATCTGATGGAACACCGGCGAATGGGTCGCGTCCGCCTCGTCGGCGCGATACACGCGGCCGGGGCAGATGATGCGGATCGGCGGCTTGCGCGTGGTCATGATGCGGGCCTGCACCGGCGAGGTGTGGGTGCGCAGCACGATGTTGTCGTCCACATAGAACGTATCCTGCGCGTCGCGGGCCGGGTGGTTCTTCGGCAGGTTCAGAAGCTCAAAGTTGTAGTGGTCATACTCGACCTCCGGGCCCTCGACCACCTCGTAGCCCATGCCCACGAAGATGTCGATCATCTTGTTCAGCGCGATATTCATCGGATGCAGCGAACCGGCGCTGCGCTCCGGGCCGGGCAGTGTCACGTCCAGCGCCTCCGCGGCGAGGCGTTCTTCCTTCTCCTTCGCCTTCAGCTCGGCGGAGCGCTTCTCCAGCGCCTCCTCCAGCGCCTGACGCACGTCGTTGACCAGCTGGCCGACTCTCGGCCGCTCCTCGGCGGGCAGCTTGCCCATGCCGCGCAGCAGTCCGGTCAGCTCGCCCTTCTTGCCCAGCACGCCGACGCGAATCTGCTCCAGCTTCGAGGAAGCCTTGGCCTCGGCCATTTCCTTCAGCACGCGCTCGCGAATTTCCTGCAAAGTCTTTTCCATTGCGTTCTTCTCCTTCCGACGGTTCTCGTCTCACCGGGGCGCCGCCGCTATTTTGCAAAACAAAAAGCTCCGCCCCTTCTTCAGGGGCGAAGCATAGCTCCGCTGTACCACCCAGTTTCGCCGAGATCGCTCTCAGCCTCTCATCCATATAACGGAGATGAACCCGTCCGCGCCTACTGAAACCAGCATCGTTCAGCGCGGAAGCTCCGGAGTGAACTTCGCCCTTTCCTCGCCCTGCTGCGCTTTCAGCCGGCGGCGCAGCTCTCTTTGAGGTCGAGATATGAAAGAGGTACTCTCTCCATCGTCGCCAAGTGCTTTTCATTATACCACGCTCCCGGCGCTTCTTGCAAGCGCGCGGCGCAAATTAACCGAAGTTTTTCAGTTTTTGCCGCCTTTTCATTTATTTTTCCATTCAGATTTTCTCAAACCCATTGACAGCGCCGGAAAATGGGATTATCCTTATCATAGGTTGGGTGAGTATGTCCATGGCATGCCGCCTGCCGACAATATGTACAAATTGGAACGGAGGTACTTCCCCATGAATTATGCAGAGGAATCCCTGAAGAAGCATGCTGAATGGCGCGGCAAGATCGAAATCGTCTGTCGTGCGCCCGTTGCCACCAAGGATGATCTTTCTCTGGCCTATACGCCCGGCGTTGCGCAGCCCTGCCTGGAGATCCAGAAGGACATCAGCAAGAGCTACGACCTGACCCGCCGCTGGAACACCTGCCTGGTCGTGACCGACGGCACCGCGGTGCTCGGTCTGGGCGACATCGGCCCCGAGGCCGGTATGCCCGTCATGGAGGGCAAGTGCGTGCTGTTCAAGGCCTTCGGCGACGTGGACGCGTTCCCGATCTGCATCAAGTCCAAGGACGTGGATGAGATCGTCAACACCGTGTACATGATCTCCGGCAGCTGCGGCGGCGTGAACCTTGAGGACATCGCCGCGCCCCGCTGCTTCGAAATCGAAGAGAAGCTCAAGGCCAAGTGCGACATTCCGATCTTCCACGACGATCAGCACGGCACCGCCATCATCACGCTGGCCGGCCTCATCAACGCGCTGAAGGTCGTCGGCAAGACCAAGGAGCAGATCAAGGTCGTCGTCAACGGCGCGGGCGCCGCCGCCACCGCCATCACCAAGCTGCTGGTGAACTACGGCATCACGAACGTCATCATGTGCGACCGCGCGGGCGCCATCTACGACGGCCGCACCGACCACATGAACCCCTACAAGGAGGAAATGGCCAAGAAGACCAATCCCGAGAAGCTCTCCGGCAAGCTGGCGGACGTGCTCGTGGGCGCGGACGTGTTCATCGGCGTTTCCGCTCCGAAGATGCTCACCACCGAGATGGTCAAGACCATGAACAAGGACGCCATCGTGTTCGCCTGCGCGAACCCGACCCCCGAAATCTTCCCCGACGAGGCGAAGGCGGGCGGCGCGCGCGTGGTCTCCACCGGCCGCAGCGACTATCCGAACCAGATCAACAACGTTCTGGCCTTCCCCGCCATCTTCCGCGGCGCCTTCGACGTGCGCGCCAGCGAGATCAACGAGGAAATGAAGATCGCCGCCGCCTACGCGCTGGCCAACCTCATCTCCGACGACGAGCTGAACGAGGAGTACATCATCCCCGCTCCGTTCGATCCCCGCGTCAAGGAAGCCGTGTCCAAGGCCGTCGCTCAGGCCGCCCGCGACACCGGCGTTGCCCGCATCTGATTTCCTGCAGGATGCAATGGGAGCCATGGACAAAAGTCCATGGCTCCCAATTTTTTCAGACAAAGTGAGAGACCGGAACGCTCCGGTCTCTCTTCTCATTTTTACTTGTCGGACTTCTTCTTCATGAAGCTCGGCACGTCAGGCGTGAAGCCGCGGCGCGGCTGAGAGCGGCTGTCCTCGTAGTCATCCTGATACACGCGCGTGCGGCGCTGGGGCTGCGGCGCGGCAGGACGGCGCTCGGTGGAGCGGCGCTCGGGCTGATAGGGCTCGTCGCTCTCGCGGACGGGCACGGTCGTGCGCGGACGGCGCTCGAAGATGGGCGAGACGTTGCGGCCCTCGTCGTAGTCGCGCTCGACGCTCTCGCGGCGGGGCTCCGCCGGAGCCTCCTCGCGCTCGGAGAAGGAGGGCGTGCTCGGCTTGGACTGGGCGAAGGGCGTCTTTTCGAAGCCCGTGGCGATGACGGTGATCTTGACCTCGTCCTTGAGGTTCTCGTCGATGCCCGCGCCAAAGATGATGTTGGCCTCGGGATCGGCCGCCGCGGTGATGAGCTGCGCCGCCTCGTTGATGTCGATGATGGAGGTGTCCGGGCCGCCGGTGATGTTGATCAGCACCGCGCGCGCGCCGTCGATGGACGTCTCGAGCATCGGGCTGGAGATGGCCTGCTTGGCCGCGTCCACCATGCGGTTTTCGCCCTTGCCGAGGCCGATGCCCATGTGAGCCAGACCGCGGCTCTGCATGACCGTGCGCACGTCGGCGAAGTCCAGATTGATCATCGCCGGCACCGCGATCAGGTCGGAGATGCCCTGAATGCCCTGGCGGAGCGTGTCGTCCGCAATGCGGAAGGCCTCGGTCATGGTGGTTCCCTTGGTCACGACGGACAGCAGCCGGTCGTTGGGAACGACCACCAGCGTGTCCACGTTCGCCTTCAGGCGCTCGATGCCGGACTCGGCGTTCTTCATGCGCTGACGGCCCTCGAAGAGGAAGGGCTTCGAGACCACGCCGATGGTGAGAATGCCCATGTCCCGAGCGATCTCGGCGATCACGGGAGCCGCACCGGTGCCGGTACCGCCGCCCATACCGCAGGTGATGAACACGAGGTCGGAGCCCTTGATGGTGTTGGAAATCTCCTCGCGGCTCTCCTCCGCCGCGCGCTGGCCCACATCGGGATTCGCGCCCGCGCCCAAGCCCTTGGTCAGCTTGTCGCCGATCTGAATCTTGGTGGGCGCCTTGGACAGCGCCAGCGCCTGGCTGTCGGTATTGATGGCGATGAAATCCACGCCCTGAAGCTGCGCGTCTACCATGCGGTTAACCGCGTTGGTGCCCGCTCCGCCGACGCCGACGACTTTAATAGCGGCAAAATTGTTATTGTTGTTTTCCATTTCGATCTCCAGCACAAGGCATCCCCCTCGTTCATGTATTATGGTCGTTATTCTTCGCTTTTACCCCTGAAAAGACTGCGGAGCTTTCCGAAAACCGGCTCCTCGCCGTCAGAATGCTGCTCGATGGAATCGAACGTCAGATCCGCCAGACCCAGCGCCGCGGAGTACACGGGGCTGTTCATCTTGGAGGACTTGGCCGCCGCCACCTTGATGGGCCGGCCGATCTTCTCGGACAGATACTCCCGCCCGCCGCGCATCAGCGCAAGGCCACCGCCGGTCAGATAAATCTGAGAGCGCGAGCCGAGCAGCTCGCTGACGTCATTGTTGACGGTCAGCCGCACCATGTCGGCCAGCTCGTCCACGCTGCGCTCCACGATCTCCTGCACAACCTCCCGCGGGAAGGTCACGCGGTTGCCCGCCTCGTCGTAGACCTCGGAGAAAGAATCCCGGTCGAACTCGTCGGGGTTGAACACGTAGCCGCGTTTGATCTGCTCCGCCGCGCGCATGCTGATGCGCAGCTCGGTGGCCAGATCGGCGGTGACGTGTCCGCCGCCCCGGGGCAGCATGGCGTGATAGATCAGCGCGTCGCCCTCGACGACGCTGATCTCGGTGCTCAGATAGCCGCAGTCGATCAGCAGCGCCGCGCGGTCGCGATCCTCCAGCGGCAGAAGCAGCATGCCCTCGCCCATCGTCGTGGACAGGAAGCCGAGAATCGTGACGTTCAGCACGCCCATCATCTCGCTCACGTCCTCGATGAACATCTGCTCGGCGACGACGAAGGTCACCAGCGCCCGCAGCGTCGAGCCGCGACCCGAGGGCGACATGGTCTTTTTGCCGTCGTCCACGGAGAACCACGCGGGCGAGCGATGCAGCACCCGGCAGCCGCTCTGAACCACGTTCAGCGCGTCGGCGGCCTGATCCAGCACGGCGTTGACGGCGGTTTCGTCCACCGCGCCGTCGGGCAGATCCACCTGCGCCTCGCAGGACAGGACGTGAATGTACTCGCCGGGCACGCCGACGTAAATCTCGTGAATCTTGGAATTGGCCTCCAGCTCGGCGGCGGCGATGGAATCCCGAACCCGCTGAACCATCTGGCGCGGCGTGTTCCAGTCGCCCTCGGAGTAGCCGTCGTAAGGAACGGTTCCCGAGCCGACGATGTCCAGTCGATCCATTCCGCTGTTTTCGGCGATCATGGTCACGATCTTGGAGGTTCCGAATTCGATGGCTGCAATTCTTGTTTTCATGAAATGACCGACCACCTTGTTCTTGAAGGTACACACCATGTGCGCTACCTTATGCTTACTCTCCTGTATTATACATGGATTTTCGGGCGGATGCAAACGCAAAACGGCCAAAAAAAGCGTTTTTCGGCATATGTCAAAATTCTTTCGAAATTCAGGCTCAAATCCGTCACGCCCGCCGTTAATTTTATAACCGGTTGTTTGCAAAAGCGGCGGCTCCTTCGAAAAAACAAAGGAGCCGCCGCTTGGTTTACGCCATGTTCTCGCCCACCAGCATGCACAGATACGCCGCCGCCGCATCGTAGCGCGCGTCGTGGGGATGGTCGCCGCCGCCGTACCACTTCGCGCACTTCTGCGCGATGAATTCCTGCGAAAGGCCGAAGTGCTCGGTCAGCTCGCCCAGTCTGGGCGGCTTGAGCACCTTCGGGTTCTGCTTCAGCGGAATGTTCGCTTCCCTTGTATAGTGCTGAAGCGTGCAGAAGATGGGAATGTCCGGCAGCTTCACGCCGATGCGCGCGAACTCTGCCTTCAGATACTTCATGTCCCCCGCCACGTCGTGGCCGATGACCAGCTTGCAGTCCTTGAAATCGTTGTAAATCTCGTCGGCGCGGCAGGCGAACACATCGCCGCCCGAGAGCTTCTTGAGCTGATAGACGCTCAGGCCGTGCACCTTCTTGGCATAGCGATTGACCGCCTTGGTGGCGAAGTACATGTTCTTTCCGCGAACTCTGCGCCCCTCGATGATGAGATAGGACAGCTGGATGACGCGGCTGGGATGCATTCCGTCCAGCTCCACGTCCACGGCAATCCACTTATCCGGCTTGCGGAACAGGTTTTTCAGGCTGATTTTCACAATTTACCGACTCCGAATCGCTTGATTGATATTTTCGAACGCCTTGACGACGTTGCGGTGCGTGGTGGCCAGATTGAAGCGGAAGTGCTTTTCGCCCTCCTCGCCGAAGCCCCTGCCGTCGCCGACGGCCACATGCGCCTCGTTGACGATCATGTCAAAAATTTCCTTGTGGCTCATGTCCAGCGCGGAGAAGTCCAGCCACATGAGATAGGTTCCCTCGTTGGGATACACTCTGATCTCCGGGATGTTCTCGCGAATGTACGCAAGCGCCCAGTCACGGTTTTCGCGGATGTACTCCACCACCGCGTCCATCCATTCGTCGCCGTGCTCGTAGGCGGCCCGCTGCGCGATGGCTCCAAAGATGTTGGGCGCGGCGTGAGCCTTCTCCATCTCGCCGGCAACCTTCCCGCGAAGCTCGGGATTGGCGATAATGCACGAGGACTGGCGCAGACCCGCCAGATTGAACGACTTGGTTGCCGACGCGAGCATGACGCAGTTCTCCTGCGCGTGCTCCAGCGCCAGAATGCGAGTCTGTCTGCGCTCGCCCATGTTAAAGTCCGCGTGGATCTCGTCGCAGACGACGATCACGCCATAGCGATTGGCCAGCTCCACCACGCGCTGAAGATCCTCGCGGCTCCAGACGCGGCCGATGGGATTGTGCGGGTTGCACAGGATCATCAGCTTCACGCCGGACTTGAAGCCCGCTTCCAGGTTTTCGAAGTCCATCTCGAACCCGCGCTCCGTCTCGATCAGCGGATTGCGCACCAGCTCGCGGCCAAACAGCTCCGCCGCGCGGAAGAACGGGCCGTACACCGGCGTCTGAATCAGGATCTTGTCATGCTCGCTGGTCAGCGCGCGGACGCAGAAGAAGATGCTGTCCACCACGCCGGGGCTGGTCAGGATCCAGTCCGTCTGCACGTCCACGCCGTGGCGGCGCTTCAGCCAAGCCGCCTCGGCCTCCTTCTCCGCCGCGGGATGAATGGCGTAGCCGTACACGGCGTGCTGCGCGCGGCGCAGAATGGCCTCCTGCACGGCGGGCGCGGTGCGGAAATCCATGTCCGCCACCCACGCAGGCGTCAGATTCTCGCGGCCGAATTCATCCTTCATGCCGTCCCATTTGACGCAGTTCGTACCCACGCGGTTGATCTCCGCGTCCAGATACTCCCGATAATACTGATTCATATTTTATCGAACTCGATTCTCTTCACGTTCTTTTGTGAAATCCATCACAAACATTTCTATTATACGTCATTTTCGGACAAGTTGCAAGACTTCGCCGAAATCTTTCCGTTTCGGCGGGAAAACCGCCCGTCCTTCCGGCATTCTGCGGAAAAACACAGCGGCGCAAAAGGAAAACATATTGCGGCGGCGCCGCGCCCATGGTATCCATTAAAGACGGCCGGCGGCACATCGAAATGGCCCCTCAGGGCGACGACGCCATCGATCTGCATCTGGAGATGTTCCGGTTTCAGCAAAAGGTGCTTCAGCAGCAGATGGCGGAGCTTCAGCACACGGTGGAAATGGTGGAATACAAGTGCCGGTACTGCGAGACAGCGAAAGTCCGGTGAACCACGAAGATTCCGCAGAACATGGACGAATCGGAAATCCCGAAACAGTTCCGCAGGATTCGGCGGGACCTTCGGAAAGCGGCGGATTCCTGACCGCAGCAAAAGACGGCATGGCCACCCGATGAATGGGCGGCCATGCCGTTTCCTTTTCAGAACGACACCACCAGCTGCATCTTGAACCGCTCCTGCCCATATACGGCGTGGGGAATATCCTTGGGCATGATGAGCGTGTCGCCGGCGCTGAGGATAAACACCTCGCCGCCCACAGTAAAGCGGCCCGTGCCCTCCAGCACCGTCACCATCGCGTCGCCGCCGGCTGCGTGGGTGGAGATTTCCTCGTCCTTGTCAAATGAGAAGAGGGTCATGCTCACATAGTCGTTCTGAACCAGCGTCCTGCTGACCACCTGTCCGTCCTGATATTCCACCAGATCCTTCAGCTGCAGAACCTTCTGCTTTTCGATGTTCTTGTACATTTTTCTTTCTCCTTTTTTCAGCCGAGAATGGCCTTCAGATCCTCTTCCGGGGTGGAAATGGGGTGAATGCCGTATTCCTTCACCAGCAGGTTGAGCACGTTTTCCGACAGGAACGCCGGCAGCGTGGGCCCGAGATAGATGTTGCGAAGCCCCAGATGCAGAAGCGTCAGCAGGATGCACACTGCCTTCTGCTCGTACCACGACAGCACCAGCGTCAGCGGCAGGTCGTTCACACCACAGCCGAAGGCCTCCGCCAGCGCCGCGGCCACACGGATGGCGCTGTAGGCGTCGTTGCACTGGCCCATATCCATGATGCGCGGCAGGCCCGCCACCGTGCCCAGATCCATGTCGTTGAAGCGATACTTGCCGCAGGCCAGCGTCAGCACCGCCGTGTCCGCGGGTGTCTGACGCACGAACTCGGTGTAGTAATTCCGCCCGGGACGCGCGCCGTCGCAGCCGCCCACCAGGAAGATGTGCGTAAGCTCCCCGCGCTTTACCGCGCCGATCACCGCGTCCGCCGCGGACAGCACCGCGTCGTGGCCAAAGCCGGTGGTCAGCTCCGTTCCGCCGTTGATGCCGGCAAAAATTCTGTCCTCACCGTAGCCGCCCAGCGCCAGCGCCTTTTCGATCACCGGCGCGAAATTCTTGTCCCTGCCGATGTGCTCCATGCCGGGATAAGCCACCGTCGCCGTGGTGAACACCCGGTCGGCGTAGCTGGCCTTGGGCGGCATCAGGCAGTTGGTGGTGAACAGCACCGCCGCGGGCATGCCGTCGAACTCCTTCTGCTGATTCTGCCACGCGGTGCCGAAATTGCCCTTGAGATGGGCGTACTTCTTCAGCTCCGGATAGGCGTGAGCCGGCAGCATCTCGCCGTGGGTGTAGACGTTCACGCCCCGGCCCTCGGTCTGCTCCAGCAGCAGTTTCAGGTCGTGCAGATCGTGGCCCGAGACCACGATGAACGGCCCCCTCTCCACCTTCATGGTCACAGGCGTGGGCGCGGGCGTGCCGTAGGTCTCGGTGTTGGCCTGATCCAGCAGCGCCATGCACTTCAGGTTGACCTCGCCCACCTTCAGCGCGATGGGCAGCAGCCCCTGCGCGTCCCATTCCTCGCCCACGGCGGCCAGTCCCTCGTAGAAGAAGCGGTTCACCGTCTCGTCGGAATAGCCAAGCGCCAGCGCGTGGCAGGCGTAGGCCGCCATGCCCTTCAGGCCGAACAGAATCAGCGATTTCAGAGAGCGCACGTCCTCGTCGTCGCTCCACAGCCGCTTCATGTCGTAGTCCTCCGTCCGCCCGCAGGGCGAGCCGCAGTCGCTGCATCCGGGCGCGAGACGCGCCTTTTCCCGATGCACCGCGTCGATCTGGCTGCGGATGCGGTCGGGATCGAAGTTGACGTTGGTCAGCGTCATGAACAGGCCCTCGATCATCACCCGATGGGTCTGCTCGGAGGGCGGATTGGCCGCGGCGGCGTGGGCCAACCCGATCAGCGCGCCCACCAGCTCGTCCTGCAGATTGGAAACGTCCGCACTCTTGCCGCACACGCCCGCGCGGCCGGTGCACGCGCTGCATCCCGCGGTCTGCTCGCACTGATAGCAAAACATCTGATTACCCATATTTTTCTCCTCCTGAGACGATTCTGTCCCGTTTCGAGCGCGGCCATGGATGGAAAAATTTCCCATTTTGCGCTCTGCCCGTTGACTTTACGAGATTATTTTACTATACTGAACGCAGACTGTATGTTGGAAATCCAACGCATGAGGTTTTTTATGAAGGAATATCTGGATGTGCTGGCGGGATGTCCGCTGTTCGACGGCGTGGAGCGCGCGGACATTACGGCGATGCTGGGCTGTCTCGACGGCCGGGCAGTCGAGGTGCGCAAAGGCGAGGCAGTGTTCAACGAGGGCGATCCGGCGCGGTTTATGGGCATAGTGCTGGCCGGCTCGGTGCAGATTCTGCGCGACGACTACTATGGAAATCGCAGCGTGCTGACGGTCGTCGGCCCGGGCGGGCTGTTCGCCGAGGCCTTCGCCTGCGCGGGGCTGGAGCGCATGCCCGTCAGCGCCGTAGCCCAGCTTCCCGGCGCGGTGCTGCTGATGGACTGCCGCCGGGTGCTGAGAAGCTGCTCCAACGCCTGCCCGTTCCACAGCCGAATGGTGGACAATCTGCTCCGGGGCATCGCCCAGAAGAACCTGACGCTGACGCAGAAAATCCGCTACATGTCCCAGAAAACCACCCGGGACAAGCTGATGGAGGTGCTGCTGGATCAGGCGAAGGCGCAGCACAGCGCGGAGTTCACCATTCCCTTCGATCGCCAGTCGCTGGCAGACTATCTGGGCGTGGAGCGCAGCGCCCTCTCGGCGGAGATCAGCCGAATGCGCCGGGACGGCCTCATCGAAAGCACCGGCTCGCGCTTTCGTCTGCTGAAGGCCGAACAGTAAAAGAGAGAGGATTCGCTGCCGCGAATCCTCTCTAAACTATGCCTTTGTCCAACAGAGTACGCCGATCAGACCCGGCCCGGTGTGCACCGCCAGCGATGCGTTGATCTGCTTTTCCAGCAGCACTTTCGCCCTCGGGAAGCGGGCGCGAATCTTCTCCCGAATCTCGCGGACGGCCTCGGGAGCCGCTCCGTGCATGATGGCCAGAAAGTTCTCCTTCTTTTCATCGTAGTGCTCGCTCACGCAGTCCAGCAGCTTCTCCAATCCGCGCTTGCGTCCACGGATCATGGAGACGATGTGGTAAACGCCGGATCTGTTGCAGGAAATGATGGGCTTGATGTTCAGCAGTGAGCCGATGGCGCCGCTGACGCGGCCGATGCGCCCGCCGGCGCGCAGATAGTCCAGCGTGTCCATGTAGTAGAAGATGTGCGAGAACTCCACGTTTTCCTCCACCCGGCGGCAGATTTCCTCAAAGGGCAGGCCCTGTTCCACCAGCTGCTGCGCGTACATAGCCAGCACGCCCGCGCCGATGGAGATGTTCTTCGAATCCACCACGTGGAATTCAATGTCCTCCACCTCGCTCAGCGCCGCGCAGACATTCTGCCACGTGCTGGACAGTCCGGAGGAGATGCAGACCGCGAGGATCCGATTGTAGCCCTTCGCCTTCAGCTCCTCCGCCGCGGCGATCACCTCGGCGAAATTGGGCGTGGAGGTCTTTGGAATCTGTCCGGGAAAGCGGTCGTACACCATGGACGGCTCGATGTTCACGCCGTCCAGATACTCTCCATCCTCATAGAGAATCTTCAGCGGAAGCACCCGCACGTTTTCCTTATTGATCATCTCCTCGGGAAGATCGCAGCCCGAATCGGCCATAATCGCAATTCTCTCCATTGCGTCTCATCTCCTTGTTCTTTATATTATATATTATTGTATCATACATCAGGAGAAAAAGCAACACCTGTTTTGATACCTATTCAAAACTTGAATGGCAAGTCAGGCGCAGAAGCGAACCAGAGGAAATTTCCGCCGGGATTTTCCAGTCCGGACGCTTGTCGCGCGCGATTGCACTTGCGAATTTACGTTTTCGCGGATATAATGGAGAAAACGCACGCAAACGGGAGGTTTTTCAAATGCAGAGAACCTATTACGTCGGCAATCGCGAACGGTTGTATCAGCGCATGGACGCGGGCAGCCTGCTCGCCGTTTTCTCGGGAGAAGAGCTTTGGAAGACCGGCGACGAATACTATCCCTTCTTCGCCGATCGCAATTTCGTGTATCTGACAGGATTGAAATGCAGATCCGCCGTGCTGCTCGCCGCGAAGAATCCGGACGGCAGCGTTCAGGAGCGGCTGTATCTTTTGCCGCCGGACGCGCTTGCCGAGCGCTGGACGGGCGCTCGCGTAAAGCCCGAGGAGGCGGAAGCCGTTTCCGGCGTGAGCGACGTACGCACCGTTCAGGCCTTTGAGCGCGATTTTTCCGCGCTCGCGGCCGGCGGGAACTACGGAAAAATCTATCTCGATCTCTATCGATTCACGCCCGAACAGCCCGATCGCCCGTCGCATCGCCTGCTCAGACGCATTCAGAGGGACTTCGCCTATCTCGCCGTCGGCAATGCGGAGGACATTCTCCGTTCGCTGCGCCTGATCAAGCAGCCCTGCGAAATCGAAGCGCTGCGCCGGGCGGAGACGATCACGCGCGAAGGCATTCTCGCCATGATGCGCTCGTCGCGTCCCGGAAAGTATGAATATCAGTACAAGGCGGATTTCGATTACGCGCTTTCGCAGCACGGCCCGGACGGCCCCGGCTTTCCGTCCATCATTTCCTGCGGAAGGAACAATTTCTGCATTCACTATTACAGCTACACCGGACAGGCGCAGGACGGCGACATGGTTCTGAACGACGTCGGCGCGCAGTACGACTGCATGATCACCGACGTTTCGCGCGCGTGGCCGTGCAATGGAAAATTCTCCGAGCGGCAGCGGATTCTGTATCAGTGCGTGCTCGCGACCTCGAATTACATGTTCTCGATCATTCGTCCCGGCATGAAAATGGCGGACGTGGACGCGACAATCCGCCGCTATAATGCGGAGAGACTGGTTGAAGCGGGCGTTCTGAAGAACGTGGACGAAATCGGCAAGCTGATGTGGCACGGCGGCGCGCATCACATCGGCTACGACGTGCACGACATGGTCAGGCGTCCGGAAATTCTCGCGCCGAACATGGTTTTCTGCGTGGATATCGGCGTTTACCATGAGGAATGGGGCGTCGGCTTCCGCCTCGAGGACAACTGCCTGATTACGGAGGACGGCTGCGAAAACCTGTCCGCCGCGATTCCGCGCACGATCGAGGATATCGAAGCCGTCATGCGGGGAGAAGCGTGATGGAGCGCGTCATTCTCTGGATTCTGGCGGCCGGCGCGGTGCTGGGCGGGCTGGATCTTCTGATGGGCAATCGATTCGGACTGGGCGAGCGTTTTGAGGAAGGGTTCAGGCTTCTGGGACCGACGGCGCTGTCGATGGCGGGCATTCTCTGCCTTGCGCCGCTGCTTTCGGGCGCGCTGGAATCCACGCTCGCGCCGCTCTGGCGCGCGCTGGGGCTGGATCCCGCGATGCTCGGCGGCGTTCTGGCGATCGACATGGGCGGCTATCAGACCGCGAAATCCCTCGCGCAGGACGCGGCCATCGGACGCTATGCCGGCATTCTCGCGGCGGCGACGCTCGGCTGCACGGTGACCTACACGATTCCGCTGGGCGCGGGCATGCTGCGCGGCTCGGACGCGACAGGATTCTACCGGGGAATGCTCATTGGCCTCGCCACATTGCCGGTCGCGCTGCTGATCGGCGGCGCGGCGAGCGAAATCGGCGTTTTGCCGCTGATCGTTCAGACCTTGCCGGTCGCGCTGTTTTCCATACTGCTGATGCTGGGGCTGAAGTTCTTTGCAAAGCAGGCGATTTCCGCCTTTTCCGCGTTCGCGACGCTGCTGCGCTGGCTGTCCATACTGGGCCTGACCGCGGGCGCTGTGCAGTACATTGCGGATATTCGGGTGATTCCGAACCTCGCGCCGATCGAAGACGCGATGAAAACCGTCTCCTCCATCGGCGTTGTGATGCTCGGCAGCCTGCCGGCGGCGGAGCTGCTGCGCCGCGCGATGTCGAAGCCGCTGATGCGTCTGGGACAAAAGCTCGGCATGAAGGATTCCAGTCTGGCCGCGCTGCTGATCGGCTTTGTGAGCATTACGCCGGCGCTCGCGATGATGAAGGAGATGGACCAACGCGGTCAGACGATGAACGCCGCGTTTTCAGTCTGCGCCGCCTCCGCCCTCGCCGCGCATCTGGGATTTACATTAAGTGCCGAGCCGCAAATGCTCATGCCGCTGCTGCTGACAAAGTTTTTCGGCGGAGCGCTCGCCGCAATTCTGGCGGTCGTGTTTACAAAAAGAAATAATGCGTCCATCTGTGAATAGGATGCAAATCGCTCCTGGGAAAGATCGGGAAATTCAGAGCTCTCGGATTCATTGCAAATCCCACAGCCTGTACGTCGTCAGGAATAACGCCGTACAGGCTGCAATTGGGAGCACATATGGTCTGATTTTTCCCGTTCAGCTGTATTTTACGAGATTTTCCGTGCAAAACCCATACTCACGAGCGTTATAGCCCAATGCTTCCGCTGTCAACATCAGCAAGATGAATCCGTCATTCCTCCGCATTGTCCTCTGCGGGAATGCGGAGGAATCCACATTCCACTGCAAAACAGATAAAGCCGACTTATTGCACAGTACCCTATCTTCAATGCCGGCAGAACGAATTACGCTGCTGTTTCGAAAAATCCCTCTTGCTACCTGCGTTGCCAGCTGATTCAGACGCTTTTCTACGCTGAGCATGCGATCATAGTTCACGGGATACTCCACGCCGGGAGCTGTGGGCGTATATGCGTCGCCGCCGTAAACGTGATTTTTTGCATTGACCTGTGGGGCAATACTGCTCCTGTCGAACACAATAGAGATCGGGCCATATTTGCTGTACCCATCTCGCGCCTTGACAATAGCAATGGAAGTCGAAGGCAGCCCACCGAGATTCATTGCGTCCAGAAGGTTTCGCTTCGTCAGATTGTGCACAGCGATCAGGTCGTTCGTGCGCTCAACGGGTTCGCGCAATGAAAACTTGACACTTTCTCCGGGCTGTGCTACACTGGTTATGTCACCAACGGATTTGGCGTCCATTTGAATGGATTGACCGATAGTGTCGTTGGTGACATTCTTTATCTGTGTAATGTCGTGGAAAACGTCTCCGCGCGCAATATGCATGATTTTGACTTCGCCCTCATACACATTAACTGTGTTCGTTTGAGCGTCACGCACCGCAAAAGTTGTTTTCCAAGATGTCCAGCCACGCACTGCTTCTTTATGACACCCATCATCCGTCATCCATCGAAGATATTTACTGCCTTTCAGCAGATTTTCAAGCTCCGTCGCCGCCAACATTTTTGATTCATATGCTTCGGAATCAATGAACTTACAAAAAGCGCCCAACCGGTC
>USDD01000054.1 GCA_900553265.1 uncultured Eubacteriales bacterium
CCGGTAAAGCCGCGCAACAATGCGCATTTCCCGAAACATGAATTGCTCGCGGGTCAGAGAGCCGTTATATTGACTCACCGTCTCAGCCCCTTTTTCATTCTCCTTGCCTTGAATTGCACATTTATACACTTCCCAAAGCCCTGCTGCTTCGGCATTCGTTGCCAAATACCAAAGCAAGCCGTCGCAAAATTACGGATTCTGCGACAACAGATGAGCGACAAAGCACGCTTAAGAATTATCTATTGTATTTTAATATAATATCCCAATTTTGTCAATCTGAGTAGCGCTGTTTAACAGAGCGTTCTTTTGTATTTTCAAATACGCAAATATTGCTTGCCGTGTATGACGGCGATTGGCATATATGGGTAGACTTCCGATTACGAGTTTTAAGCCGTCAAAAAGCCGTCAAGGTACGGCGTTGCTTGTAAGGCGATAATAAAACGAATACAAACGATGGAGGGAAATGTATGTGCAGGCATGGAGAGAATATCTATAAGCGGAAGGATGGGCGCTACGAGGGGCGATACGCAATCGGGAAAACCGCACAAGGAAAGACGCGCTTCGGATATGTCTATGGATATCAGTATATGGAAGTCAGACGCAAGCTGGCAGAGCGTAGGACTGCATTACTGACGCGGTCTCTGATCGATGCGCCCGCACGATGCAGGATTACTCTGCGGGAATGGATGATGCATTGGATGGAGAACGAGGTGCTGGGCAGCGTGAAGGCGTCATCTTATCAAACGTATCTGACACAGATCAACAAGCATATTCTCCCAGAACTGGGCGGCTTGTATTTAACGCAGCTTACGTCTACCTTGGCATACGAGTTCACGGAAAATATGCGTGCCGCTGGCCTGTCTGCCAGCACAGTTAAGGGCGTATTTCGCATGCTTTCCGCTGCCATGCAATCCGCATTGGACGAAGGAGTAATAAAGAAAAATCCCTGTCGGAAAATAAAAATCCGACAGGAAGAGCAGATGGAACAGCGGGTATTGAGCCGTTCTGAGCAGGAAAAGGTGCGTTTGGCAGCAAACGAGCGTGGGGATTTGCCTGTGCTGCTGAGTCTGTACACGGGTATGCGACTGGGCGAAGTGTGTGCGCTGAAGTGGACGGATATTGATTGGAAAAAGAAAACCATCACCGTCCGACGCACCGCCCAGCGGGTGGCGCAGGGACGAAACGAGCATGGGCGCAGAACGCTGCTGATGCTCGGTTCGCCCAAGTCCAGACGTTCGCACCGTGTGCTGCCTGTTCCTGACTTTCTGGTGATGAAGCTGAAAAATCTGCAAAAATCTGGTGCTGACAATGAATTTGTATTCGGCATGTCCCCACATGCTGCCGAACCACGCACGCTGCAGCGGCGCTTTTCCAGACTCATGGCAGCGATTGGTTTGACAGACGTTCATTTCCATACGCTGCGTCACAGCTTTGCCACACGGCTGCTGGAGCTGGGTGTGGATATTCAGACGGTAAGTGCGCTCCTGGGCCACGGCTCTGCCCGAACAACGCTGGACTTCTACGGCCATAGCCTGCCCGATCAGCGTCGTCAGGCGGTCGCGCTGCTGGCAGCGTGCTGAAAAAATAAGCCGTCAAAAGCCGTATGGAGAACGCCTAAAAATACTGATTCAGCGAACATTTTCGGGGCTGTCATAAAATCCGTAATTTTGCGGCGGCTTGTCCCGATATAGAAAATCCCGCAAACTCAGCAACCGACTCTTCTCAAGTCACTTGCTTCGCTTGCGGGGTGTTTGCTATTGTTCGAGTTTCTGCTAATAGCATCGTTTTCCGTCGCGAAAAGCACTGCCGCCTTATAGGGTAACCGCCACATCTTTGCCGTCCTTGAATCGAAAGACGAGTTGCTTTTCGCCCCTGCTCGCCCCTTTGAATACGGTGATTTGCTCAACCGAACCCAAAAACACGCGCTCATCGAAGGCGGTCAGCAGACTGCTTTCCCTGAGCTCGCGTATGAACGCCTCCAGCCTTCGGCGGCGACCGGTCTGCTCGGAGATGGCTTCCTTTGTCCTGAGCATGGCGTTTTTCAGCGCTTCATATCTTTCTTCCAGCGGTTGAAGGCGTGTATTGTATTCCGCCTGATTCTGCGCGACTTCTGCATTCTCGCGAATCATTCGACTCATCTGCTGGGAGACTGCATGCTATCCGCCATGGCACGGGCATAGGTTGCGATGTCCTGAAGCATCTGAATGTGAATGGTCATGGAAATTCTCCTTTCCAAAGGTCAAAGGAATTCGTTTTACTGCCGGACGCTCTGCTTCAGCGCCGCGGACAGCAGTTCGTACTTGCGATTGATCTCTTCCCAGGGGAGTTCAAGTTCTGCGCGTCCAAAATGTCCGTAACAGGCCAGTTGGGAATAGATGGGCCGGTTCAGCTTCAGGTCGCGAATAATGCCTGCGGGCGTGAGATCAAAGACCGCTTTTACTGCCGCCTCGATGCAGCTGTCGGAGATCACGCCGGTACCGAAAGTATCCACCGTCACGCTGACGGGTTCGCTCTTTCCGATGGCATAGGCAATCTGCACCTCGCAGCGCTTGGCCATGCCCGCCGCCACGATGTTCTTCGCGACCCAGCGGGCGGCATACGCGCCGGAGCAGTCTACCTTCGTCGGGTCTTTGCCCAAAAGCGCACCGCCGCCGATGTGCGCCACAGGGCCGTACTGATCCACCGCCAGCTTGCGCCCGGTCAGGCCGGTATCCGCAGCAGGGCCGCCCAACGTGAATTTACCGGAAGGATTGACGAGGATGCTGGTATCTTCCTTCAGCAGTTCCCTGGACAGCACTTTGCCCAGCACTTCTTTGCCGATAAAGCGGCGGATGTTCTTATGGTCGATCTCTGCGTCATGCTGCAGAGAGACGACCACGGCAGTCACGGCGACGGGCACGTCATTCTCATAGGCAACAGTGACCTGCGCCTTGCCATCCGCGCCCAGCCATGGGGTAGTGGGCTTCAGTTCGTCCAGCCATTTACAGATGCGATGTGCCAGCACAGCGGGCAGGGGAAGGTATTCTTCCGTTTCGCTGGTGGCATAGCCCAGCATAATGCCCTGATCACCTGCGCCGAGTTCGGTTTTATCTACGGCGGCGGAGATGTCCGGAGACTGTTCGTGGAGACAGACTTCCAGTTCCAGTAGACCATTTGGTTCCTCGCAGAGATCGTTCATGGTATAGCCGATGCGGTTGATCACGTTGGCTACGATTCTGCTGCTGTCCACTTCCGCTTTGGAAGTGATCTCACCGCCAACGATGATTTTGCCCGCCATAGCGAATACCTCCACGGCGACGCGGGCATTGGGATTCTGCCTGAGATGCGCGGCCAGAATGGCGTCCGCCACCTGATCGCAGAACTTGTCGGGATGACCGGCACGGACAGATTCTGCCGTGACCAGTCGGATGTTTTTCTCGTTCATGATAATTTCTCTCCTTGTCAATCGTAATGGACGACCTGCGTCCGGGGATGGCGTTTCTTTGCCGCCTTCGGCTTGCGCATGGCGCTGCGAAGAGCGAAGAACGCCGTGGGATCGGAGTAACCTTCGGAATTGCGGTAACGCAGCGGCTCGTTATCGGCGTTCAGAATGGGGCAGCTGGCACGCTGTTCTTCGTCGTACTGCCTTATGCAGTAGCTGCTCCTGGTACAGTCGTTGCAGCAGGATTTCATACGCCCGTCACCATCCTCTGCGTCCTCTGCGTCAGCGACCGCCAGCCGGTCAGGACGTGCGCCAGAATGAAGCTTGCGCCGCGCTTGATCTGCCTCCAGAAGAACATCGGCTCATAGGCGACGGCCTCTTCTGCGACAAAGACGTCCGTGATGTACCACACGCCCTGCATCTTCTTCAGCAGCAGATACACGCCGTCTTCATAGCGGACCTCCTGACAGCCTTCGTCCAATTCCATCCCAGCGGCTTGGTGCGCCGCCAGATACAATCCCAGTTCATGTCGCAGGATAAATCCTCGGATGAACTGTGCGCCCAGCCTGCGGTTGAGTTTGGCAAACTGCTGCCAGCCGGAACGGGTGAAATCTACCTGCGCCGCTCTCTTGCTTCCCTGTTCGTTGCTCATTAACATAAAGATGACCTCCCTCTCCATCTCGAAACGGCAACGAACTGCGCAGACCTGGTGCGGTCATGGGCAGGCAGACCTCAGGCATAACGGATACGGGGAACTTCCCGCGCGTCCGCCGCACCTGTCGGTCGATCCCTTTCCCTTGCGTTACCGTGTTCCTGATTTCGTGGGTGGCCACCTCACGGGTATTATGATAGCGGAGCGTCGCTCAAATGAACAGGACATCTGCTGTCACCCTGTTTTGCAGGAATAATTGCATAACTTTCGTTCGTTTTCGTCTAATCGGTGAATTTATGGACTTTTCTTCGCAGATTCTGCATTTTGTGTTTCTTCATTATGCGATTCAGGCTGAAAAAGCCCGTTTTAGGGTGACAGCAGCTGTCACCCTGTTTGTTTCCGCACTTGCCCGGAGAACGTCGCTCATTCTCCAAAAACAAAAAAAGCGGCCGGCGACGCCTCCGTTTGGAAACGTCTCCGGCCGCTTCGTTGAAAGCTGTGTTTGCTGTTTCACTGTTGTTGAGGCCAAAGCCTGATCCTCGGATAATTGATTTCGTTCAGATACGCCCTGACCTGCATGACGGGCGTCGTGTGTAGCCCCATCAGCACGGCCTTGAGCGTCAGGTCTTCCGGCGTATCGCGCAAATGGATACCCGCCTTTTCCATCATCGCGAAGCTTAGAATCGGATCCAGGCCCAGACCCAGGCAGAGAATCGCTACCGTATCTGCCGAGAAGCTGTCCTGCTCCCGATTGCGGTATCGGGTGATGCTGCGCTCCGACAGCATGGTTTCCTCCGCCAGCTTTTCTACCGTAATCCCCTTCGCATCCATGAGCATGGCAAACGCCGCATGAAAGCTTGCGGGCAGTGACTGGATTGAGCTGGGCTCTTGCAATCGCCTGCTCGTACAGGCGCGGAGCCCTCTCCGACGCTGACATGGACAGACTGCGCCCATATCATGACGCTACCTCAAAGAGAATACGATAAACATCATCAAGATCATCATAATCATAATAATTATTATAATAATAATTATAATAGCGCACACGGACCCGGGCGTACTCTGACAGAGGACGAAAGCGCGGCGATCTTCAAGGCCTACACGGACAACATCGGGCGAATCAACATGGCCATTGCGAATATGATCGTCAAGGCCGTCGAAGCGGGCATCAGCGCGGAAAACATCCTGAAAGCCATCGATCTGACCGCACTGGCCCCGAGGCCATCCGCCTACTACCTCCGCGCAATCCTGCGGAACTGGGCCGCGAACGGCGTGACGCTGAAGCGGGAGGAGCCGACAAGGCCAACCAATCCGGCGCTCAATTACGATCAACGCCACTACACCGAAGCCGACTACGCGAAGCTGTACGTCGATCTGACGAAGTACGCCGACGAATGAGTCAATCCATGTTGCGTTGGTCGGCCCACCCCTCGAAGCGCTGTTCCCCGAGCTTCTTTGCGCAAAAACTGTCGGGATTTTACGAAAAGATACAAAGTATCTTTCCCTTCGGTTTCGCAAAATCCTGTTTTTGCGCAAAGAAGCCGCGCGTGTGTCTGTTCGCCCGCCCGCGTGGCGCTGTTCGCCTCTCGGGGTTCTCCCGCCGTGGCGTCCGTCTCGCGCGCGCCCGCCCGCGTGGCGTCGTGCGTGTCGGCGCCCGCGCTTCCCTTGGCCGCGTCCGTCGGCGGTCGCGGTCGCCCCGCTGCGCGCGCTGCGCCCGCTCCGCGCCGCGCCCGCGCCCTCGTGCCTCCGGGCGTGGCCTGCGGTCGGCGGGCTGCGTTGGCGGGCCCGCCCCGCGCGCGTCGGGGCCGCGGGGGTCAGGCGCGCTGCGGCGCGCCGGGCGTGAACAGCCATGTAACCAACCATGACCATAACCATAACCAACCATGGCCATCGGGGCCGTCGGGTTGCGGGCCGTCGGCGGGCGCGGCGCGGGCTTGCTCGCTGCGGCTCGCTTCGGCGGCTGCGCCGCCTCTGCCGCCCGCTCGCCTCCGCGCCCTGCGTCCTGCGCCGCCTGTTTCCGTCCGTTTCGCGCGCGCGGGGTTAAAACCCCCGCTCTACCGCGCGCGCGTTGGTGTGTTTGGGTTGGCGGTGGGGCGCTTCGCCTCTGGTGCCCGCGCCGCGTTCGCGGCGGGGGCGCTTTGCGGTGGCTGCGTCCTCTGCGGTTCCTCGGGAGATCTCTTTCGCCTCCTGGTGCCGCGGCGCAGCTGCGCAAGCGCCGAGGCGGCGTTGGTGCGCTCTGAGGCGCTGCGGGCTCCGCGGGGGTCACGTTGCGCCGACGTTGCCGGCGCTGCTCCGCTCCGCTCCGCACGACCTCTCGTCGGCCGGACGGGTAACCAGCGCCTTCGGCGCGCAGTGAAGGGAAAATCCTCCGTACCCTCCGCAGGTACACAGAACAAACCGTCTGCGGTTAGGGCTCCGTGTAGGCCCGGCGGCTGCGTCGCATCCCCTCCCGGGCCGCCAGCGTCAGCAGATACTCGCTCATGGTCAGCTTGGCCTTAAGCGCGTCCTGACGGATCATCTCCCACTCGCGCACCGTGCACCGGATGTGTATCTGCTCGCACTTCCCGAGGTTCGCCCACCGCCCGCGCGCGTCCCGCTTCCTGTCGTGCCATTCCCAGCCCACCCGATCACCCCCTATTTATTATAGCGAACAAGTGTTCGACAATCAAGCGAAAAAAAGTTGCCGAACCCACTTGTTTGTCAGACAAAAGTATGATAACATGGACGTGAAGCCAGAAAGGAGGAAAAAAGCAATGAATAATGCCCTGTACCCCCGAATCGCCGTCCGCGTCACCCCGCTGATTCTCGAAGAACTGCGGCTGCTGGCGGAGCAACGGGAGGTCAGCATATCGGTGATCGTGAAAGAAGCCATCATCGCGTATCTGGAAGAAAAAGCATAAAAAAAGCAGCGCCGCTGCATACCCCTACAGCGACGCTACCGAGAGAAAGTGTCGACACCATGACGCAATGCCGACAAATGGCGGAGAAGGAGGGATTCGAACCCTCGAGACGCTTTTGACGCCTACGCGATTTCCAGTCGCGCGCCCTCGACCAAGCTAGGCGACTT
The DNA here is from genome assembly GCA_900553265.1 of uncultured Eubacteriales bacterium. Taxonomy (GTDB): domain Bacteria; phylum Bacillota; class Clostridia; order Christensenellales; family Aristaeellaceae; genus Faecivicinus. The sequence continues at coordinate 7,141 of USDD01000054.1, forward strand.
CTCCATACTTGCTCTACAATTGAGCTTTCATAAATCTGCTCAACATTGATTATTATATCATGCTTCCATGCAAATTGCAATAGGCGCATTGTTAATTATTTGCACATGCTTTCGCATGACATTTTTCTTTGGCACGTAATTGGGGATTGCGAAACGGGCACAGATATGGTAAAATGAAATTACTCAAAATTTCGAAGCAAAGGAGCAATTCCATGAGCAAGGGCATCTGCGTTGCGGGCAACATGCTCGTCGACATCCTCTACCCCACCTCCGGCTGGCCGAAGCAGGGCGAGCTGGTGCACATTCAGGACGGCATCTCCCGCTCCATCGGCGGCGCGGTCTGCAATGTCATTGTGGATCTGGCCAAGCTGGATCCGTCGCTTCCGCTTTACGCCATGGGCAAGACCGGCACCGACGCGGAGGGCGATCTCATCCTCGAGCGCCTCGGCGAACACGCCAACATCGACACCTCCTGCGTGGTGCGCGACGGCATCTCCGCCTTCACGGCGGTCATGAGCGACCAGATCAGCAAGGAGCGCACGTTCTTCACCTATCTGGGCGCGAACGGGAAATTTGATGAGCGCGACGTGGACTGGACCAAGGTGGACGCGGACATTTTCCACATCGGCTACATTCTGCTGCTCAACGCGCTGGATCAGCCCGACGACGAATACGGCACGAAGCTGGCGCGGCTGCTGCATCAGGCACGGCAGCACGGCATGAAGACCTCCATCGACGTGGTGAGCGAGGCCTCCGACCGCTTCATGCGGCTGGTGCCCCCGGCGCTGAAGTACACCGACTACTGCATCATCAACGAGGTCGAAGCCCAGCAGACCACGGGCGTGAAGCTGCGCGGCGAGGACGACCGGCTGCTGACGGAGAACATGCCCGAGGCGCTGAAGGCCATGAAGCGCATGGGCGTGACCACCTGGGCGGTTATCCACTGCCCCGAGGGCGGATTTGGACTGGACGAGAACGACCAGTACGTTGCGCTGGACAGCCTGCATCTGCCCAAGGGCTACATCAAGGGCAGCGTGGGCGCGGGCGACGCGTTCTGCGCGGGCGTGCTCTACGGCGCGGAGAAGCGCTATTCCCTGTCCGACTCCATCGCGCTGGGCATCGCCTCCGCCGCCTGCTCGCTGAGCGAGCCGGGCGCGACCGAGGGTATGCGCGCCGAGGCCGACGTGATGAAGCTCTATCGCGAGCTGCGGTAAGGAACTTGTGACAAACCGATACGCAGCGGAAGGATTTTCATATATCAAACGCGGCCATCGCCGGAGAAAACGGCGATGGCCGCGTTTGTTTTTCATCGTGGACAGATCAAGCGCCGCCCGACGCGTTCGATGGCACAGGCGCGCCTGTCTCGAATCGGCGGAACGACGGTCGCTCTCGCCGGTTCCGCGGCGCAGGCGCGCTCATTGCAGAATCGACGGAAGCGCTGGCCTGATTCTCCGATTCTGCGGCGCGAATGCGTTCGCCATTCCTCGGACAGAAGAAATCCGCCGGACGCGCTTCGCCGGTTCTGCGGCGCAGTCGCGCTCCTTCCAGAATTGACAGAAGCCGCCGATCGAACCGATGCTTCTGCGTCTCAGCCGCTTCCTCCCCGAACATACGCAAGCGCCGGTCGGTTCCCTTTGGAACCGGCCGGCGCGTCTGGTTTTTATTCGGCGAACATGTCGGGCGTGGCCTGCTGGATGGCCTGCAGGGTCTGCGTGTCGATGATCGCGTCGGGGTTGGTCGGGTCGATGCCGGACAGATTCAGATCGTACTGCTCGTTCATCCGCTGCTGGAAGGACGCGATGGCCTGAAGGGTCATTTCGTCCAGCGTTCCGGGCTGCAGGCCGTCGGTGACGAGCAGGCCCAGCTGATACAGCTTCATCTGCACGTTCTGAATGTCTGTCGCCGCGCTGTTTTTGTCCAGCGTGGTCGGCCAGTTGGCCGGCTGCGTGGGCGCGGGCTCGGGCGTGGGCGCCTCGGTGGGTTCCGCGGAGGGAATGCCGAAGACGAAGGTCGAGGTCTGAATATCGCTCTCCGAGCGCGCGCCCGCGGGCACGGCCTCGACGATGATCCTGTACAGACCCGCCGGCCAGCCGGTGGGATCGAAGGTGAAACTGGTGTCGGCGCCGTCGCTGACGTCGCGGCTCTCGCCGGACTGGTTCTCGATGCGCACGCGATAGCGCTCCACCGCGCCGCCGGACGTCCAGCTGATGATCGCTTTGCTGCCGGTGAGATAGGCCACGCCGTCCTGCTCGCGCGCGGAGCCGTCGATGTTGATGGTCGGCGCGGAGATGGCCGCGACGGTGGGTTCGGGCGTGGGCGCTTCGGTGGGCTGCACCGGCACGGTAAAGGTCACGCTCGTCCAGACGGTCTCCGCGCCGTCGGACAGCGCGCCCACCTCGAAGGTGTAGGTCACGCCGGGCTTGAGCTGGCTGACGGGAATCTGGCCGTGGGTGCTCCGATAGTTGGAATCGTCCAGAATGGTCGAGCCGTCGTCGCCGGTGATTCTCACCGCGAAGGCGCTCGCGTCGGACTCCCAGTCGAAGGACACGCTGTCGCCGGTGATTTCAAGGGTTCCGTCGCCCGCCGCCGAACCGTTGACGGTCAGTTGGGGCTTGGAGGCCGGTTTGGGCGTGGGCGCTTCGGTGGGGGCTTCCGTGGGAGCCTCGGTGGTCATGGGCACCGTGAACTGCACGCTGCTCCAGACGATCTCGCCGTCGCCCTCGGGGCGCGCGCCCACCGAGAAGGTGTAGGTCACGCCGGGCCTGAGCTGGCTCACGGGCAGCTCGCCGTGGGTGCTCTTATAATTGGAATCGTCCAGAACGGTGGAGCCGTCGTCGCCGGTGATCTTCACTGCGAAGGCGGACTGCGCGTTCTCGGCGCTCCAGTCGAAGGTCACCTTTTCGCCGGAGACCTCGATCACGCCGCCGGCGGCCTCGCTGCCGTTGACGCTCATGCGCACGCTGGTCTGGGGTGCCTGAGTCGGCTCGGGCGCAGCGGTGACGTCCTGAGACGGAACGCCGAACTGGGCGCTGACCCAGACGATGTCGTCCTCGCCGCCGCCCGCGGGCAGCGCACCGATGCGAATGGTGTAGATCTCGCCGGGAACCAGATCGGCGGTGCTGATGCGGCCCTCGGTGTACTCGATGGCTTCATAGTTGTACAGATCGCCGCCGTCGGGCTTGACGATGTAGAGATAATAGCTCTCCACACTGCCCGTCGCGCCCCACTGGAAGGAGACGCTGTCGCCGCTGACGCTCACGGGGCCGTCGCCGGGCGTGGTTCCGTTGATGGTCAGGCGCACCTCGCCGGCGGCTGCCTGGGTAGGCTCGGGCGTAGCGCCCGCCTGGATGCCCGCGTCGGCATAGTCCTCCATGTAGCCCAGCGTGGACGCGTTGCACAGGCCGGTAACCTCCAGCATCGTGCCGCCCTCGCGCCGGTTTACGAATTCCTGGAAGGCGCGCACGGCGGCCTCGGTGCCCTTGCCGTAAACGCCGTCGGCGGAGCCGTCGCTCAGCAGACCGAGCTGCACGAGCATCTCCTGCACGGCCTGGATGGACTCCTTCTCGGAACCGGGGCCGACCACGGTGTTGTCCTCGGGCTCGTCGGGAATCTCCGTCGGAGACTGGGTGGGCACGGGCGTGGGCGTGGGAACCTCGGTGGGCGCGGGCGTGCGCGCCGTCATGCCGTTGGCGGCCATGTACTCCAGATAGTTCAGCGTGCGCGCGTCGGCAATGCCGCTGACGGACAGCTCGTTCTTGCCGGCCTGCTGGTTGAACCACTCCTGGAACCTGGCCACGGCGGCGACGGTGGCGCTGCCGTAGATGCCGTCGTCGGAGCCCGCGTCCATCAGGCCCACCTGAATCAGCATCTGCTGCACGGCCTGAATGGACTCCTTGGGCGACGAGCTGTCCACCTTGTCGCCGTCCTCGGACGCGTCGGGAATTTCCGTCGGCGTGGGCGCGGGCGTATCGGTGGGCTTCGCCGTGGGCGTGGGGGTCGAGGTGGGCGCGGGCGTGGCGGTGGCGGACTGAAGCGCCTCCCACCATGCCACATAATGGTTCAGATATGCCATGGTCTGGGGATTGACCGTGCCGGTGATCTCCAGCACACTGAAGCCCTCGATCTCGTTGACGCGCTGCTGGAACTGCTTCACCGCCGCTGTAGTGGTGGTTCCGTATACGCCGTCGTCCGCGCCGGACTTCATCAGACCCAGCACGATCAGCTTGCGCTGGACGGAGCGGATGTCGTTCTTGGACGAGTTCTTGTCCACGGTCAGCTTATCCGCCGGATCGGCGGTCACCAGCGGCGTGGGCGAAGGCGTGGGCCTGGTCTGGTCGGTGCCATAGAGCCACATCATGGTCTTGGGGCCGGCGATGCCGTCCACGGCCAGCTTCTCCGCCGGGCGGACGTTTTCGTTGATATAGGTCTGGAAGGCCTTCACCGCCTCCTTGGTGGCGGAGTCGTACTTGCCGGTTACGTTCCTGGACGACAGCCAGCCCAGCTTGTTCAGGCGCTGCTGGAGGTTGGTAACGTCCTCCTTGTCCGACTTGGTGCCCACGGCGGAATAGTTGGGCGTGTCGGGCCGGACGGTGGGCTTGGCCGTGGCCTTCACGCCGCTCTGCTGCTGCTGGAATTCCTTATCCACGTTGCCGGAATAGGTGTAGTCCATCCACGACTGCTCGGGATCCACCAGCGCGGCGAATGTGGGCGAGACATAGGGCGTGGGCGTGGGCGTTTCCGCCGGCGACCACACGTCGTCGTTGGGCGCGATGGTGGGGTTCTGGGTCACGTCGTTCCGGCCGCCCAGCGCGCCGTTGATGAGCATGATGATGACCACCGCCGCCACCAGCACCACCGCCGCGGCGATGCCGATGATCCAGCCGAGCTTCATGCCTCTGCGCTCCTCCTCTTCCTCCTCGGCGTGATGGCCGCCGGCGGAAGCGCTCCTGCGCTGGGCGATGTAAGCCGTGCCGTTTTCCTCAAAGAAGAAGTGGCGCTTCTTGGGATCCTCCACGCTCTCCACGCTGGCGCGCAGGCGCTTGAGGCCCTTCTCGAACGCGTCCTCCATGCCCGGCATGGGCACGACGGCGCCGTCGTTCAGGCGCTCGGCGCAGTCCCTCGGCAGATATTCGCGCAGGCGCAGTTTGTTTTCGCGCTTGGTGTCGAAGGCGGCGTAGACGATGCCCGACGCGTCCTGTCCCAGCGCGCGGCCCACCAGAAAGCGGTCGTGATAGACCAGCGTTCCCGGCAGCATCTGAATCTGCGGCACCGCCGCGCGGTTGTCGCGCCCGCAGTGGGGGCAGACGCTCTCGCCGCCCAGCTCCTCAAAGCAATACATACAGAGATTCTCGTATGCCATTTTCTCAACCCCTCATGGTTATCAGTTCAGGTCGACGCTGCGAAGCACGTCGTCGAACACCTCGTCGATGCTCCGGCCGGAATCGATCCGCCGCACGCGTCCGGGCTCGGCCGCGGCCACCGCGTCGTAGCCCCGGGCCACCCGGGCGAAGAAGTCCTCCGCCTCGCGCTCCAGCCGATCCAGCGGCGCGCCCTGAGCCATCCGCTCCCGGGCGGTGGCGCGCGGCACGTCGAACAGCAGCGTGCGGTCGGGAACGGCCAGCTCCGAAGCCTTTCGATTTATTTGACGTATAAAATCCTCTCCAAGTTCACGCCCATAGGCCTGATAAGCGATGCTGGAGTCCAAAAATCGATCGCAAAGCACTATTTTCCCCGCCTCCAGCGCCGGCAGAACCACGCTCTTAACGTGCTGCACCCGCGCGGCGGCGTAGAGCAGCGCCTCGCACTCGGCGGACATGCCCGCGCTGTCAAGGCTCAGAATGATCTCGCGAATGCTCTCGGAGATGGGGCAGCCGCCGGGCTCCCGGGTGCAGACCACCTCGTAGCCACGCCCGCGCAGCCAGTCCGCCAGCTTTTTCATCTGGGTGGACTTGCCGCAGCCGTCGCTGCCCTCGAAGGTGATCATCTGTCCCCGGGCGGGCTTCTGCCCGTCCAGCAGCAGCTCGGAAAGCTCCCGCACCGTCATGGCCACCTTCTCCGCGCCGCAGCGGGCGAATTCCTCGGCGGAGCCGTAGCCATAGCCCACCGCCACGGCGGTCATGCCCAGCGCGTGGGCGGAATCCACGTCGAAGCAGCGGTCGCCGATCATCCACGCGTCCTCGGGCAGCGCGTCCTCGGGCAGCGCCGCCAGAATCTGCGCCGCCTTGTCCGACGAATGGCTGGACAGATCCGGGCCGACCACCTTTTCGAAATAGGGCGTCAGGCCGAAATGCTCGATGATGCGCACCAGAAACTTCGCCGGCTTTCCGGAGGCCACGGCCATGTACGCGCCCGAGGCCTTGAGCGCCCTGAGCATGGGCGTTATGCCCGGATAAATATCGGCCTCGAACAGTCCGCCGCTCTCGTAGCGCTCGCGATAATACTGCACGGCCAGCGTCGCCTCTTCGTCGCTCAGGCCGCACTCGTCCCGAAAGGACGTGAACAGCGGCGGGCCGACGAATCTGCGCAGCACGTCCTCGCCGGGAACGGGCTTGCCCAGACGCTCCATCGCAAGCCCCGCGCAGTGCATGATGCCGCGCCCGCTCTCGGCGATGGTGCCGTCAAAATCAAAAATCAGAATTTTTCGATCCAATTCGCTCATCCTCACGCAGTGATGTCCAATGCTATATTTCCAATGTTATTCTACCAAATGAATATGACAAACCGCGTACGGCGGCATGAAATTTCGCGCCGCGGCGCAATCCGGGCGATCTTAACCGAATTCAGATTCTCTTTTGGCGGAGGATATGGTATAATGATTAGGTAAGCCGAAGGCTTGGCCGGGTCGGCGGAGCGCCGAAGGCGATTCGTCGACAATCATGGTATAATGATTAGGCAAGCCGAAGGCTTGACCGGGTCGGCGGAGCGCCGAAGGCGGTTCGTCGACAATCATGGTACAATTGAAACAGATTTTTCCCTTTTGGAGGTTGAGTATGAACTGGATGATGCCGTATCTGGAGGCCGCGTCCTCCCGCTTTGTCGCCAGCGAGCACATGGGCAAACTGATTTCCACCGCGCTTCTGAGCATGGTTCCCCTGTTCGAGGGCCGCTACGCCGTGAGCACCAGCATTCTGATGGGCGTTCCGGCGGGCTTTGCGTTTCTGCTGGCGCTGGTGTTTTCCACCATTCCCATGCCGCTGATTCTGCTGCTGCTGCGGCCGGTGCTGGACTGGTTCTACACGCTGCCCATTCCGCCGGTGCGGAAATTCGCCGCGTGGGTGGAGCATCGCAGCGACAAGAAGCGTGCCAGGATGACGCAGCCGAAGAAGGGCCTCATGGGCTGGCTCAGCGGCCGCGTGTCCGCCGAGACGCTGGAGCTGATCGCCCTGTACGCCTTCGTGGCCGTGCCGCTGCCGGGCACCGGCGTGTGGACGGGCAGCGCCATCGCCACGCTGTTCGAAATGCCCCGGGGCAAGTCCGCGCTGGCCATCTTCCTGGGCAACGTCACCGCGTGCCTCATCATGACCCTCACCACCTACGGTGCGGTGGGGCTGGTGGGATAAGGAGTTTCCTGCGGCGCGAAGAGGATAACTTCGCGCATTGCCGCATGACATATCGTCGCTCTGTTCATTGGCGCGGCTGACCTTCGGCAGGATTTCGCGGCGAGTGTGCGCCCGACGGGCATTTCCGCTGCGCAGCGTTTTCCTGCCGCGAAACAGCTTGTCCTCGCAAGCTCAATACATTCCTCTTTGGCGCGGCCGCTTTCCCGCCGCGCCGTTTCCACTTGTTTACCAAAGGAGGCGGGCGCGATGCTTCGCGTGTACACCGGGCGCGGGCGACTGCTGCAGGCCGCGCTGTCCGAACTGCTGCGGCGCGCGGACGCGCGGACGCAGCTCGTCGTCGTGCCCAAGCAGCTGACGCTGCAGACGGAGCGGACGCTTTTGCGCGATCTAAATCAGCGCGGCTCGTTTCAGATTCAGGTTCTCAGCCCCGAGCGCCTCTGCGCTCGGATTTTTGACGCCGCCGGACAGCCGGAGGGTGTGCGCGTGGACGACCGCGGCCGGGTGATGCTGGTGCGCGCCGCCGTGCGCGCCGCGGGCGAGAACCTGACGCTCTACCAGGGCGCGGAGCGCCGCCGGGGCTTCCCCGAGCGCTGCGCCGCTCAGCTGGAGCGCATCCGTCAGGCCGGCGTGACCGCCGACACGCTGCGCGCCTGCGCCGCCGATCTCAGCGGCACGGCGCGGCTGAAGCTGAACGATCTTTCCTATATATTAGAGGCCTACGGCGCGCTGATCGAGGATCGCTATCAGGACGGCACGTCCGAATTCAACGCCGCCATTCTGCGCACGCGGGAGGCGGCCTTCCTCCGGGAATGCGCCGTGTGGTTCCACGGCTTCGACATGATGCCGCCCACGCTGCACGGCCTGATCGCCTCGGTGGGAGCCGTGACCGACGCGGGACTGCTGCTGCCGCTGGAAAACGACGAGCATGCCCGGGATTTCGACGCGTTTCTGCCCATGTTCCGGGCGCTGGAGCAGCTGTCCGTCGCCGCAAAGCGCCTGGGCGCGCCCATGGAGCGCGTCGACGTGGAGGAGGACGCGGCGGATGAGGACGCTTCTCATGAACATTTTCGCGAGCCCCCTGAGCATTCCTCTCCCCGGCCCCGCCTGCTGGTGAGCGTTCCGCCCCGCAAGGCCGATCTGCGCCGACTGGAGCGCGAGCTGTTCGCGTTTCCGGCGGAGCCCTCGGCGGGAAGGGCGCAGTCCGTGCAGCTCGCGCTGCTGCGCGACCCGAAAGAGGAGTGCCGCTTCGCCGCGGCGCTGACCCGGCGGCTCGTGCGCCAGCGCGGCTGGCGATGGGACGACGTGACGCTGCTGCTGCGCGACCCGGACGCCTACGACGCGCCGCTGCGCGCGGCGTTCGCCGATTACGGCGTTCCCCTCTTCCTGTCGTCCAGCCGCTCCGCCGCGCGCCACGCTGCGCCGGAATTTCTGCTGACGGCGCTGAAGGCGCTGGAAAAGGGCTTTCCGGCGGACGAGATGCTGGCGCTGCTGCGCACGGGCATGTCTCCGCTGAGCGACGACGAGGCCGACCGTTTTTCCAACTACATCGTCCGCTGGGGGCTGCGCGGCAATCGCTTTCTGCGCCCGTTGCAGCGGGGCGCCCAGGCCGAGCTGGACGCGCTGGAGCCGCTGCGCGCGCGGCTGGCCGAGCCCCTCGTCCGCCTGCGCGACCGGCTGCGCCGCAGCCAGACGCTGACCCAGCAGCTCACGGCGCTGTTCGGCCTGCTGACCGACGCGGAGGTCTATTCGAAGATTCAGGCCCGCATGGCGCGGCTGTGCGAGGCAAATCTGCGCGAAATCGCCGGCGAGGAGGGGCAGGTCTGGAACCGCATGCTGGGCGCGATGGATCAGATGCAGGCGCTGATGGGCGACGCGAAGCTGTCCATGGCCGAGCTGCGCGAGACGCTGACGGAGTCCCTGTCCGCGGCGGTGCTCAAGCCGCTGCCCCAGTCGGGCGACGCGGTGCTGGCCCAGAGCATGGATCGCGCCTGCGCCCGTCCATCGAAGGCGATTCTGATTCTCGGTGCGGCCGACCGGCCCGTCAATGACGACGAGGGCCTGCTCACGCCGTCTCAGAAGCGCGTTCTGTCCGACTTTGCCCACGCCTATCTCGGCCCGGACGACGCGGATCTTTCGCGTCTGAGGCGGTTCTATCTGAAGTCCTCGCTGGGTATGGCCACCGATTACGTCAGCCTGTCCTGTCCGTTGAGCGGATCGGACGGCGCGGCCCAGCGCCCCGGCGCGATGTTCGCCCTGATCGAGGCGCTGTTTCCCGGAACGCAGACCCGCGGCGGCGTGGCGGGCGAGCCGGCGCTGGAGCGCATGCTCCGCAGCGCGCCGGGTGCGGCGCTGTCCATGGCCGGGCGCGCCCTCTGCGCCGAGGCCGAGGGCGTGCCGCTGCCCGCGATGGACGCTTCCGCCCTGTCTGCGCTGCGGCGCTCGGACGCGCCCGCGGCGAAGGCGGGCTTAATGCGGCTGAGTCAGGCACTGTCCCGTGCCGAGAGCGCCGACGCGCTCTCCCCCGCCGCCGCCCGGGCGCTCTACGGCGCGCTCGGGTCGCTGAGCGTCACCCGGCTGGAGCGCTTCGCGGCGTGTCCCTTCGCGTTTTTTGCTCAATATGGTCTCAAGCCCGAGCGCGTGGATCCCTTCGAGCTGAACACGAAGGACGAGGGCACCTTCTTCCACAGCGCGGTCAACGAATTTCTGCTGCGCTCCATGGACGATCTGGGCGAGCTGACCGCCGAGGCCGCCGGAACGCGCATGGACGCGGTGAGCGACCTTCTGCTGGACGCGATGCGCGCCTCCGGCCCGCTGGGCGACAGCGCCGTGGCGCTGGCCGAGCGCCGGCGGCTGAAGTCCACGGCAAGGGTGTGCGCCGCGGTGCTGGCCGAGCACATGCGCGGCAGCCGCTTCCACACCGCCGCGCTGGAGCAGAGCTTTGGCCGCGAGGACGGCAAGAGGGCGCTGACGCTGCCCGGCGGCTGCGTGCTGGAGGGACGCATCGACCGCATCGACGAATGGCGCGACGGCGCGACGGACTATCTGCGCGTCATCGACTTCAAGCGCGGCGGCAAGTCCCTCAAGCTCAGCGAGGCCTATTACGGCCTTCGCCTTCAGCTGCCCGTCTATCTCGCCGCGGCCCAGCGCCGCCGGGACGCGCTGAGCGCGGGCGTGTACTACTTCACGCTGGACGAGGGCATCGTCGATCTCCAGAGCTCCGACCCCGGCGCGGTGGAAGCCGAGCGCCGCAAACGGTTTCGCATGGAGGGCCTCATGCCCAGCGACCCTGAGCTGCTCAAGGCCCTCTCGCCCGCGCCCGCCGAAGTGCTCAAGCTGCGCACCACCACATCGGGCGCGCCCTACAAGGGCAGCGTCACCGCGGAGGAGAGCGACTACCGCGCGCTGACCGAATGCGCGCTGCGCCGCGCCGAGGAGCATCTTTCCCGCATCCGCAGCGGCGAATGCGCCGCCGCCCCCGCGCGCATGGAGCAGTCCAACCCCTGTGCGTGGTGCGACTGGCACAAAATCTGCCTCTTCGACGACCGGCTCGACGGCGCGCGGGCGCGCCGGCTGAAATCCCTGCAGCCGGACGAGGCGATGCTCAAAATCAAGTCCGAGAGCGATGGCGAAAGCCGGGAAAAATTGTAAAAAAAGGCTGTTCAATCCGGAAAAGCTGTGTTATACTGATTGCAGAATATGCAATTGTACAGGAGGCTTCATCACATGGATCGCAAGAACAGAGTTTGGCTGATCGTGCTGATTGTGCTGCTCATCGCGGCCGTCACCGGCATGATTCTCGTAAAGAACCGGCTGTCCGCCAGCGAGACGAATTACGCCGCCGTCAGCGCCCAGCTGTCCGATGCGCAGTCCAGCGCGCAGACCGCGCAGTCCGAGCTGGAAACTGTGAAGGCCGACCTGGACGCGCAGACCGCCGAGGTCGAGCGCCTGCAGACCGATCTGGACGCGCGCAGCGCCGAGGTGGCGCAGCTTCAGGCCGATCTGGACGCGAGCGCCGCGGAAAACACCCAGCTTCAGGCCGATCTGGATGCGAGTGCTGCCGAGAGAACCCAGCTTCAGGCCGATCTGGATGCGAGCGCTGCCGAGAAGACTCAGCTTCAGGCCGATCTGGATGCGAGCACTGCCGAGAGAACCCAGCTTCAGGCCGATCTGGATGCGAGTGCTGCCGAGAAGACTCAGCTTCAGGCCGATCTGGATGCGAGCACTGCCGAGAGAACCCAGCTTCAGGCCGATCTGGA
>USDD01000055.1 GCA_900553265.1 uncultured Eubacteriales bacterium
CCACACAATGTTAAAAAGAAAGCTCTTTTGCGAATCAACCGTACATCCAGTCATTGTGTGTCCAAGTACAACCATCAGCATTGCAATGCCGCGCATAATGTCAACAAATTGATTTCTGTTCTCTACTTTTTTCATACTAGCTAGAAGATTAATCTGCTCTGGATTCTTGTGACACTGCATTAGAAAAGCAACTTTCATTCTTACTTCCTCAGCACTTTCTTAAACATAAACTTCCGCAGCCAGTTCGGAGCCAGCGCCGACCCACTACGGATCACACAGATCTTGATGTACTGACCATTTCCAATAAAGCCTTGCTGCTTCATAAATTTAAACAACTTGGCCTGTGTCATGGCATATTTCCAACCGGCACGCCGTTTATACATATCAGAACCGGCTCTCATGTGGAGCAGCGGCTCCTGAATGTTGTAACCCTGATATCCGGCCATCAGCATCCGCAACCAGAGATAATAATCCTCCAGCAGATAGAATTCCTGATACGAACCAGCCGCCTCAACAGCCGATTTTTTGTACATCACGCAGGGGTGATTGAACGGATTTCGCTTTTTCGCAAACTCTACGATCTCTGCATTGGTTTCCGGGGGAACACGTCTGGCATCCACAATCTTCGGATCAGTCGTAAATTCCTCTACGATACCGGAGCAAATACTCACCTCCGGGTGTGTGTTAAACACAGCAATTTGCCTCTCGCAGCGCTCTGGGTAGGCGATATCATCACTGTCCATCCGGGCAACCAGTTCATTCTTGCAGTGCTTGATGCCCTGACTTAGCGCATTCCCAAGGCCGCCATTTTTTGCCAGCCGAACAACATTCAGGACATCACCCATTTCCTGCTGCCTCGCTTCAATCACGGAATCCAGTTCTGGATTCAGCGGGCCATCACACACCAGCACAAAGTCATCCGTGGGGAAGGTCTGCGACTGAACGCTTTCGATTGCTTGCCTCAAATATTCGGGCTTCTCCTTGTGATATACCGACATGAGAACCGAATATTCTCTGTACTTGTCCACACTCACAACGTCTCTCTCCCACAAAAAGCAGCCCAGACTCAATCTCTGAAGTCTGAGCCGTTCCTTTTTTTCTAAAGCTCTTATACTATCGTGCGCATCACACGAGTGTTATGCAGACTGAGAAGTGAGTAATGTCATCAAAAGACCTATGTTTATTCCCGATTACACCTCAAAATTTCGCTAAACTTTTTGAGCCAGTTTCTCGCGGAAATCAGCGATTTATCAGTCTTTTTCGTTACTCATTGCAGTGGTTTGACCCTCAGAAATCCCCTCGGTGCTTTCAGGCATAAACAGGCTTTCTCACGCCGACTTCTCCACGGCTTTCTCGGCTTTCTCTGCTGTAGTGTGCCCCTGCTCTACGCCCTGGGTGCTTTCCTTCATCAGCAGGATCTTGATGGTGGCGAAGATCAGCTTCAGATCCTCTGCCAAAGACATTCTATTGATGTACATCAGATCCATCTTCAGCTTGTCCCTCGGCTCGGTGTTATAGCGTCCATAGACCTGGGCAGTGCCGGTCAGACCGGCTTTTACCTGCAGGCGCAGGCTGAATGCAGGCATTTCCTTTTCGTACTGGGCTGCGATTTCCGGGCGCTCCGGGCGGGGGCCGACGATGCTCATATCGCCTTTAAGGATGTTGATCAGCTGGGGCAGCTCGTCAAAGCGGATGGCGCGGATGAGGCGCCCCACCGGGGTGATGCGGTCGTCGTGGTCGCTGGCGAGGCGGGCAACGCCGTCCTTCTCCGCATCTACTCGCATCGACCTGAACTTTAGGATGGCGTAGTGCTTTCCGTCCTTGGTCAGGCGTACCTGCTTGTACAGCACGGGGCCGTGGTCGTAGGCCTTGATGACAATCGCCGTCGCCAGCATGAAGGGGCTGAGAACCACCAGCGCCAGCGTCGAGCAGACAATATCCATCGCCCGCTTGATGAACGCATACTCCGGGCTGAGCGCGGCGCGGCTCGTTTCCATGATGGGGATGCTGAAGGACTGCACATGCTTCGCTCCGGCGATGATCACGTCGCCAATGTGGGGAATGAAGTAGCACGCCACGTTCTGGTCGATGCAGGCCTTCGCGATGCCGTTGCGCAGCGTCGCATCGATACCGGACACGATCACCGCCTGGCAGCCTTGCAACTTAGGCAGGATTTCGAACACGTCGTCGGGATCCCGAAGCTTGCCGATGACATCAAAGCGATTTTCAAAGAAGACAATCTCGTTCAGCTTTTCCAAGTCTTCTTCGTCCTTGTAGATGACCAGCGTCTTCATAGGCTTGTACAGCTTGAAGTAGATTTGGTTCGCCGCAAGGCACCACAGCCCGCTGATCGCCGTCTGCGCCGCCAGCACGAACAGCACGGGAACGCAGTTCAGCAGCCGCCACTGGATCAGACAAGCGAACAGATAGGTCAGCGCATTGCCGATCAGATTGGCCAGCGTCAGGGAGTAAAACGTTTCTCCCGCACGGTACATGCCGATTTTGTAGGCGTTATAGGTTTGGTACAGGAAAACAGACAGAACCAGATAACAGAGGAGAACGGCTGTAGTGGTAATTTGAGCGGTCTGCGGTTCTATGGACGGGCTGTACATGGTCAGCCATGCGATGGTCATCACCGCAACCATCAAAACAAAATGAAGCAGATTCATTCCCCGCATTCGCACGGACTTCGTCATCTGGGCCATTTTCCTCTTCCCCCTCTGTATGCTGCAAGCGCCGCTCATCCGAGCGGCAAGGATTTACGATGTATGAGCTTCGGTATATGCTCGGAAAACAGAATATGTGATAAGCGAGGTTAGATGCATGCGTGCAGACGCTTCGAATCTGCCCTCGCCGGTGCGTTCCGTCACTTCAGAGAGCACCTTTCTGGCGATGTACCCTCTCTGTGGAAGCCATTTACCTGCATATTATGCAGGATTCCCGCCATAAGCGGCTTAAAATGGGCTTTTTAAGGGCTTGCGCTCCGTCTCGCTTCAGTGCGTTCTTTCTTCTTAATCCTTTGGTCTGTCTGAAAAAGCCTTATATTTCAGGCATTTTCAGCTTTGAAATAAGGCATGTTCGGTACATGCCCATAGACGTTGGTACGGCGCATAATCATACCGCCGCAGTTGGAAAGCCCTCTATTCTCATTGCACTTATTTCCGACATACCGAATCCCGCCCCGCCACCAGCGATTTTGATGTCTGATGTCCGAAATGCGCCCGGTAGTTGTGCAAACTGCTGCCATTTACGCCGAAATCACGCATGATTTTTGTGCAGAACGCCCTGCAATTCCCATGCACCGAACATTCAGAATCTCGAATTCCCGGCCGTCTTTGGTCAGGCGCATCTGCCGGTAGAACACCTTGCCGCCGTCCTGAAGCTTCGCCGCCGCGGCCACGCCCAGCATCAGCGGGCTGGTCAGCAGAATCGCCGCCGAGCTGGCGAGCACGTCGAACGCCCGCTTCACCAGCACAAATTCCGGCGGCGGATTGTAGCAGCCCACGCGCAGCATCGGCAGATAAAACAGGTGCATGCGCTGGGTGCCGCTCATGATGACGTCGCCGATGCACGGCACGACGTAGGCACAGATGTTGTTCGCCACGCAGTATTTCAGAATGATGTTGCGCTCGTGGCTGTGCACGCCGCAGAGGAACACGGTCTCCATGCCGTTGAGAACGCTCATGCTGCCGGCCAGACATTCCGCCGCCGTGCAGCTCGCCTTCACGTCGAACTTTTTGCTCAGTCCATACTGCTCAAAGCGCTTCTCCATGCCGGGCAGCTCGTCGCAGACAATGGCGGTTTTCCGTCCGGCAAAGTTATGAAAATACCATACGTGCGCATATTTGCACCAAAGGTAGCTCAGCAGCAGCTGACCTGCCAGCGCCGCCAGCGCGGGCGGGAGGTTGGGAAAGCCGCCGCTCATCAGCCACAGCACGAGAAACATGGCCGCGTCCACCAGGAGAATTCCCAGCACCCGACAGAAGAACATCTCGGAAATGCGCTTGATGGAGATCAGAAAGGCGTCGTACACCCGGGCGAACATGAAGTACATCAGCACGAACATGCTGATGACGCCGGCGCTTCGGAGCGGCGAGGGAAACAGAAGAATGCGCCGCGTGTAATACAGCAGCCAGCAGCCGACGAAGGGCGCTGTGATCAGCGTGACGTTCAGCAGCTTTATCACGCGTATTGCCACGTCGTGATAGAGGCCATGCGCCGTCCTCGGCCCGCCTTTTTGCTTTTGCGATGTGAACACGCTTCCGTACTTCCTTGTAAAACTGAGCTTTTTATTCCAGACCGGCCATGCCGGAGAGGTAGCCGTCCTTTTTGCGAAGCAGCTCGCCGATGGTTCCCTGCTCCGCGATTTCGCCGCGCTCGAGCACGACGGCGCGATCCGCCATGCGCACGGTGGCGAGCCGGTGGGCGATGAGCGCCACCGCCGCGCTTCCGCTCATGCGCCGAACGGCCTCGCGGAAGGCCGCCTCGCTCTCGTAGTCCAGCGCGCTGGTGGCCTCGTCCAGCACGATCAGGCTGGGATGACCCAGCAGAACCCGAGCCAACACGATCCGCTGCCGCTCGCCGCCGGAGAGGCGCACGCCGCGGTCGCCCAACTCCGTGTCCAGCCCCTCGGGCATGCGCGAGACGAAGTCCCACGCCATGGCCGCCTTCAGCGCGGCGACCAGCTCGTCCTGCGCCGCTCCGGGGTGAAAGCGCGTCAGATTCTCGCGCACGGAGGCGTTCAGGATCAGCGGATCCTGGGGCACATAGCCCGCCTGCCGCCGCCACGCGCGGATGTTCGCCCCGGACAGCGGCCGGCCGTCCACCCGGACGCAGCCCTCCTGCGGCAGCAGAAAGCCCAGCAGCAGATTGACCGCCGTGGTCTTGCCCGCGCCGTTGCGACCCAGCAGCGCCAGCACCTCGCCGCGCCGAAGCTCGAAGCTCACGCCGCGCAGCGCGCTTTCCTCAGCGTTTTGATAGGCAAAGGACACATGGTCAAATTTTGCCTCGCGCCACGTCGAGAAGTCCGCGTCCGCGGCGTCGGGCTCGGACTGAGCCTCATCCCCGGCAAAGGCGCTTTGGAGCTTTTCATAGGCCGGCTCGCAGCTGTTGATGGCCTGAATGCGCCCCTGAAAGCCCGAAAAAAGCGGCCACAGCCGCGCGAACACATACACCAGCACCACCAGACGGTCGGTTTCGATTTTCAGCCCCAGTGTGCATACCAGATAGACCGCCGCAATCAGCAGCGCCGCGGCGATGGAATAGACCAGTCCGGGCACGGTGCACTGGCGCACATAGCGCAGCCGCGCCGTCACGAACGAGCCGCTGATGCGCTCGAAGCGCTGGGCGTGCTCCTTTTCCACGCCGTAGGCGCGAACCTCCTTGACGCTGGAGAGCTGGTTCTGCAGCTCCGCATAGAATTCCCGGTTGATGCGGATCATTTCCTCGCCGTATTCCCGGGATTTCCGTCGCAGCGGCCGAAAGGCAGCCAGCATGCACAGCCCGAGCACGCCCACCAGCGCCGTGACCGGAACGCTCATCATCAGCGCGATGGCCAGCTGCACCCCGGCGGAGACGAGGCTGGCCAGCAGGTGGATCACCTCGCCCACGCCGTAGCTCACCTGTCCGCACTGGTTGACGAACAGATTGATGGTATCCGCGTCCCGGCGCGCGGTCAGGCTCTCCCAGCTCGCGGCGGAAAGAGCGGCATACAGCCGGTTCCTCAGCCGCAGGCCGGTGTCCTCGATGAACCGGCTCTCGCGGATGGACAGCGCGCGGGAGAGCAGCGCCTTCACCGTCACCAGCGCGAGATACGCCGCCAGCAGCAGCCCCACGCGCAGCGGATAGTCCAGCGCGAGGAACCAGCCGGGCAGGCGGCTGTCGCCGATCTGAAGCATGTTCAGCAGCGGAATGAGCATCACAATGCCGATTCCGCCCAGCAGCGACACGCCGATGTTCCAGCCAAGGAGCGTCAGAAAAGCCCTTCGGTCGTTGTCCCAGACCTCACGCAGCAGCGGCTTCATCGCGCGCTCAGTCCTCCAGCAGTCCCATCTCGCGGAACTGATCCAGCAGCGCGTCCAGATCGGCCCCGGCGGTGGCCTCGTCCACGTCGTATTCGCTGAGCAGCGCGCTCAGCAGGTCGGCCCGGGAGACCGGGTTTTCCAGCTGCTTAAACAGGAACGCCGAAACCTCGTTGAGCACCACCGTGCCCGCGAATTTCGCAATGTTGTCGCCCGTGGGCATGACGACGTACTCGTCGATGACATTGCGAAGCACAAATCCGTCCTTGATGCGCATATCCTTTTCTTCCTCTCTGATCTGTTCGGGATGATGGATGAGTATGTCGTGCACGGCCCGCGCGTCGGCGGCGTCGGGGCCACAGAACACGCGATAGACCGGGACGCTCTGAATCAGCCTGCGGATGTTGGCCATGGCCATGGCGGCGGCGTCGGCGTCCCACATGGGCACGAAGCTCTGCTGCGCCGCGAGCTGCCGCGCCTGATCGGCGCTGAGCCTGCGGATGTAGTTCTCCGGCGAGCGGCGCACCTCGAGGATGCACTTCAGGGGAACCTCCACGTCGCGGAAAATCTGCTCCTTGCCGTCCCAAGGCACGCCGCAGGCCATGCAGCCGCCCTTCGTCAGCCGCAGGGCGGGTCGGTCGCCGCTGAGGAAGGCCGCGCCCAGCGCCTCCTCCCACGCCCGGGCGCGCGTGGACTTGCCCAGTCCGCTGTGCCCGGTGAACGCCACCGCATAGCCGTCCAGCTCCACGCACGCGGCGTGAAAGGAGAGAATTCCCTCAAAGCAGAAGCGGCATTCGAAGGCGGTGCGCAGCAAAAAGCGCTCCCGTTCGTCCCGGTTCCCGGGATTGGCATGGAGCACAATATTCCGATATTCGCCGTCCGTCTCCACCCGCGGCAAAGCAGAGCCATCCGGCAAGCCGAACAGCCAACCGCCGTCGTCCGTGCGGCAGACGCGAACCTCCTGAAAGAGGTCGATCTGCCGCGCGGCGGGAACGGCTTCACCCGCGACGGGGTGGGTCAGGACGTGAGAGGCTGTGGTGTAGAGGGTCATAAAGTCTCTTATACTTCTTTACATACCAGTTCCCGAGGGAGTCACCCAGCCGCCCGTCCATTTGCAATTCTGCGTTAGATAATCCGTTTGATCATGTTCAGCAGTGCATGTGCTTGCTGCAACTACCTGATCCCTATACTGAAACTTCACGACTTCCACAGTCGGCTTCTCGTAGTTCTTCTTCATGATTCCTTCCTCCTGTCTCATTGATGATCTATGCTAAAGCTGCTGAATGCTCAGCAGGCCTTTGGCCTTATCTTACACGGTTACAAAAGCAACGCGTAGTACACTATTACCACGCTTCATCGTTCCACTTTTTGTGGCAATAAATAACTTCGCCTATTGGACTCTCCATGCCAATATTTATGCACTTTCCCCCACTCGCTGCAACGACTTGATCGCGATACATAAAGCGAATCATCTGTGCTGTGGGCTTTTCATACGTTTTCTTTATCTTCTTCATTTTACTTTACACGCTTTCAAATTGTCTCTTCTATATTTTCAGCAGTCCTTCAGCCACCATGTGCTTGCCCCACGCGCAGACGCTGGGGCTGGCGTGCCCCGGCTCCGCACCTGCGGCGTGCTCTGCAACGCAGTGCTTGCAGACCGACTGATAGGCGCAGTCCTCGCATTCCACAGGCTGAGGATAGCTCAGTGCCGTGCAGTTGGTTCGTCGCCACGCTTCGGCTACGCCCAGCGAAAGCACCTTCTCCGGCGTACAGGGAAAAGTGTTGCAGGGCTTCATGCCGCCCTGCCAGTCGATGGAAAAACCGCCGCGGCCCGCGCCGCAGCGAACGCCCTTCGGCGCTTTCGACTGTCCGCCGCCGGGATTCGGCAGTGCGTCCACGTCGCACTCAGGCTCCACCGTCCCGCCGGTCAGCTCGCTGTGCAGACGATACATGGCAACATACGCGTCCAAATCCGCGTCCGCCAGCGCTCGCCCGGTTTCCTCCCGTGGACGCATCAATCCAGAGTTGATTTGAAACGGAAGCCCTTCCGCATGTAAAAGCCGAACCACCGCTTCTCCGTCGGTCATGAACGCGTTGGGCGTAACCGCGACGAGCAGCGGCAGCTCCGCTTCCCGCAGCCGATGGAGGTTCTCCATCACCCGGGCGAACGCTCGCTTTCCCGTCACGCGCTCGTAGGCTTCCTCGCTCGCGCCGTACAGCGTCACCTGAATAATTGCCGGCGAATGGGCTTTGAAAAAGGCCGCTCGTTCCGCGTTCATCAGCAAGCCGTTGGACAGCACTCCAACCTGCACACCCTTTTCCTGAAGGAAGAGATACAGCTCGTCGAAGCCCGGATAGGTCAGGCATTCCCCGCCGGTCAGCGTGGCGAACATCATGCCCGCGTCGATGGACTGCCGCATGACGTCCTTCCACTGCTCCGTGGTCAGCAGCTCCGCTCCGTGCATCTGTTCCTTCTGGAGATGGACGTAGCACATTTTGCAGTCCAGATTGCACAGCGGCGTGAGCTCAAAGCTGTTGGAGATGGGCAGATTCTTTTCCCGGGCCTTGAAGCTGAGGTATCTGCGCACCTGCTGATAGCGGCGATAGTCGGTGATTCCCTGTTCGTCCAGCTGCCGGAGCAGGACGTTCAGGCTCTTCGGCATTTCATTCTCCACTTCAGGTCTTCCCCTTTCGGAAAAGAATCGCTTTTACACACCGCGCGCCCAGCGACTTCAGCCGCCGAACGCCGTTTCTCGCTGGCCTCAGCGCCAGCCATGCCCTTCCGAGCATTCTCGCCGCGGGCGTGTCCAGCCGGATGCGGCGGCCGCCTCGATCCACTCGAACCGCCCGACCCAGCACCTGTTCTCTCGGAAACCACGGCTCAGGACACGCGCAGTTGTCGCCCAGCGTCCGGACAAAACCGCCGCGCAGCTTCCAGATTCGGTGCACCACATAGCGCCCGTCGCCCAGCGTGAACAGCGCCACGTCGCCTTTTTTCAGCGCGCCGCCGACGGGAACGATGGTCACCGGGTCGCGCCCCCGGCGAATCAGCGGGCGCATGCTGTCGCCCTCCAGCGGGATGGTCACGGGCGGCGCGCAGCCCTCCCGGGCCAGCGCACACCACTGCGCCATGGCGAGTGTGCGAACCCGGAGCTCCTCCGCTCCCTGATCGAAGCGCCGCGATTCCTTCGACATGTCCTTTACCGAAGCGCCGCGACGATTTCTGCGGCATGTCCATCGCGCGCGCCCGCGCCGGGAAGGCATCCTCTTCCGAACGCCTTACCCGCGCCGGGAAAATATCCTTCCCCGAACGCCGCGCCTGCGCCAGGAAAGCGTTCCCGCCCAGCCGCCGCGCGCTCACGCGCGCCTTTGGCCGATGTAACCGTGCTTAATACAAATATTATATCTCATTCCTTCCATTTTGGCAAGCCGTCTTTCATGAAAAATATGTAAGGATCGACGCGGCTCTCGGGGCTCATCCGTGCTTCGGCTTCTCCCTGCCATAGTAATCGTTGTGGTAATAGGCGGAATAGCGTCCGGAGCGATAGTAGTACCTGCGATTGCGGAAGGTCTTCAGATTCACGCCGTTCATCACCGCGCCCAGCACCCTGCAGCCGGTTCGGGCGATGTTCCCGGCGACCTCGCCGATGTCCTGCCCGCGGCCCTTATTGCAGGCCACCACCAGAATCGCGCCGTCGCAGTGCTTGGCGATTTCCAGCGCGTCCACGATCACGCCCGCCGGCGGCGAATCCACCAGCACCATGTCGAAGCGCTCGCGCAGCGCGCCCATCATCTCCGCGCAGCGCGGGGAAGCCAGCAGCTGCATGGAGTTGATGACCTCGCGCCCGGCGGGCAGAATGAACGCACCCGGAAGGTTGGTTTCGTAGATCGCCTGCTCCAGCGCGCACATCCCGGCCAGATACTGGGCCAGACCTGGCGAGTCCTTGTGGACATAGTCGAAGCGATAGCGCCTCGCCAGCGCGGAGCAGCGCAGATCGGCGTCCACCAGCAGCACGCGTTTGCCGTAGCTGGCCAGCGTGCGCATGACGTTCATGGCGATGCAGGACTTGCCCTCCTGCTCATAGCGGCTGGTGAAGAGCACGGTCCGGACGTTGGTTCCGCAATAGGACAGGTTGGTGCAGAGGGTGTTCATCGCCTCGCTGCACGCGTAATCCAGCGCCGGAAAGCCGGAGATGTTCAGATGGTTCATTGCTTTCTCGCCTTTCTCCTACGCGGGTTGGAGCCGTTCATGCTCGGGTTTGCGGGAATCACCGCCAGCGTGGGCAGATTGGCATAGCGCATCACGTCCTCCGGCGATCTCGGCCGGGTGTCCAGCAGAAAGACCAGCATCAGGATTCCGCCCGCCAGCACGGTGCCCAGCAGAATTCCGCGGATGACGTAGCCCGTCATGCCCACGCCGCTGGACACGCCCGGCACCAGCGCGATGGAGAAGGTGCTGGGCTCGTCGGTGTTCATGGTCTGGGTGATAAAGCGCTTGGCCGCGGTGGCGTAGGCATTGGCGATGTCCGCCGCCATCTGAGAATCCGGATGGCGCACGGTGATGTACAGAATGCGCGTGTCCTCCGGGTTCGCCACGGTGAGCATGCTCTGCAGCGCGGAATAGCTGTAGTTCGTGCCCAGCGCGTCGTTGACCATCTGATGAACCTCCCAGGTGCGGAATACCTCCTGATAGTCCATGGTCAGCGTGGAGCCGATCTGAAGATCCGCCATGATGCTGGTTCCCGTGGAGCCCATGATGTAGAGCTTGGAGGTGGCCGTGTAGACGGGCGTGACCCGATATCGGGCATACGCGCCCAGCAGCACCGCGCCCAGCAGCATTCCCAGCGCGATATAGTGCAGCTTGGACAGGAAAAAGTAAAACAGCTCCACCAGATTGACGGTTCTCGGCGCTGCGTTCGCCGCCGGCGGCTTCTGCGTAGACGCGGCGTCCCGCTCGTTCATGCGGGCCAGAATCTCCGCCAGCAGCTCCGCCTCGCTGGAGCGGCTCCGCTCCTCCGCGCCGACGGAATCGGTTCGATTTTCGTTCATTCGCTCTGCCTTCCCGGAGCCTCCGCCGCGCTTTACCGGCGGCGCTCCTGCGTGTGTTTTTTTATTCCTCCGCCGGGACGCTGAACATCAGCAAAAGGCCGGTCTCCTCGCCCATGCCGATCAGCGCCAGCTGGTCGAACACAATGTCCACGTGGCCCCCGTCGCGCACGACGGCGGGCTGCACCGCCCAGTCCATCAGCGTCTCGCCGTCCTCGACGGTTCCCTGCTTCGGCACGCCCAGCGCCGTCAGGATGACCTGACCCGGCTCGTAGGGCGTCGCGAAGGCGAGCGTGGCCAGCGCGTCGCCGTCGGTGTGGTCGAAGTCCTTCGTAATCAGCGGCACGTAGTCCGTGATGACCAGCGAGTCCGGATCCACGCCCGCTTCCTTCAGCAGGCAGCGCACGCGCTCCTGATCCGCCTCGGGCAGCCAGTCCAGCGCAGGCTGATTCTCGTCCAGATGCTCGCCCAGTCGGGTGATCTCCTGCCGGATGACCTGCGTCTCGGGCGCGATCTCCAGCTCGAAATCGTCCTCGGCCACCGTTCCGTCGCTGCGGACGGTCTTTTCCACGCGCACCTCGTCCCCCGCCTGCTTGCTCGGCAGGCTGTCCGGCTCGGCGGTCGTCTCCACCTGAACGGTCTTATGCCCGCCGCCCTTGCGAACGGTCAGCAGGGTGAACAGCACGTCCTCGCCCTGCAGCTGCTCCATCAGCGCCTTGGGAATCACCAGCTCCACCTGTCCGACCTTCGTGACGCGGGATTCCACCGGCGTCCAGACGACATTTTCGGGATCCGACGTGTCGCCCAGCACGGCCACCGTCAGCTGGCCCGGCGCGTAGTCGATGTCCAGCGTCAGCGTCACGTCCAGATCCGACTGAACATCGGTCTCGGGGGCGTGCAGGCGGAACAGCTCCGACATGTGCAGCGCGTCGGGATCGCAGCCCGCCATCTCCGCGATGGCCTGCTGCGTCTGCTCCGGATACCACGTCACCGGGCGGTTCTCCTGCTCGTAAACATACAGAAACACGTCCTTCGAGGTGTTCATGGTCAGCAGATCCGCAGGCTGCTCCGCCAGATCGTAATCCGTCGCCTGCCCGTCGGCCCATGCCGCGGTCAGATCCACGGCGCGATCCTGCGTCGGCGTGCCAGGCGCGTCGGTGAGCACCGCCGCCGTCGCGCTTCCCGCCCACAGCGTCAGCGCCAGCGCGGCGCTGAATATACGTTTTTTCACGTTTCTTCTCCTTTCCGATGTGTCATTCAAAGAAGCTCTCAGCCAGCAGCGCGTTCAGCGCGTCCGCGTCGGCATGGAATTCCATGAAGCCGTCCTCGCCCACGGCATGACTGCCCGCCGGAGTTATCATGTCCTTCCACTGGTATTCCCGGCACTCGTAGGCCTTGTTGATCAGCCAGCCGCGCTGAAGATTCGTCGTCAGATGCTCCTCCAGCGCGTCGTACAGCCTGCCAACGCAGTTCCTATCCGCGTTCATCTGCTGAAGCAGCAGCTCTCGCGCCGCGTCGATAAACGCCTTCTGCCGGCGCATGCGCGAAGCGTTGGTGCCGTCGCCCACGTCCCGGCGGCCACGGACGAATTTCTCCGCCTGATCGCCCTGAAGCCGGAGGGCCGCGCCCTTCGTCATCTGCGGGTCGAGCTGGGAAAAGTCCTCCTCCAGCGTCACCGTCACGCCGCCCAGCGCGTCGTTCAGCGCGGCGATTCCGCCCATGTCCAGCGCCAGATAGCCGTCGATGGGGATGTTCGCCAGCAGGCGGCTCACAGCCCAGACCGTGTTTTCGCAGTTTTCCTCCGCCGTTTCGCCGTAGGCGTGAGAGAGGCAGATCTGCGTTGCGCGAATTCCGGTGAAATCTCCGAAGGGGCCGAGGATGCGGACGTCCGCGATGGTGTCGCGATCCAGCTGAAGGGCGGACACGGTTCTGTTTCCGCGGTCGATGGTCAGCAGAAGAAGGAAGTCCGCCTGCCCGGCGTAGCGCTCCGAGGCGGCGGCTTCGCCGTCGGCCCAGTCCACGCCGATCAGCAGCAGATTGGTCAGGTCTCTCCTGCGATAGCTCCAGGTTCGGCCGGCATACTGCATCTCGACGTTGTCGTCCGCGAAGCGGCCCTCCAGCGAGCCGACGGGCTCGGCCGCCTCCCCGCCCTCGAACCGGTTTCCCACCGCGCGCACGCCCAGCAGAATGCCCGCGTACGCCAGCGCGACGGCGACGAGCAGTATGGCCATCATCGCTCCCGTGGGGCGTCTCTTCCCCCAGCGGCGACGCGTCGAAAACGGATTTTCCTGCAAAGCCACGCTTCCTTTCCCCGGCGAAGCGACGACGGATGGAAAACGACCGGGCGCGCGCCGCGAAGCAAAGCTTCGCCCTCCGATCCGCCCATCGGCTTTTTTAAGCCGGAACGCATCGGCCGCGCGCGTCTGTCTTCCATCCTCCGCCGTATCGCTGCTCTCAGTCGTATACCTTGTCGGACAGTCTTTTGTCTCAGGAGCGGGCCTTCCATATCTGCGGAAAGCCCCAGTCTCCTGTTTTATTATTATATTCACCGAGCTATTTCATGTCAATCATCTCCCTTCCAGATTTCGCAACGTTTTTACGTAAAATTCACAGTACATCTTTCAGCAGCGTCTTCCTGCAAATCCGCTTTTTTCCGAAAAAAGCGCTTTCAATTTCTCCGATCGCGCCGCCCCCGCCATTTCATTCCGCGCGCGCTTCTTTTTCGACGGAAAGACCCGCTTTCTTCACCGATTCGTCATATCCAGATTAAAAATAAATGATATACTTATTTATACATTGATGATGGGTGAGGTCTGCCATGTCCCGAATGAGATCCAGCCGCCGTGAGCGGTTTTTTTCCACATTGATTCTGCTGTTCTCCATCTGCGCGATTATACTGGTCGCGGCCATCGTCGTCGACGCGAAGCTCAACCGCGCGGCGGACGCTCCGGCGCTGAACACCGCGGACTTCGTCGACGCGGGCACGCCCGCTCCGCTGACGCTGAAGGCCGCGGATACGCCCGCGCCTACCGAGGTTCCCGCCGACGCGACGGAAGCCCCCGCCGCCACGCCGGTTCCGTCCGAGACCTACGACTTCCTGCCCGTCTATACCGGCGCGGACACGGAGGAGAAGGTCGTCGCCGTGGTGCTGGAGGACTGCTCCAACGCGGCGAACCTGCGCACCGCCGCGTCGGCCTGCGCGCAGATGGGCGCGAAGCTGACGCTGTTCCCGCTGGGCCGCGTGGTGATGCAGCAGGGCATGGACGACATTCTGCGCACCTGCATTAGCGACCTGGGTTTCGAGGTCGAAAACCGCACATGGAGCGACAGCCTGATCTATCGCCTCTCGGACAGCGACATGGCCTCGGAGATCTGGTCGCCGGGTATCGCGGTGGACTACATTCTGGACGCGGACTACGGCATGCACCTGTTCCACATGCGCGGCGGCTCCGGTGCGAGGGACGCGCGCACCCACAGCTATCTGAAGCAGCTGGGCTACGACGGCATCGTCAACTGGACAAAATCCGCCTCCGGCAACGACGCCGACGCCCTCTGCGCCGCGCTGAAGCCCGGCGGCATCTATGCCTTCACCACCTCGGACGAGGATCTCGCCAAGCTGGCTTCGTTCATGCAGTACGCCTCCGGCCGCGGCTATCGCTTCGTCACGGTCAACGCGCTGCTGGGCTTTGAGGAAAACTCGCTGACCGCCGCCGAGGATAATATTCTCAGCCGCACGCTGCCCGCGCCTCAGTATGACGGCCCGCTCTATGTGGAGCAGCGGCTGGGCGACCGCGCCTATCAGGTCTACCTCATCCAGCAGCGGCTGACCGCGCTGGGCTACTTGCCCGCCGACGGCGCGGACGGCGTGTTCGGCGACAGCACCAGCTCCGCGCTGTGCGAATTTCAGGCCGCGTCGGGCATTCTGGCCAGCGGCGTGGCCACCACGGAAACCCAGACGCGACTGTTCGCCGACGACGCGGTCGCAAAGACAGGCGCTTCCTATTTTAATTAGAAGAAACTGTTCCAGAGCCGAAGCTTCGCGCTTTTTCTCCAAGGGGAGAGGGGCCGCGAAGCTGCGGCTCTCTTCGCAGAAGTCCGCGCCCCGGCGCGCTTTACAACCGTTTGACGGAAATGACACAATTTGTCTGAAACTATTTGCCGGATGCGTTGGTCTAATGAATGCAATCAGCGAGGCGGACCCCATCGCCGCCATCATTATCTTCGGAGGTCTTCGAAATGTCCAAGAAAGCGCTGCGCCGGAAGCGCCGCCGCCAAAAGTATTTCCTCTGCGCCGCCTGCGGCGCGATGGCGCTGCTCGCCGTGACCCTGTGCGTCCTCATTATGACGACTCCCACGCGCGACGCGGTCGCCCCGGTCGGCAATAACTACGCGCTGGCGCTGGAGCCGACCGTCGGCGCTCCCGTTCCCACGGCCGAGCCGACGGTCGAACCCACCGCCGTACCCACGCCGGAGCCGACAATCGAACCCACGCAGGCTCCCGACGAATCCTTCGCGGCCATCCATCCCGAGGAAGAGATCGAGGCCGAGGCGACCTTTGAATATCTGCCCGTGATCCATCACGCGGACACGACCGAAAAGCGCATCGCCATCACCGTGGACGACTGCTTCCAGATGGACAATCTCAAGACCATCGCCAAGCTGGCCATCGACCGCGGCGGGCGGCTGACGCTGTTCCCCATCGGCCAGAACGTCGTGCGCGACGGCATGAGCGACATCCTGAAGGCCTGCGTGTTCAACTACGGCTTTGAAATCGAGAACCACACCTGGAGTCATTCGCGCATCTTCCGCATGTCCGAGGAGGACATGGCCGCCGAGATCTGGAAGCAGCGCGCGGCGGTCAGTCAGGCGCTGGGCGTGAACTATCAGGAGCACTTCTTCCGCCTGATGGGCGGCGACGGCGAATACGACCAGCGCACCCACAACTACCTCAGGCAGCTGGGCTATCTGGGTATCGCCGACTGGTCGCTGTCCGGCTCCGACGCGGATCTGGAGCGAATCAAGAGCTCGCTGGCTCCCGGCAAGATCTACCTGTTCCACACCACCGACGCGGACACGGCCAAGCTCAAGGAGTTCATTCCCTACGCTGTCTCCCAGGGCTACGAGCTGGTGACGCTCAACGAGCTGCTGGGGCTGGAGGCCAACGCCGTCTCCGACCTGTCCACCGCCGAAACCACGATGCCCGAGCCGCAGCCCTACGCGACGGTCTACGCCGAGCAGAAGAAGGGCGACTACTCCTGGTCCGTGGTGCTGATTCAGCGCGCGCTGTACGAGAAGGGCTATCTCGCCGCCGGCGCGAAGACCGCCACCAAGGGCGACGTGGCCGACGGCGTTTACGGCGACAGCACCGCCGACGCCATTTCGGCCTTCCAGCGCGCCAACGGCCTGCCCGAGACCGGCGTGGCCGACGCGGCCACCCAGCGCCTGCTGCTGGGCGACGCGGCGTAAAAAAATTTTGTGGCATCCGGGAACTTTTTGCAATCCCCGTGTGTCTAATTAAATGGTAATTGTACCTAAGTGTTGAAAGGAGACTGATTTCCATGATGAAGAAGTTTTTTGCTCTGGTTCTCTGCGCTCTGATGGCTCTGACCTTCAGCGCAGTCGCCGAGGAACCCGCCGGCACCGCCTGGCACGTCGTGATCGATGAGATCGAATTCACCTACAACGGCGAGACCATCGCCTTCAATCCCTCCATCGAGGGCGTAATTGGCACCACCGATACCGGCTACTGGGGCGAGTGCGCCGTGCTGCTCAACGGCGAACAGACGCTGACCGTGCAGGGCACGCTGGGCGACGACGATCTGTCGCTGACCTTCGGCGGCGCGAAGGACGTTCTGCACATCACTGATCTGGCGAAGATTCTGGACGAGGATTTCGACATCCAGATGGATCTGCCCAGCACCGCCGCGATGATCTACTCCACCTTTGAGGACACCTCCTGGATCGACCAGATGATCCCCTCTCTGACCGAGTCCGGCGTGACCGTGGAAACCCGCGGTGCGAACGACTACGCCTTCTCCTACGCCGCCGACGGCGAGGGCTTCAAGGTGCACGTGGCCTGGGACAAGGTTTCCGTCTCTCCCGTGGACTTCTCCGACAAGAACGTCGTCACCTTCTCCTTTGACAGCACCGATCTGCCCGAGGTCGATCTGATCGACGTGGCGAAGGAAGCCTGGGCCAAGCTGGCTGCGGACGCGTCTGTGCAGAAGGTCGCCGAGATCGTTGGCTCCATCGACGCCGCGACGGTGGAA
Source organism: uncultured Eubacteriales bacterium (assembly GCA_900553265.1). Lineage (GTDB taxonomy): Bacteria > Bacillota > Clostridia > Christensenellales > Aristaeellaceae > Faecivicinus. The sequence goes on from USDD01000055.1 coordinate 17,336, forward strand.
TCCGCCGTCGGCGAGGTCGCCAATTCCTGATTCTTCCTCCCCTTCGGCCGCCCCGCAATTCAGCGGGGCGGTTTAATTTTCGGAAAAATGTGCGTCTTTCCCCTTGAAAAACGAGCAGTGATGCGCTATAATGATTATTGGCGCATCCTTGCCACGGCGAACAGTCCGTGGCCGAAGTCCATAAGGAGGTGAAACACCATGAACCAGTATGAAGTCATGTACGTCATCGATCCCGCACTGGAAGATGGCGCAAGAGTTGAGCTGATTAACCGTTTTTCCGAGCTCGTGAAGAAGAACGGCGGCGAAATCGACCGCGTTGATGAGTGGGGCAAGCGCCGTCTGGCCTACGCCATCAACTACAAGACCGAGGGCTACTACGTCCTGATGTACATCAAGGCGCCCTCCGATCTGCCCCGTGAGCTGGAGCGCAACCTTCAGATCTCCGATTCCGTGCTGCGTTACCTCGTCATCCGCTACGAAGGCGAACTGCCGGCCAAGCGTGAACCGCAGAAGCCCTACGTCGCCCGCGAGGCCGCCGAAGTCGCTCCCGCGACCGAAGCTCCCGCCGCTGTGGAAGTCGAAGTGAAGGCCGAAGTCGTGGACGACGAGGCTCCCGTCTCTGAGGCCGAATAACGACCAAGCCGCAAAAGGCAGGTGCGAATTATGAACAGAGTCATTCTCGTTGGAAACCTCGCCGCGGATCCGGAATCCCGCACCACGCAGTCCGGCATCGCGCAGTGCACGCTGCGCATCGCCGTTCAGCGCCGCTTTGCCAATCAGCAGGGCGTTCGTGAGGCGGATTTCTTCACCGTTATCTGCTGGCGTCAGACCGCGGAGTTCTGCTCCCGCTATCTGAGCAAGGGCCGCAAAATTGCCGTCGAGGGCAGCCTTCAGACCCGTTCCTATGATGCGCAGGACGGTTCCAAGCGCTACGTCACCGAGGTAATCGCGGACAATGTGGAGTTCTGCGATTCCCGTCCTTCCGAGGGCGGACATCCCCGCACCGACAACCCGCCGCCGCCCCCGGCCCCGTCCGGCTCCGCGCCGTCCGGTGGATTTACCGAGGTGGACGACGACGAGCTTCCGTTCTGACGAACCCTCGTTCGTCGCACGCGCCGGGAAAGCATCCGCTTTCCGGCCTTGAAATCTGACAAGGAGGAACGCAAACATGTCTGAAGATAGAGGCGATCGCATTCGCCGTCCCCGTGGCCGCAAGCCGCGCCGGAAGGTTTGTGCGTTCTGCGTAGACAAGGTTCAGCACATCGATTATAAGGATGTCATGAGACTGCGCCGCTTCACCAGCGAGCGCGGCAAGATCCTGCCCCGCCGCATGATGGGCACCTGCGCCAAGCATCAGCGTCAGCTGTCCACCGCCATCAAGCGCGCGCGCACCATCGCTCTGCTGCCCTACGTGTCCGAATAATCGAACGCGCCAAAGCGCCCCTCTCCGTATGGAGAAGGGCGCTTTTTGTTTGTGTGCGATGGGGCGGCTGTCTGGCAGATTTCTTGAAACAGGCGCGTTGGGGG
>USDD01000056.1 GCA_900553265.1 uncultured Eubacteriales bacterium
GGGCTTGTCGTCGAAGCGGCGCTCGCCCTTCGGTCGAGCTTCAAACCGGCGTTCGCCGGGCTTTTTGTCGAATCTGCGTTCGCCGTGGGGCTTATTTTCGCGGGGATAATCGCGCTTCTCGGAAGGGTCGCCGTGGGGGCGGCGGTTTTCGTGATCCTGATTCATGCTTGCGCACCTCTCATTCTTCTACGCCGAAGCGCGTTCCCGGTTCGATTCTTTTGCCGGACAGATAGGCCCTGACCGCCATTCGCTTGGCGTTGGGGGCCTGAATTTCCATCAGCTCCAGCCGGCCCTCGCCGCAGGCGACGATCAGGCCCTCCTTCGCGCCGGAGGCGACCACCGTGCCGGGCTGCGCGCCGGGCTCGCCGTCCACCGGCCGGGCCAGATAGACCTTCAGCCGACCGGCGGCGGAATCGGTATAGGCGCAGGGCCACGGGTTCAGACCGCGCACCTGACGGGCGATTTCCCGCGCCGGGCGCGTCCAGTCAATGCAGCCCATCTCCTTGTCCAGCATCGGTTCGTAGGAGGACTGCGCCTCGTCCTGGGGGATGGGCGCGATTTCGCCGGAGAGATATTTGCTCAGCGTCTCGGTCAGCAGCTCCGCGCCGATGCGGGAGAGACGGTCGGTCAGCTCGCCGGCGGTTTCCAGCTCGCCGATGGGCGTTTCACGCTTGAGCAGCATGTCGCCGGTGTCGATGCCCGCGGCGGTGAGCATCGTCGTCACGCCGGCGGTCTCGTCGCCCTGAAGGATGCACCAGTTGATGGGTGCGGAGCCGCGATGCTTCGGCAGCAGCGACGCGTGAACGTTCACCACGCCGCGCACCGGAATGTCCAGCACCTCCTGTGTGAGGATCTGGCCGAAGGCCGCCGTGACCATCACGTCCGGCTGAAGCGCGCGCAGCTGCGCCACGCCCTCGGGCCGGCGGATCTTCTCAAACTGAAACACCGGACAGCCGCGCTCCAGCGCCCGCTCTTTGACCGGGCAGGCGGCCAGCCTGTGGCCGCGGCCCACGGGGCGATCCGGCTGCGTGAAAACGCCGACCACCTCGTAGCCCGCGTCCAGCAGCGCGTCCAGCGAGGGCACCGCGAACTGCGGCGTGCCCATAAATACGACCTTTGTCATGCTCATTCACCCTTCCTGACCTGGCGGTAGCGCCCGCTCACGTCCTCGATCATCCTGTCAATGTACAGAATGCCGTCCAGATGGTCGATCTCGTGGCAGAGCGCCACGGCGAGAAAGCCCTCGCCGGTAATCTCAATCGGTTCGCCGCGGCGGTTCTGCGCGCGCACCGCGACCTTTTCCGGCCGCTCCACCGTGCCGCAGCGATCCGGCACGGACAGGCAGCTCTCCACGCCCACGCGCGCGCCCTCGGCGCGGATGATTTCGGGATTGACCAGCTCGATCAGTCCGCCGCCCGCGTCCACGACCACGGCGCGCTTCAGAATGCCCACCTGCGGCGCGGCCAGTCCCGCGCCGTTGGCGGCGTACATGGTCTCGGCCATGTCGTCCAGCAGCGCGGCCAGACGGCCGTCAAAGCGCTCGACGGCGCGGCAGTGCTTTCGGAGAATATCGTCCTCGCCCAGACGGACAATGCTGCGCTTTGCCATGGCTTACTCCTCGTCCTGCTCGTAGCGGTCGGTCACGTCCTCGATCATCCTGTCGATGTACAGAACGCCGTCCAGATGGTCGATTTCGTGGCACATGGCCACGGCCAGAAGGCCCTCGGCCTCCAGCTGAATGGCCTTGCCGTCGCGGTTCTGCGCGGCGACGACCACCTTTTCGGGGCGCTCCACCGTGCAGCGGCGGCCGGGAATGGACAGACAGCCCTCCGCGCCCACCACCGCGCCCTCGGTGCGGAGAATTTCGGGGTTGACCAGCTCGATCAGCCCATCGCCCACGTCGATGACCACGGCGCGCTTCAGAATGCCCACCTGAGGCGCGGCGAGCCCCACGCCGTCCGCGTCGTACATGGTCTGCGCCATGTCGTCCAGAAGCGTCCGAAGGCGCTTGTCAAACTTGTCCACCCGGCGCGAGCGCTTGCGCAGCACCTCGTCCTCGCCCAGCACAACGATCTTTCGAATTGCCATCTGCTTTCATTCCTCTCTTGCGAAATCCGGCGCAGTTCTCTGTCAGAACAGGCTGGACGGATTGACTTCCATTTCGGCGCGAACGCCCTCGGGGGCGGCGTCGGCCAGCGCCTGCATCTTCTCGAATACGCCGTCGAGATCGCCCTTGAAATACATCTTCAGAAAAACCTGCCAGCGCGCCATGCCGCGCAGCAGCTTGATGGGCGCTTCCGCCGCGCGCATCTGCACCACGTCCCGGCGCGCGTTCGCCGCGTCCAGATATTCGTTCAGGCCGCGCTCGGCCTCCTCGGCGGCCTTCTGAGCAGCCTCGGGTTCCTTCGCGCTGAACACGATGCGCGCGATGGCCGTGAAGGGCGGGTAGAGCGCCTTGCGGCGAAACTCGCTCTCCCGGAAGTAGAACGCGCGGTAGTCCTGCCGGGCGGCCAGCTGAATGCCGTAGTGCTCCGGCTCGTAGGTCTGCACGATCACCCGGCCGGGATCGTCCGCGCGCCCGGCGCGCCCGGCCACCTGAGTGATGAGCTGAAACGTGCGCTCCACGCTGCGATAGTCGGGCAGGTTCAGCGTCATGTCCGCCGCCACTGCGCCCACCAGCGTGACCCTGGGAAAGTCCAGCCCCTTGGCGATCATCTGCGTGCCGATCATGACGTTGGCCGCGCCGCTGCGGAAGCGCTCCAGCAGCTTCTCGTGCGCGTCCTTTTCCCGGGTGGTGTCGTTGTCCACGCGCACCGTCCGCGCGTCGGGGAACAGCCGCCGCACCTCTTCCTCCACCTTCTGCGTGCCCGCGCCGAAGTACTTGATGTAGCCGCCGCCGCACTGGGGGCACTTCTTCGGCGGCGGAAGCTCGCTTCCGCAGTAGTGGCAGCGCAGCACGTTCTCTGCCTGATGATAGGTCATGGACACGTCGCACTGGGCGCACTTGACCACGAAGCCGCAGGAGCGGCAGGAGACGAAGGACGAGTGGCCGCGCCGGTTCAGAAACAGCATGACCTGCCGTTCTGCGTCCAGACATTCCCGGATGGCCGCCGAGAGCTTTGCCGAGAAGATGGAGTGGTTGCCGCGCTCGAACTCGTCGCGCATGTCCACGATCTCCACCTCGGGCAGCGGGCGGTTCATCACGCGCTGACGAAGCTCGATGAGCGTCAGCCGGTTCTCGGGCCGCACGCCCGGCATGGTGCGCATGTAGCTGGAGATGGACGGCGTGGCGCTGCCCAGCACCAGCACTGCGCTCTGAGTCCGGCATCTGCGCCATGCGATCTCCCGCGCGTCGTAGCGCGGCCGGTTGTCGGACTGATAGGTCTGCTCGTGCTCCTCGTCCACGATGATCGCGCCTAAATTCTCCAGCGGCGCGAACACGGCGCTGCGCGCGCCGATGACCACCCTCGCCTCGCCAAAGCGGATGCGCCGCCATTCGTCGAAGCGCTCGCCGGCGCTGAGCCGGGAGTGGAGCACCGCCGCCTCGTCGCCGAAGCGCGCCGTCAGCCAGGAGACCATCTGGGGGGTGAGCGCGATCTCGGGAACCAGCACGATGGCGGTCTTGCCCAGCTCCAGCGCCCGGCGGATGAGGCGGATGTAGACCTCGGTCTTGCCGCTGCCGGTCACGCCGTTGAGCAGAAAACGCCCGCCGCCGTGCTCCAGCGCCTGCGTCATTTCGTCCACGGCGCGCTTCTGCCCGGGCATCAGCTCCGGGTCGGCGCTTTTCCCGCTGCCCAAACGGGCGTGGGGCGTGCGCCGAAGCTCCTCCGCGCCGATCTGCACCGCGCCGCGGCCCTCCAGCGCCTTCAGCGCCGAGGACGACAGCTGAGAGGCCTCGATTTCGCCGCCGAGCAGGCGGTTCAGGATTTCGATCTGCGCCTTCGCCCGGGGATTGGCCGCCGCAAAGACGGAGACCTGCGCCTGCGTCCACAGCAGCCTCGCCATTCGCCGCGTGCGCACATGCACCCGGTCGCCGCGCATGGGCGCGGGAATCATCAGCCGAAGCGCGTCCACCAGATTGCACAGATACCGCTCGTGCATCCACACGGCCAGCTCCAGAAGCTCCGGCAGGATCACGGGATAGTCTCGCACCGCGCGGCGCACGGAGCGAACCTTCTCCGGCGGCAGGTCGCAGGAATCCTTCAGGCTCAGCACGAAGCCCTCCAGCGTTCGCGGCCCGAAGGGCACCTCCACCTGCCAGCCTGCGGCGATGGACAGCCCCTCGGGCACGGCGTAGGTGAACACGCGGTCCACGGCCTCGGCGGACAGATCGACGATTACTTCGCAGTATCGCATGGGTCGCTGCTCCAGAGGGCGGATACCTCGTCGAGAATCGCGTCGGCCACCTCGCGCTTGGAAAGCTGCGGCAGCTCGCGGCACGCGTCCTTCGTCACGAGGGTGACGATGTTCGTGTCCGTGCCGAAGCCCGCGCCGGGGCGGGTCACGTCGTTGGCCACCACCAGATCGGCGTTCTTTCTGACCATTTTGCTCCGGGCGTTCTCCACGAGATTCTGCGTCTCCGCGGCGAAGGCTACCAGCACCTGTCCCGGACGCTTGCGCCTTCCCAGCGCGGCGGCGATGTCCGTCGTGGGCTTGAGCGTGAGCGTCAGCGCGTCGCCGGTCTTTTTGATCTTGTGCTCGGAGACAACGTCGGGCGTGAAGTCCGCGGGGGCGGCGGCCTGAATGACCGCGTCCGCGCCTTCGGCGTGGTGAAGCACCGCCTCGCACAGCTGCGCGGAGCTCTCCACCGGGACGAAAAGCACGTCCTTCGGCGCGGCGAGGCTGACCGGGCCCGAGGCCAGAATCACCTTCGCGCCGCGCGCCGCCGCCGCCTCGGCGATGGCGTAGCCCATCTTGCCGGTGGAGCGGTTGGTGATGAAGCGCACGGGGTCGATGCGCTCCACCGTCGGCCCGGCGGTGACGAGCACCGTGCGTCCGGCAAGGCCGGAGCGCTTCGGCGCGAGCAGCGCGTCGAGGGCCGCGACGATCTGCTCCGGCTCGGACATGCGGCCCACGTCCGCGTCCCCGCAGGCGAGGAAGCCGGTTTCCGGCCCGACGAAATGCGCGCCGCGGCCGCGCAGGGTTTCGAGGTTTGCCTGCGTGGCGGGGTTTCGCCACATGGCGGCGTTCATCGCGGGCGCGAACAGCACCGGCGCGGCGTTGGCCACCAGCGTGGTGGACAGCAGGTCGTCGGCGATGCCGCAGGCCGTCTTGGCCAGAATGTTAGCCGTTGCGGGGGCGACGACCATCGCGTCGGCCCATTTGGCCAGCGCGACGTGGCCGATTTCATACCTGCGATCCTGCCCGTCGGTGTAGGCGGGATTGCCGCTGAGCGTCTCGAAGGACAGCGGGGGAACGAATTCGCAGGCGTGTCGGGTGAGTACCACGCGCACCTGCGCGCCGCGCTTTTTCAGCTGGCTCACCAGCTCGCAGGACTTAAAGGCCGCGATGCCGCCGCTGACGCCCAAGACGATTTTTCGACCGTTCAACATTCCGTCCGCCTCCTCGATACGCGCCGTTTCCAAGGAACACAACGAGCGAAAACCGATTCCTCACAGGGGAAAATCGGGTTTTCGCCGCGTGTTCTTTGAAGTTTTACGCAAAATTTCCGAAGAATCTCAGTTCTCCTCCGGCTCCTCTTCCTCGCGGGAATAGGTGATCAGACCGCGGTTGATCTCCTCGATCGCGATGCTGAGGGGCTTGAACTCCTTGGTGTCGATCAGGGGCATGCTGCCTCCGATCAGCTCGCGGGCGCGCTTGGAGGCCTCCACGGCCAGCGTGTAGCGGCAGTCGACCTTCTTGAGCAGCTCGCCAATGGGCGGATCAATCATCATAGCGCAATTCCTCCTAATATTGATGTCGAATGGTTACTTCCTCAGGGATGCGGACAGCTGATCGAGGAACTCGACGCGGTTGTCCTTCTCCAGCCGGCGCGCGGTGATGATGGCGTAGAGCTCATCCGCCGCCACGTCCAGCGCGTTGGGCACGTCGGCCCAGTCCTGATGGATGATGACGTAGTCGTATTTGTAGGCCTGAGAGACCTCGCCGGCCACGTTGCCCAGCCGCACGCGGATGGATTCCTCCGTCTCGGTGCCGCGGTTGCGCAGGCGCTTTTCGAGGTTCTCGCGGCTGGGCGGGCAGATGAACACGCCCGTCGCGTCGGGGTTCTGCTTCATGGCCTGAAGGCAGCCCTGCACGTCGATTTCGAGAATGAGGTCGTGGCCCTGAGCCAGCTGCTCCTCCACAGCGGACTTCAGCGTGCCGTAGCGGTTCTGGTGGACGTGAGCCCACTCGTAGAACGCGTCCTGATCCACCAGCTCCTGAAAGCGCTCCTCGGTCACGAAGTGGTAGCTCACGCCGTTGACCTCGCCGGGGCGGGGTGCGCGCGTCGTGCAGGACACGGACAGCTTCACATCATCGTGCTTCTTCAGAAGGGTCTTGACGATTTCGGATTTTCCCGCGCCTGCGGGGCCGGAGATCACGAACAGCTTTCCACGATTCGCCATGGCTTTTCACGACTTCCTTTCGGTGCTTTCGTTATTCTACGTTCTGCAGCTGCTCGCGCAGCTTTTCGATTTCCGCCTTGCACTCCACGGCCAGGCGGGTGATGGGAACGTCCTGAGACTTGGACGAGATGGTGTTCACCTCGCGGTTGAGCTCCTGCACGAGGAAGTCCAGCCGTCGACCGATGGGCTCCTCCCGCTGGAAGGTCTCGCGCAGCTGCTGGATGTGGCTGTGCAGGCGGACGGTCTCCTCGGCGATGGCGCTGCGGTCGGCCATGACGGCCACCTCGGTCAGAAGCCGCGTCTCGTCCACGTTCTGGCCGATCAGCTCTTCAATAGACGCGCGCAGCCGGCGGGTGTATTCCTCCACCGTCTCGGGATAGCGCGCCTCGATCTTCCGGGTCATTTCCTCAATGGCGTCCACCTTGCGGCCCAGATCCTCGGCCATGGACGCGCCCTCGCGCCGCCGCATGGCGAGCAGCTGCTCCAGCGCCTGCGCCATGGTTTCCAGCATCAGCGCGCGCACCGCGTCCTGATCCTCTTCGGCCTCGGTGACGATCATCACGTCGGGCATGCGCGCCACGCTCATCAGCGAGCGGTCGTCGCGCAATCCGCCGTTGGCGAGGGTATCCAGCGCCTGAGCATACGCGTCGAACAGCGCGCGATCCACCTGAACCGTGCGCGCGTCGGAGCGCAGATTGCGATAGGTCATGAAAACGTCCACGTGGCCGCGGGCGAGCTTTTCGGCGATCGCTTTGCGCGCGTCGTCCTCCAGAAACATCAGGTTCCGGGGCATCCGGAACGACAGATCCAGAAAACGGTGGTTCACCGACTTCAGCTCAATGGTGAGCTGACGGCCGTCCGTTTCGCAAGTGGCGCGGCCATATCCGGTCATGCTGAGCATTGTCAGCCGCCTCCCATCTTTCCCGTTATTATAGCATACTTTCTGTGCTTTTGCATCCACTTTCCAAAATTTAATCGCCGTCAGGCGCGGCCCAGCCGCCGCAGGAACTCGGCCTCGTCCGCCACGGGAACGCCCAGCGCCTGCGCCTTGGTCAGCTTGCTGCCGGCGGCCTCGCCGTACACCACGAGACTGGTCTTTTTGGACACGCTGCCCGCGGCCTTGCCGCCCGCCTGACGAACGGCCTCCTCGGCCTCGGCGCGGGACATGGACGCAAGCGTGCCGGTGACGACGACGGTCATGCCCTCGAAGGCGCCGCCCTCGGCGGGACGCTGCGGCACCTCGGGCGCTACGCCCTCGGCCAGCAGCGCGTCCACCAGCCGCCGGTTCGCCGGGTCGGCGAAAAAGCCGCGTACGGATTCGGCGACGATTTCGCCCACGTCGTCCATCCCGGTCAGCTCCTCGGCGGTGGCGGCGCGCAGCGCGTCCATCGAGCCGAAGCGCTCGGCCAGATCCCGGGCGGTTTTCACGCCGATGTTGGGAATGCCGATGGCGTAGATGAACGCGTCCAGCCGGCGATGCTTGCTGGCCTCGATGGCGGCGACGAGCTTCGCGGCCTTCTTTTCGCCGAAGCGGTCGAGCCCGGTCAGCTGCTCCGCCGTCAGGCGATAGAGCTGGTCGGCCTCCTGCAGAAGCCCCGCGTCCACCAGCTGCTCGGCGGTCTTTTCGGAAAAAGTATCGATGTCCATGGCGTCGCGCCCGGCGAAGTGGGAAAGGCGCATGACGATCTGCCGTCTGCAGCCGTCGCGGTTGGGGCAGAAAAGGTGCGCGCCGCGCTCCTCCAGCGGACTTCCGCACTCGGGGCAGACGGCGGGCTTTTCCACGTCGCGCTCGCCCGGTTCGAACTCGTCCACGCGGCCCATGATCTCCGGGATGACCTCGTTGGAGCGGCGAATCCACACCCGCGCGCCGATGCGCACGCGCTTGCGCTGGATGTCCGTCCAGTTGTTCAGCGTCGCCCGTCGCACCGTCGCGCCGGCCAGCTCCACCGGCTCCACGTGAGCCAGCGGCGTGAGCTTGCCCGTGCGGCCGATCTGCCACGTCACGTCGGTGAGCAGCGTGGTGACTTCCTCGGCCTCGAACTTGTACGCCACGGCCCAGCGCGGGAACTTGTCCGTAAAGCCCAGCGCGTCCCGGGTGGCGAAATCGCACAGCTTGAGCACCGCGCCGTCGATCATGTAGTCCAGATCGCCGCGGGTCTGCTCGATTTCGCGCACGGCCTCGATGGCGCGCTCCAGCGTGGGGCAGTAGATCTCGCAGTCGGAAACGGGAAAGCGGTTTTCGCGCAGAAAGTCCATCATTTCCCGCTGATTGGCGAAGGCTTTTCCTTCAATATATCCCACGTCGTAGAAGCACGCGTCCAAGCGGCGCGCGGCGGTGACGGCGGGGTCGAGGTTGCGCAGCGCGCCGGCGGCGGCGTTGCGCGGGTTTTTGAGCGGCTCCTTGGCGGTTTTGTTGTAGGCCTCCAGCGTGGAGATGCGCATGAAGCACTCGCCGTGTACCTCCATCCGTCCCCGAAAGGGCACGCTCAGCGGAATGGAGCGAATGGTGCGCGCCTGAGCGAGAATTTCCTCACCGAAGATGCCGTTGCCCCGGGTGGCCGCGCCCACGAGCTGGCCGTTTTCATAGGTCAGGTTGATGGTCAGGCCGTCGAATTTGTGCTCCACCACGTACTCGGGCGCGGGCAGATCGGCGTTCGCCTCGGCGCGCAGCTTCTCCGCGCGCCGCGCCCAGTCCCGCAGCGCGTCCACCGACTGCGCCTTGTCCATGCTCCACAGCCGGGCCAGATGCGCATGCGGCTCGAAATAGGGCAGCACCGCGTCGCCCACGCGGCGGGTGGGGGAGTCGGGCATACGCACGTCGGTCTCGCGCTCCATGCGCACCAGCTCGTCGTATTTCTCGTCCCATTCCCTGTCTGAAACGGTGGGAGCGTCCAGCGTGTAATACTGATAGGCGGTTTCGTTCAGCCAATCCACCAGCTCGCGCATGTTCATTGCAATCTCTCCTATTCGCTGACCTTGACAATCGGCGCAATGCTCGCCGAAAAGACCTTTTCCACGCTGCCGTCGAAGGCGACGCGCACGCGCTGCTCCTCGCCCGCGCCCATGACCTCCACCACGCGGCCGCGGCCGAAGGAGCGGTGAATGACCCGGTCGCCCACGCGGAACAGGGCGATGGGTTTGGCCGAGCGCGCCTGAGAGCCGACGAAGCCGCCGAAGCCCTTCTGCACGCCGGGAATGCCCAGCCCGGGCTTGGACGGCGCGGCGGGCTTCGCGCCGGTTCCGCGGCCGGAGTAATAGCCCGAGCCGCCGGAGCGGTCGAAGCCGTGACTCGCCGACGGCGGCGGAACGCGGCGCGCGTCGCCGCGCTGGGTGCCGTCGGTCAGAAGCCGCGCGGGAATCTCGGAGACGAACCGGGACAGCTCGTTGGCCGAGCGGGAGTTGTACAGCGCGCGGGAGCGCGCGTGGCTCAGGAACAGCCGCTTCTTGGCGCGGGTGATGCCCACGTAGGCCAGGCGGCGCTCCTCCTCCATCAGCTCGTCGTCGTAGGACGCGCGCGCCAGCGGGAAGATGTTTTCCTCCATGCCCGGCAGGAACACGTTGTCGAATTCCAGACCCTTGGCCGAGTGCAGCGTCATCAGCGTCACGCTGCCGCCGCCCTCATTGAGACTGTCCGTGTCGGCCACCAGAGCGACGTTTTCCAGAAAGTCCGCAAGTCCGCCCTCGGGATTGAGCCTTTCGAATTCGGTCACAGCGCCCTGCAGCTCGCGGATGTTCTCGATGCGCGCGGCGTTTTCGTCGCTCTTGACGGCCTCCAGCGCGCGCACATAGCCCGTCTTGTCGATCATGAATTCGAGGAATTCCGACGCGGTCTTTTCGTAGAGCGCCTCGGTCAGGTCGATCATCAGCTCGGCGAACTCGCCGATGAGCTTCTTCGGCCGGGCGGCAAGGGGCGCGTTTTCCACGTCCAGTACCGCGGACATCAGCGACATTTCGGCGCTTGACGCGTAGCTCTGAAGCGCCTCCACGGTGGTCTCGCCGATGCCGCGCTTGGGCTCGTTGATGATGCGGCGCAGGGACACGTCGTCGTCGGGATTGACCAGCGCGCGCATGTAGGCGATCAGATCCTTGACCTCCCTGCGCTCGTAGAACTTCTGGCCGCCGTAGACGTGATAGGGAATGCCGCCGCGGACGAAGGCCTCTTCCAGCACGCGCGACTGGGCATTGGTGCGGTACAGCACCGCCACGTCGCCCGCCCGCGCGCCGTGGGCGATGAGCTTGCGCGTCATGGCGGCGATGAAGGCCGCCTCGTCGCGCTCGTCCAGCGCGTGGTACAGCGCGATCTTCTCGCCCTCGCCGGCCTGCGTCCAGAGCGCCTTCTCCTTGCGGCCCTGATTGTGGGCGATGACCTGATTGGCCGCGTCGAGGATGTTGCCGGTGGAGCGGTAGTTCTGCTCCAGCTTGACCACCTTCGCGTCGGGAAAATCCTTCTCGAAGTCCAGAATGTTGCGGATGTCCGCGCCGCGCCAGCCGTAAATGGACTGGTCGTCGTCGCCCACCACGCAGAGATTGCGCTTTTTCCCCGTCAGCAGGCGCACCAGCTCGTACTGCGCGCGGTTGGTGTCCTGATATTCGTCCACGAGGATGTAGTCGAAGCGGTTCTGATAGTATTCCAGCACCGGCGGCTGCTCCGCCAGCAGCTCCAGCGTCTTGACCAGCAGGTCGTCAAAGTCCAGCGCGTTGTTGCCCCTGAGCGTGCGCTCGTAGAGCCGGTAGGCTTCGTAATACTTGCGGTTGCGGAAGTCGTCGCCCGCGTCCCTGAGCCATTCGTCCGGCGAGAGCATGCGGTTCTTCGCGTCGGAAATGGCCGCCTTCACGGCCTTGGGCGGATATTCCTTGTCGCCCAGATTCAGCTCCTTGAGCACGGCCTTGATGACGCTCATGCGGTCGTCCTCGTCGTAGATGGCGAACTGGCGCTTGTAGCCCAGCTTCTCGATGTCGCGGCGCAGAATGCGCGCGCAGCAGGCGTGGAAGGTGGAGATCCACGCCTCGCTGCCCGCCTCGCCGGTGAGCGCCTGCACGCGCTCGGCCATTTCCTTCGCCGCCTTGTTGGTGAAGGTGATGGCCAGAATTTTCCACGCGGGCACGCCCTTCTCCATCAGATGCGCCACGCGATAGGTCAGCACGCGGGTCTTGCCGCTGCCCGCGCCCGCCAAAACAAGCAGCGGCCCCTCCGTGTTTTCCACGGCGATCCGCTGCTGAGGATTCAGTGTCGAAAGGTTAATCATTGGTCGCTTTCCCCGTTCTCCAGCTTTTCCAGCACGCGCTCGTAGCCGCCCGCGCCGTAGCTCAGCGCGCGATTGACGCGGCCGATGGTGGCGGTGGAGACGCCGGTCTTGTCGACGATTTCGGTGTAGGTCGCCTTCTTGCGCAGCATCTGAGCCACCTCCAGCCGCTGAGACAGATCCTGCACCTCGCGGATGGTGAACAGATCCTCGAACAGGCGATAGCAGTCCTCCTCGGTTTCCAGCGAAAGGAACGCTTTGGCCAGCATGTCGGCGCGGTCGCTCTTGAGTCGGGACGAGAACATAGGCAGTCTCCCCACTTTCTCATAATAATATGATAGGTCTATTATACATCCCTCCATGCTCCGCGTCAAGCGAACGCCGGATGAAATCCGCACGGCTTTGCCGCTCTTGCCATCCGCGGCGGAAAATGCTATAATGGCCGGGTCGGACGGGAGGAATGCGCAGATGAGAGACAACGGCGAAAAGGCGCTGGCGCGCGCCATTGCGGCGGACGTGGCCGCGGCGGGCGGACGCGTCTATTATGTGGGCGGCGTGGTGCGCGACGCGTGCATGGGCGTGGAGAGCAAGGACGTGGACGTGGAGGTCTACGGCATTCTGCCCGCGCAGCTGCGCGAAATTCTGGCCCGTCACGGCGAGGTCTACGAAAAGGGCGCGAGCTTCGGCGTGCTGGGCATCCGCCACAGCGATCTGGACGTGGCCATGCCGCGCCGGGAGCGGCGGACGGGGGAGGGACATCGGGATTTCGACGTGTCCGTGGATCCCTTTCTCTCCACGCGCGAGGCCAGCATGCGCCGGGACTTCACCATCAATGTCATGATGCGCGACGTGCTGACCGGCGAGGTGATCGACCATTGGGGCGGACAGGCCGATCTGCAGGCGCGGATCATCCGCTGCGTGAACGAAAAGACCTTTCCCGAGGACGCGCTGCGCGTGTTCCGGGCGGCTCAGTTCGCCGCGCGGCTGAACGCGCAGATCGAGGAAAGGACGCTGGCGCTCTGCCGGGAAATCAATGTGGAAGCCATTTCGCCCGAGCGCATCTTTGAGGAGATGAAAAAGGCACTTTTGAAGGCGGAGCATCCGTCGGTGTTCTTCCGGGAGCTGCGGCGGATGGATCACCTGAAGGAATTCTTTCCGGAGCTGGAGAGGTGCGCCTCGGTGCCCCAGAATCCGGCGTTCCATCCCGAGGGCGGCGTGTTCGAGCACACCATGCTGGTGGTGGACTGCGCGGCGGCGCTGCGGGAGCGGGCGGTGGAGCCGCTGGGTTTCATGCTTTCGGCGCTTCTGCACGATCTGGGCAAGTGCGTGGCCACGAGGGTGGACGAGGACGGCAGGATCACCTCCATCGGCCACGAGACGCTGGGCCTTGAGCTGGTGGAGACGCAGATGCGCCGGTGGACGAACAACACAAAACTCATTCGCTACGTGCTCAACCAGACTCAGCTGCACATGCGGCCGAACCTGCTGGCCTGCTTCCATTCCAAGAAGAAAAAGACGCGCCAGCTGTTCGACCTGAGCGTCTGTCCGGAGGATCTGATTCTGCTCTCCCGCGCCGACGCCAGCGGCAAGCTGGACGCGCCTTATAATGAAGAAAACGAAATCTTCCTCCGGGAGCGGCTGGAGGACTACCGCGCGGTGCTTGCGCGGCCCATGGTCACGGGCCGGGATCTGATTGAAGCGGGCGTGCGCCCCGGCGAGGACATGAAGGCGCTGCTCCAGCGGGCGAGGATGCTCCATTTTTCCGGCATCGAGCGGAAAAATGCGCTGAAGCAGGTGCTGGAAGAGTATAAAATGCAATAAATAATTCAAATACCGCGCGGCATATGCAAGAAAACATGCATATGCCGCGCGGCATTTTTGCATCCAAGCCGACAGCAAAATGTTAAATTATTCGATAATGTGAAAAACCGGACGGATTTCGGCCAAAAACAGGCCAATGGAGACCTTGACAACAAAAACAGGCTATGATATACTACTACATTGCATTAGTATGGACGAAAATCCGGTTTTTGCGCCTGTGGTGGGGAAAAGCCAGGAATCTCGCTGAGATTTAACAAAAACGGCGCGAAAAGGCGAAAGGAATTTCGGATGTGTTCCGAATTTTTACATTGATTTTCGTGCAGCGGCCAATCAATCCGCGTTCCCTTGGGAGCGCATGGTTTTCGACAATGGAGATAGGGGTGATTGAAGGTATGGTTCATCCGGTGCAAATGGGCAAACGCACGCGAATGAGTTTTGCCCGCATTGAGGAAGCGCTGGCAGTACCCGATCTGATTGAAGTTCAGAAGAATTCCTATAAGAGCTTTCTGAAGGAAGGCCTTCGCGAGGTGCTGGCGGACGTTTCGCCCATCACCGACTACAGCGAGAGCCTGATCCTCGAGTTCACGGATTATTCGCTGGACGAGAAGCCGAAATACACGATCGAGAAGTGCAAGGAGCGCGACACGACCTACGCCGCGCCGCTGAAGGTGACGGTGCGTCTGACCAACCGCGACACCCATGAGATCAAGGAATCCGAGGTGTTCATGGGAGATTTCCCGCTGATGACCGAGCACGGCACGTTCATCATCAACGGCGCGGAGCGCGTCATCGTCTCTCAGCTGGTTCGTTCGCCGGGCGTCTACTATTCCAAGGCCATCGACAAGACCGGCATGGCGCTGTATTCCTCCCAGATGATCCCCAACCGCGGCGCGTGGATCGAGTACGAGACCGACTCCAACGGCATCGTGTTCGCCCGCATCGACCGCGCCCGCAAGCTGCCGGTGACGGTGCTGCTGCGCGCCATGGGCATCGAGACGGACGAGGAGATCATCCGCCTGTTCGGCGATGACGAGCGCGTTTCCGCGACCATCACCCGCGACGCGCCCTCCGTCAACGACAAGGGCGAGAACCGCTACAAGTCCCGCCGCGATCAGGCGCTGATCGAGATCTACAACAAGCTGCGTCCGGGCGAGCCGCCGTCGGTGGAATCCGCCACGAGCCTCATCAACTCGCTGTTCTTCGACCCCAAGCGCTACGATCTGGCGCACGTGGGCCGCTATAAGTACAACAAGAAGCTGGCGCTGGCGCTGCGCATCTTCAACCAGGTGCCGGTGCAGGACGTGGTGCATCCCTACACGGGCGAGATTCTGGCTCCCAAGGGCCAGCCCATCTCCCGCGAGCAGGCCGAGGCCATCCAGAACGCCGGCGTGAACGAAGTGGCCGTCGAGATGGACGGAACCGAGTTCCGCGTCATCGGCAATAACTTCGCCTTCTTCAAGCCCTTCATGGAGGGCTACGACGCCGAGCTGCTGGCGCAGTATGACGAGAGCGTGGTTTCCTTCCACGAGCGCGTGCATATTCCGACGCTGGTGGCGCTGCTGGAGCGCGTCCGCGAGGACGGCGTGCCGCTGAATCAGGCGCTGAAGGAGTCCGTGCGGACGCTGGTGCCCAAGCACGTGCTGGTGGACGACATCGTGGCCTCCGTTTCCTATCAGTTCGGCCTGTTCCACGGCCTCGGTGAGTGCGACGACATCGACCATCTGGGCAACCGCCGCCTGCGCAGCGTGGGCGAACTGCTCCAGAACCAGATCCGCGTGGGCATGTCCCGTCTGGAGCGCGTGGTCAAGGAGCGCATGGCCATTCAGGACGCGGACAAGGTTCGCCCGCAGGATCTGATCAACATCCGCCCGGTCTCCGCGGCCATCAAGGAGTTCTTTGGTTCCTCCCAGCTGTCTCAGTTCATGGATCAGCCCAACCCGCTGGCCGAGCTGACCCACAAGCGCCGTCTGTCCGCTCTGGGCCCCGGCGGCCTGAACCGCGAGCGCGCGTCCTTCGCCGTCCGCGACGTTCACTACTCGCATTATTCCCGAATCTGCCCGATTGAAACGCCTGAAGGCCCGAACATCGGTCTGATCGGTTCACTGGCGACCTACGCCCGCATCAACGAGTACGGCTTCATCGAAGCGCCGTATCGCTACGTCGACAAGGAGACCGGCTGCGTCACCGACAGGATCGTGTACATGACCGCCGATGAGGAGGACAAGTACACCATCGCGCAGGCCACCGAGCCGCTGGACGAGAACAAGCGCTTCGTCCATGAGCGCGTCACCGTCCGCCGCCGCGAGGAGACCATCGAGGTCGAGGCCGGCAAGGTCGACTACATGGACGTCTCGCCGCGCCAGCTGATTTCCGTCGCCACCGGCATGATTCCGTTCCTGGAGAACGACGACGCAAACCGCGCGCTGATGGGCTCCAACATGCAGCGTCAGGCTGTTCCGCTGCTCCGCCCCGAAGCGCCCTTCGTCGGCACGGGCATCGAGTACAAGGCGGCCTGCGACTCCGGCGTGGTGCTTCTGGCCCGCGAGAGCGGCGTGGTCACCCGCGTGACCGCCGACGAGATCGTCATCCGCGACGAGAACAACGTCGACCACATGTACCATCTGCAGAAGTTCGCCCGCTCCAACCAGGGCACCTGCATCAACCAGCATCCCATCGTGTCCGAGGGCGAGGTCGTGCGCGCGCGCCAGCCCATCGCGGACGGCCCGTCCACCGACGAGGGCGAGATTTCGCTGGGCCGCAACGCGCTGATCGGCTTCATGACATGGGAAGGCTACAACTACGAGGACGCGGTTCTGCTGTCCGAGCGCCTGGTCAAGGAGGACATGTACACCTCCATTCACATCGAGGAGTACGAGTCCGAGGCCCGCGACACCAAGCTGGGGCCGGAGGAGATCACCCGCGACATCCCCGGCGTGGGCGAGGACGCGCTGCGCGATCTGGACGAGCACGGCATCATCCGCATCGGCGCGGAGGTTCGCGCCAACGACATTCTGGTGGGCAAGGTCACGCCCAAGGGCGAAACCGAGCTGACGGCCGAGGAGCGCCTGCTGCGCGCCATCTTCGGCGATAAGGCGCGCGAGGTTCGCGACACGTCGCTGCGCGTGCCCCACGGCGAATTCGGCATCATCGTGGACGTGAAGATCTTCACCCGCGAGAACCGCGACGAGCTGTCTCCGGGCGTGAATCAGATGGTTCGCGTCTACATCGCCCAGAAGAGAAAAATTCAGGTGGGCGACAAGATGGCCGGCCGCCACGGCAACAAGGGCGTTGTGTCCCGCGTGCTGCCCGAGGAGGACATGCCCTTCCTGGCCGACGGCACGCCGCTGGACATCGTGCTGAATCCTCTGGGCGTTCCGTCCCGAATGAACATCGGTCAGGTGCTGGAAGTGCATCTGGGCCTCGCGGCCAAGGCGCTGGGCTGGCACGTCGCCACGCCCTGCTTCGACGGCGCGCGGGACGAGGACATCCGCGAGATGCTGGAAATGGCCGCCAAGAAAGAGGACGGCCCGCTCTACGACGAGAACGGCAAGCCGCTGATTCAGTTCAACAAGATCGGCATCAATCCCACCGGCAAGCTGTGGCTGTACGACGGACGCACCGGCGACCGCTTCGACAACCCCGTCACCGTGGGCTATATGTACTACCTGAAGCTGCACCATCTGGTCGACGATAAGATCCACGCCCGTTCCACCGGCCCGTACAGCCTCGTCACTCAGCAGCCTCTGGGCGGCAAGGCCCAGTTCGGCGGCCAGCGCTTCGGCGAGATGGAGGTCTGGGCGCTGGAGGCCTACGGCGCGAGCCACGTGCTGCAGGAGATCCTGACGGTCAAGTCGGACGATACCATCGGCCGCGTCAAGACCTACGAGGCCATTGTCAAGGGCGAAAACATCCCCGATCCGGGCGTGCCGGAATCGTTCAAGGTTCTGATTAAGGAGCTGCAGTCGCTGGCGCTGGACATCAAGGTGCTGGACGAGAACGAGGAAGAAATCGAAATCCGCGAGCTGGACGACGACGCCTACGCCAACGACAGCGAGTTCAAGGACGAGCTGGTTCCCACCATCACGCCCGAGGCGCTGGCGGACGAGGAGGAGGTCGCGGCCGAGGACTTCGACTTCGACGATCTCGAGCTGGGCGACGACGACCTGATGCTGGACGACGATTTCTGATGGAAGCAGACATGCGCGGCGGCTTCGCCGCAGCGCCCCGATAGATAGAAAGGAGAGAGCTCCTTGTTTGAATTGACGAAACTGGATTCCATCCGCATTGGCCTCGCATCGCCGGAGAAGATCCGCCAGTGGTCTCACGGCGAGGTCGTAAAGGCGGAAACCATTAACTATCGAACCCTGAAGCCCGAGCGCGACGGCCTGTTCTGCGAGCGCATCTTCGGCCCCACCAAGGACTGGGAGTGCAACTGCGGCAAGTACAAGCGCACCCGCTTCAAGGGCGTCGTCTGCGACAAGTGCGGCGTCGAGGTCACCAAGGCCAAGGTTCGCCGTGAGCGCATGGGCCACATCGAGCTGGCCGCGCCCGTGTCGCACATCTGGTATTTCAAGGGCATTCCCTCCCGCATGGGCACGCTGCTGAACATCAGCCCCCGCGCACTGGAGCAGGTGCTCTATTTCGCCAGCTATATCGTGCTGGATCCCGGCGACAGCGCTGTGTCCAAGCTGCAGAAGTATCAGCTGCTGTCCGAGACCGAGTATCAGACCCGCAAGCAGCAGGCCGCCGAGGTCGGCTACGAGTTCCGCGTGGGCATCGGCGCGGAGGCCGTTCGCGAAATGCTCAAGGAGATCGATCTGGACGAGCTGAGCGAGCAGCTGCGCAAGGAGCTTCAGGAGCTGTCCGAGCGCGACACCAAGAAGGACAGCGAGGGCCAGAAGCGCCAGCGCATCATCAAGCGCCTGGAGGTCGTGGAGTCCTTCCGCCAGAGCGGCAACAAGCCCGAGTGGATGATCCTGGACGTGGTGCCCGTCATTCCCCCGGACCTG
>USDD01000057.1 GCA_900553265.1 uncultured Eubacteriales bacterium
GCCGGACGATCGCCTCATTTGTGAGGTGTTACCTTGCACAAAAAACGGCGGCGCGTCCTATTTGACGCAGCCGCCGGGCGCTTCGTCCTGGCCGGGGACGCCGCAGGCGTCGGCGCGGCACTGATAGCAGTGATGGAGCTGCGGGAGGATTTCCTCCAGCTCCGCGCGCAGGCGATGGATTTCGGCGGGCGACGGCGCAACCGCGTCGCGCAGCCGTCCCGCGGGCCGCAGCGGCATGACGTTCATGATGGACGCGCCCAGATCGCGCACCGTCTCGGCAATCCGGCACAGCTCGCCGTCGTTCACACCGGGCACGCAGACGGAATTGACCTTGACGGTCATACCCAGCTGAACCGCGCGGAAAATGCCCTCCTTCTGGCGCGCGAACAGCTCCCGCGCTGCGGCTTCGCCCTCCAGGAGCGCGCCGTCCGCGCCGGTGAGGAAGGGATTCAGCCGCGCGCCGACTTCGGGCGAAACGGCGTTGACCGTCACCGTGAGCGTCTGAACGCCCAGCCGCGCCAGCCGCCCGGCGTTCTCGGGCAGGAAGAAGCCGTTGGTGCCCACGCAGAGGAGCATTTCCGGGAAGCGTCGCCCGAGCCGCTCCAGCACCCGAAACGTCTCCTCATTGAACAGCGGTTCGCCCGGGCCGGCGACGCCCAGCACCGCAATTTCGGGATGGCGCGCCAGCCGCTCGGAGACATAGGCTTCCACCGTTTCGGCGGTCACGAGGGTCATGGCGCGGCCAGGCAGCTGCGTCCGCCCGTCGTCCATTCCGCCGCCGCAGAAGGCGCAGTTCAGATTGCACCGCGGCGCGCAGGGGATGTGCATCCGGCCGCTGTGGCCGTGGGCGGATGCAGAAAAGCAGGGGTGGCTTTTCAGGCGGTCTGCAGAGACAAAGGCTTCGCCTTCAGCGGCTTTGCCGCCGCTCGCCCATTCCGAAAGAGAACGACGTGCTTCTCGCACAATCGTTGCCGCTTCGCCGGCGCTCGCCGCGGCGCGGACTTCGCTCCCGCCTGCGCATTCCGACGGGCAGCGCCGGTTTTCTCTCATGGTCGTTGCCGCCTCGTCGATACTCGCTTCAGCACACGCCTCGCGCCCGGCGGTTTTGCAGTCTCCTGCGCATCCCGACAGGCAGCGCCGGTTTTCCGGTGCAGCCGTTCCATCGGCGCCTGCTTCAGCACATGTCGCGCATCCGGCGGTTTTGCAGCCGCCCGCGCATTCGAAAGAGCAGCGCCGCTTCGTCCGTTCGCTCACGGCTTCATCGCTCCCATTCTCCTGCGGGCGATTTCGTCGCCGACGGCTTCCAGCGCCTCCGCGTCCATGGGCAGGGGCACCGCGCCGGCTTCGCTGCTCAGCATGAACCGCGCCAGCCCGGCAAAGGCCGCGGCGGAGGGCGCGTCGGGCGCGCTCTCGATGACCGTGCGTCGGGTCAGCTCGGCGCGGCTGATGGCGTCATCCTGAGGAATTCGGCCGATCACGCCGGAGCCGATGGCCCTGGCGAAGACCTCCACCGGCGTAGAGTCGCTCAGCGCGCTGCGCTCGTTGAAGATCAGTCCGCCCAGCCTGCAGCCACCGCGGTCGGCGTGCTTGCGGATGCAGCCGCAGATGTTGTTGGCCGCATAGATGGACATGTAATCGGAGGTGGTCACGATGTAGGCCGTGTCCGCCACTTTGGCGCGCAGCGGCGTGCTGAAGCCGCCGCAGACCACGTCGCCCAGCACATCGAAGAGGATCAGGTCGGGCTGAAACGCCTCGACTACGCCCAGCTGACGGATGTCCTGAAGCGCCAGCGCGATGCCCTTGCCCGCGCAGCCCTCGCCCGCGCGCGGGCCGCCGGACTCCATGCACAGCACGCCGAACACGCCCTCGCGCGCCACGTCCGCCAGCGTCAGTCCCACGCCGCCGGTGCGCGCGTGGGCGTCCAGAATGGTCTCCATGCGCCCGTGAACCAGCACGCGGGTGGTGTCCGCCTTGGGGTCGCAGCCCACGACCATGACGTGCTTTCCATCCCGGGCCGCGGCGGCGGCGACATTGGCCACCACCGTGGATTTACCGATGCCGCCCTTGCCGTAAATGCAGATTTTCTTCATAGGATTCTCCTTTACGGGTTGAAGCGCCCGTGCCGCTTGTAGGAAACGCCCATCACGCCGCTGAAAATATCGCTGAGCAGATTGGGCAGGCCGTCGTAGCCGACGTAGGGCCGATAGCCCAGCGCCACCGCGTCCATGACGGGATAGGCGAAGCGAAGGAGTCTTACCGGCGCTTCGTCCTCGATCTGCCGCTGGAAGGTGGAGCCGAAGGCCAGCACGCAGCCCGAATCCCGCGCATCTTCGAGCCATTGCTCCGCGTCCGCTCCGGGATCGAGATCGTCCAGATAGGCGCTCACGCGCACGCCCAGCTCGTCGCGCAGGAAGCGGCGCATCGCGTCGGCGCGCATGAAGTCCCCCGCCACGGCCATCTCCGCCTGATAGATCAGCCGCAGGGGATGAACCATCTGCCGCGCGTATTTCGCCGCGCATTCGCTGCCCTCGGCGATGGTTCGGCGGTGGTCACAGTCCAGCGCCGCGTCCACTTCGCGCAGAAACATCTCGCTGCCCGCCGCGCCGTAGGGGTAATCCACCACGAGATAGTCCATGCCCAGCGCGCGTTTCAGCGCCTCGCCCACCGGCTCGAAGCCCCGGAACACGAGGTTCAGCCGCGCGCGGCCAAAGCGCTGCATGCCCGCCTCGTCCAGCATGGGCAGCACGGCGTTGAGCCGAACCTCCGGCTCCAGCATGCGGCGGATGGCCTCCGCGTCCGCCTCGCCCAGATAATCGTCCGGCGAAAGGCCCACCAAGTTGACCGACGGCTCCGCGAACCTGCTTTCCGGCCGGG
Organism: uncultured Eubacteriales bacterium; assembly: GCA_900553265.1. Lineage (GTDB taxonomy): Bacteria > Bacillota > Clostridia > Christensenellales > Aristaeellaceae > Faecivicinus. The sequence continues at coordinate 2,875 of USDD01000057.1, forward strand.
GCATCTGCCCGGCGAGAAAGCACATCGCGTCCATGAAGCCCTGGCGCATGCTGCCGCAGTAGCCTGCAGTGTTCATCCACGCAATGGGAAATGGGCAGTTCGCCGCGTCGATCACGGCCTGAATGTCGTCGCGCACCATGTCCGTGGGGCAGCCGTTGAGCACGAAGGCGCGCTCAGGTCTGTGAGCATTGAGGATCTCCAGCGCCTCGGCCAGCTTCGCCTCGCCGCCGAACACGACCTCGTTTTCGTGCACCATGGTGCAGCCCTGGCGCACGTCGTCCTGCCGGCCCATCTGCCGCAGCGCCAGCGCGCCCCATGCGCAGCCGGACACGGAATGAACCACCAGAAAGGCGTTCTTCACGCCGGAAAAGGCCCGGTGCGCGCCCAGATAATAGCATCCCTGAAACGGCTTCATGTCAGCAGCGCCCCCTGTTCTGCCAGAGTTTCTGATACATCTCCCGCACCGTCGCGGTGGGCTCGCCTTCGAGATAGGGATACATTCCCGGCTCGAAGTCCACCCGGTTGAGCAGCAGCCGGCTGCCCGAGGGATAGCTCCCCAGATTGGCCGCCAGCGTCTCCGCACCGCGGCAGAGGTTCTCGGGATCCAGCGCCGTGAGGAACAGGTCGTCGCTGAGCACCGGGCAGTCGCCCGCCAGACGCTGGGTGTACTCGTCGCCGATCACCAGATCCGCGCCGTCGAGCGCCTCGCGCAGCTGCCGCTCGTCGGGATTGACGATGAGCTCCGCGTTCACGCCAGTCTGCTCCATGGCGCGGCGGATGTTGTCCAGCACGCTCTGGGCCATCTCGTCGTCCATGTCGTTGAGCTCCAGCCGCGCCCTTCCGGCGAAGGCCACCACCGCATGGATGGGAATGCCCGCGCCGCGCACGGCGTTCATCAGAAGGTTCGGTATGGCCGTGAAGAACCGCGGCATCAGCACGATGCGCTTGCCCGCGTAGGCCTCGGCGCACGCCTGAAGCCGCGCCCGGGCGCGCTCCATCCGCGGCGCGAGAATGCGATCCACGTCCGCGTCCGAGCCCATCTTCTGGCAGAGCTCGCGATAGAACAGCGCGATTCCGTCCAGCCCCGTGTAGCGCGCGAAGCCGTGGATGTGCATGTATTCCGCGCCGCAGCGCTCCTTCAGCGCCATGGCCCAGCGCACGCGGCGGGCGATGTTCACCTGCGCCGCGGGGGCGCGGACGATCTCGGCGGCGGTGCAGTTGGGCAGACAGTTCAGAACGCGCATGCCCAGCTCCCGCAGCACGCCGTCCATGCCCAGCAGCGTGGCGCGGCCGCCGTAGCCCCAGGCGTAGCCCTCCACGTTCACCGTGCCGGGAAGCACGTCCTGCGGCTCCATGAGCTGCTCGGCCAGCGTCAGCATGGCCTCGGAAAAGCCGCAGCCGCGGTTGTCCGAGGTGGCCGGCGCGGTGGGCTTGCCCCAGGCCTTGAGCGTGTCCTTCCGCCCGCGGCGCATGACCGTCTTGTCGATGTGGGAGAACACCTCGGACTGGACGGCGATGACCGGGCAGCCCGTCTCGGCGCGCAGCTGCGCCGCCGCGCCCAGCAGATCGCACTGCATCACGTCGCTGGCCACGGTGGGCACCAGCGCCACGCAGCCCGGCCTGCGCTCCCGGATGACCTTTCGGGCGAGGTCGAGGAGCCTGTCCTCGCCGCCGCTCACCACGTCCGCCTCGCTCAGGTCGGTGGATTCCAGAGCGTAAAAGGGCAGATACCGCCGCCGGGCAAAATAGCGATAGTGATAGGCACAGCCCTTGGGGCCGTGGAGAATGACCGCCGCGTCGTGAATCTGCGCCAGCGCCGCCAGATTGCCCGCGACCTTGCCGTTCACGCCCTGCTGATGGTTCACCGGCGCCGCCTGCGCGCCGATCAGGATCCGGTCGCGCTCGTATTCGTAAAACGCATCCAATTCGGTTGCTCTCCCTTCCGAAACATGTGAGGTTTTCAGTTCAGCGCCCGTCCGACCTTTTCCACGAACCGCGCCTGAACCTTCTCGTCCGCGCCCAGGCCCTGCATGCGCACGGTGACGTCGAAGCCGCGCCCGGTCAGAATGGACAGCCACGACTCCTCGTCGCCGCCGGCCAGATCGTTGTGGGCGTGGTCGCCCGCCACCAGCATCAGCGGCGCGAGAGCCAGCTTCTTCTCCTTCAGCGCGTCCAGCCGGGGCAGAATCGTCTCCAGCCGGTGCGCGCCCTCGACGCAGGCGAGGAAGGCGTTCTCCGGCAGCAGCGCGCGCAGGCGGACGTAGGTCTCGTCGGCGGCATGGTCGGTGCCGTGCCCCATGAACAGCGTGCGCCGTCCCTCTTCCGCGGCGATTTCGCCCATCCGGTGCGCCATCCATTCCAGATCGGCCTCGTCGTTCATCAGCGGCTCGGACACGGGAAGATTGCCTGCCGCCGCGCGCAGGGACTCGTATTCCTCGCCGGGAATCATGTGGGTGGACGCGAGGACGATCTTCTCGAAGCCCTCGGCGCGCAGCTGACCCAGCGCCTCCTCGACGCTGCGGATCTCCACGCCGCGCTCGCGCAGCCGGCGCATGACGATGCGCGCGGTGTAGGCCCGGCGCACCTCCCAGTCGGGATAGGCCGCCGCCAGCGCCGCCTCCACGGGGCGAATGCAGGTCTGCTCCGCCTCGGCATAGGTCGTTCCAAAGCTCACCACAAGAATTGCCTTCTTCATTCTGAGTCCTCCTTCTTCGTAAAAACAAAGGTCTCGTCGTCGATCTTCCGGGCGCGGATGCCGAACACCTCGTCCAGCAGGCCCGACCGGAACAGCTCCTCCGGCGTGCCGTCCAGCGCGATTTCGCCGCCGCGCATCAGCAGCACGCGGTCGGCGTAGCGCATGGCCAGCGGCAGATCGTGGAGCACCGCGGCCACCGCGCGGCCCTCCCGCGCCAGCGCCGACAGCAGCTCCATGACCATGAACTGGGCCGCGGGGTCGAGGTAGGTCGTCGGCTCGTCCAGCAGCAGCAGCTTTGCCTCCTGCGCCAGCATCATGGCGATGTACGCCCGCTGGCGCTCGCCGCCGGACAGACGGCTGACGGCGGAGGCGGATTTGTCCTCCATGCCCGCCCGGCGAAGGGCCTCCGAAACGATGCGGCGATCCTCGGCGCTCAGGTCATGTCCAAAGCGCAGATAGGGATAGCGCCCGTGCTCCGCCAGACGGCGCACGGAGATGCCCGGCGCGACGCGGGACTGGGGCATGTAGGCCGCGCGCCGGGCAACCTCCCGCGGCTCCATGCGCGCGTAATTCTCACCGTCCAAGCGGATTTCGCCGCTCCACGGCTTCAGAAGACCCGCCGCGCACTTCAGCAGCGTTGTCTTGCCGCAGCCGTTGGGGCCGATGATCGCCGTGAGCGTTCCCGGCCGAAAGCGCGCGGACACGCCGTGGAGCCGCTCGGCCCGGTCGTATCCGGCGCGAAGGTTCTCGATTTCCAGCATTGATTTCCTCCATGGGAAAAGAACGTGCGTTTTCACTCCGCGTCGTGGCGGCTGCGCCTTTTCTGCGTCAGCAGCAGCCAGATGAAGAAGGGCGTGCCGAGGAAGGACAGCAGAATGCCCACCGGAAGCTCGTAGGGCGAAAAGAGCGTCCGCGCCGCCAGATCGCACAGCAGGCACAGCGCCGCGCCGAACACGGCGCAGACGGGCACGCGCATCCTCGCGTCGTCCCGGCAGAGCATGCGCGCGATATGGGGCGAGATCAGCCCCACGAAGCTCACCAGCCCGGCGAAGCTCACCGCCGCGCCGGCCAGCATGGCCGCGGCCACCAGCAGCATCCGGCGCACGCGCGCGACGCGCAGCCCGAGGCTGTGGGCCACCTCGTCGCCGAGGGACAGGATTTCCGTCTCGCGCCGAAGCAGCATCGCGGCGATCAGCGCCGCGGCCACGGGCGGGAACGCAAATTTCAGCTGAACCATGGTGACGTTGGAAAAGCCGCCGATGGAGAAGGCCGAGCGGTTCGACACCGCGTCGGGAACCAGCGTGACGATGGCGTCCATGCACGCGCCGAGCAGGCCCGACACCGCCACGCCCGCCAGCACGATGGTGGTCTTGGACGCGCCGGTGATTCCGGCCAGCAGATACACCGCGAACACGGCGGCGCACGCTCCGGCGAAGGCTGAGGCCGACGTCCACAGCGACGCGCCGCTGACGAAGGCCGTGCAGATCAGCGCCGCCAGTCCCGCGCCGGCGTTCACGCCGATGATGCTGGGCGCGGCCAGCGGATTGCCCAGCGCCGTCTGCAGAAGCAGTCCCGAGACGCTCAGCGCCGCGCCGGCCAGCGCCGCCGCCAGCATGCGCGGCAGACGGACGTAATAGAAGATGCGCGCCTCCACGCTGTCCCGGTCGCCCTCCAGCAGCGCGCGGATCAGCGCGTCCAGCCGGATTCCGCCGGCTCCGGCGCACAGGCTCAGCACCATCGCCGCCGCCAGCAGCGCCAGCAGCAGGAAAAGCAGCTTCTTTCCCCGGCTCATTGTCCCTGCTCCCGAAGCAGCGACAGCATGAATTCATAGGATTCGGCCCAGCGGGCATTGGGATGCAGATGGAACAGCGCGCGGTCCAGCACGATGCAGCGGTTCTCCTTCACCGCCGTGAGGGTGTTCCACGCGGGATTGTCCGTCAGCAGCTCGGCCAGCGACTGCATCGCCGCGTCGGTGTTCACGCCCATGGTGACGATGAAGATGTAGTCCGGGTCGTCCAGCAGAATCTGCTCCAGCGAGAGGTTCTCCAGCAGCGTCTGGTCGCTGTCGGCAATGTTGACAAAGCCCATGTCGCTCATGATCGCGCCCGCGACGTTGCTGCGGCTGCCCTTGGCGCGCACGCCCGACGAATAGGCGCGCAGCAGCAGCGCGGTGGTCCGGCCATAATTTTCCATCGCTTCGGCCTCGGCGATGCAGGCCTCGATGGGCTGCTGCACCGTCTCCACCTGTGCCTGATACAGGTCGTCGCGGCCGGTGACGTCGGTAAACAGGCGCATCATGTCCATGTAGTCGCGCCAGTCGGTGGCGGCGAAGAAGGCGCAGGGCACGCCCGCCTGCTCCAGCACCTCGGCCACGGCCTGATGGTTTTCGTTATCCGCGGAGAGAATGACGAAGTCCGGCTCCAGGGAGAACAACAGCTCCATGTTGGGCTCGTCGTGGCTGCCCAGACTCTGCGCGCCGCTGTCGCGGAGCTGCTCGGAGAACTCAAAGGCGTTCTCGGGCACGCCGACCAGCGTTCCGCCGGCGGTCATCCACGCGTCAGCGTAGGACGCGTGCAGCGAGACGACGCGCTGCGGGTTCTCCACCGCGACCTCGCGGCCCTCCGCGTCGGTGAACGTCGCGGCCATCGCGCTCATGGACAGCAGCCCCGCCAGCAGCAGGGCGAAAAATGCTTTGATCTTCATGTTTTCATTGCTCCTTCATGACAAAAAAATAAAAGAAGAGAAACGACTCGATTCGAGCCATTTCTCTTTTTTCACGAAAAAACTCCGCGTACAAAAAGAAGCCTTCCCACGCCCGTTCAGCCATGGCTCGCAGCCGCAGGCGCGCGAAACGGCCGGCGATCTGGCTTGGAACACACGGTTCCTCACAGTAGCGGCACTGCACAGGCGTTGCACCTGTTTCTCCGAAGGAGCCTCGCGGCCCCGCCGTTTCGTTGAAATGGAAGAAATCTTCGGTTATTTCGCTGTCGGCAGGCTTACATCGGCCTGCCGCGTTTCATTGTAGCACAATCCCAAAGCCCTGTCAATCCGGCAGGAAAGCATTCTGTGCAAAGCATTTTTTCGTTTTTCAATGTTGACAGGCCCGAAGGGCTGTGCTATAATCACCCCGACAAGTGAATATATCATTTCAGACGAAACAAGTTCGACTTTACGTCGATCAAAAGGGAAACAGGTGCGAGACCTGTGCAGTGCCGCTGCCGTAAGGAAAGAGCGCGACGCAGAACATGTCACTGGGAAACCGGGAAGGCATGCGCCGTGCAAAGACGTCCAAGCCGGAAGACCTGCTTGCTTCGGATTTGGTTTTATGCGCTGCGAGCCACGGCGGGATCGAATGTGAAATGCTGCGAAGGGGAACGTGCGGGCGGCGTATGCCTGCGCTTTTCAGTGCGTTTGTCAAAGTGGCTCTCGGAGCCGCTTTTTTTGTGCTCCGGCGGAAATTGCAGACCAGCGCCAACGGCGTTCGTCAATATTTCACTAAGGAGTGGTTTTTCGTGAAAAGGCTTCTCTCCATCCTGCTGATGATCGTTCTGCTCGTCGGCGCGATCCCCGCCCTGGCCGAGACGACCGACGGCAGCGTCGATCTGCTGCGCATCGGCACCACCCGTTCGCTGGACGGCAGCTACACCGTCATGACCGAGAGCGGCGCCTTCGGCAAAATCAACTACAACGCCACCGTTCTGGCTCCGTTCACAGTGGTGGATTCCCACGGCGTGGTGCAGCCCTTCTTCATGACCAGCTGGGAGCTCAGCGACGATCTGAACACCATGACCGCCACCTTCGCCACCGATCAGGGCATCACCTGGCACGACGGCGAGCCCGTGACCATGGACGACGTGCTGTTCACCTTCAATTACATGATCTCCCGCTCCTCCGGCTACATGCCCGGTCTGGTCTCCGTGGAGAAGGTGGATGACACCACCGCCATCCTGCATTTCAAGGACGGCAAGGCCTTCTCCGCGCTGAACGCCATGGCCAACTTCACCGAGGTCAAGCCCGAGCACATCTGGAGCAAGGTCGAGGGCGAGTACTCCGAGTATCAGGGCGAGGACGCGCGCATCGGCTGCGGCCCCTACAGGCTGGCCGACGTGGACGAGGACGCGCAGATTCTGACCTATGAGGCCGTGTGCGACGTCTATCTGGGCCGCCCCGTGACCGTGCGCGCCTTCACCGTCAAGTGCTACGACTCCGCCGACGCGCTGGTCATGGCGCTGCGCAGCGGCGAGGTGGACGCGATGTACAACTACTCCAATTCCCTCGATCCGACCATGGCGGCTTCCGTCACCGGCGTGGAGAATCTGGATCCCGGCATGAGCGACAACACCGGCAACTATCAGATCGTGTTCGGCTTCAACAAGCAGCCCACCGACGATCTGGCCTTCCGCAAGGCGGTGCGCGCGGCGCTGGACTACGAGCTGCTGCGCTCCAGCGTGGGCGGCGAGAACGGCGAAATCCCCGGCACGGGCATCATCGCCCCGCCGAACAAGGGCTTTGACGCGAGCCTGCCGAAGCTTGCTCAGGATGTGGACGAAGCCAATCGCCTGCTGGACGAGGCCGGCTACGCGGACGTGAACGGCGACGGCTGGCGCGAGATGCCCGACGGCAGCGAGATGAACGTTCTCATCACTCCCCAGTACAACCAGACCCGCGCTGCGCTGTATCTGCGCATCGCGGAGATCATGAGCTCCAATCTCGCGGACGTGGGCATCAACACCACGCTGGACGAGGAGAGCGTGCGCAATTCCGACTACGCCAACGAGTTCCGCAAGTCCGGCCAGTACGAGCTGTACATCGGCTACTGCTCTCCCGGCGTGGCGCTGTACGACACGGCGTTCATGTACATCGGCGTGAATCCCAACAATCCCTGGGGCACCTGCAGTCTGCCCGAGTTCGAGGCCGCCTATGAGGCCAAACAGTCCGCGGGCAGCTACGAGGCGTACAACGCGGCGGTGGCCGAGCTCCAGCACATCGCCGACGAGCAGGTCGTGGGTCTGGCCGTCTGCTGGGACAAGGCCTACTTCCCCTATCGCACCGACAAGTTCGAGGGCTGGACGAATTATCCCGCCTGGGGCGTGATCAACTGGGAAACCTGGTTCACGCTGCACACGAAGTAAGAAAGGACAATGCTGAAAATGAAGAAACTGCTTTCTCTGCTTCTCTGCCTGATTCTGGCGACGGCCTGCATGGCCGCCGCCGCGGCGGAGACCGACGGCAAGGTGGACGAGCTGAAGGTCGGCATCGCCAAGGCCGTTACGCCCCGCACGCTGATGAGCGAGAGCGGCGCTTACGGACGCATGAACTACAACGCCTTCTGCGCCGGCACCTTTCTGATCAAGGACGCGGACGGCGTGATTCAGCCGAATCTGATGACCGACTGGGAGATCAACGAGGACGGCACCGAAATGGTCGCCACCTTCGCCACCGATCAGGGCATCACCTGGCACGACGGCGAAATGCTGACCATGGACGACATCGAGTTCACCTGCAACTTCTCCATGTCCAACGGCGCGGGCTACATGGGCGAGCTGGATCACGTGGAGCGCCTGAGCGACACCCAGCTGAAGTTCTTCTTCAAGGGCCCCAAGGCCTTCTATGAGATGAGCACCATGGCCATCTTCCAGCGCGTCTATCCCAAGCACATCTGGGAAAACGTAGAGGATCCGGACAACTACGCGGAGCCGGAAGCGGCCATCGGCTGCGGCCCCTACAAGCTGGTCAATGTGGACGAGGACGCGGGCACGCTGCACTATGAGGCCGTGGCCGACAGCTACCTCGGCCGCGAGCTGACGGTCAAGTCCGTCACCGTGCGCACCTACGACAGCCAGGACGCGCTGGCCATGGCCGTGCGCACCGGCGAGGTCGACGCGATGTACGACTACGCCAGTCCCATCCCGCCGACGCTGGCCCAGTCCGTCACCGGCGTGGAGAACGTCGACAATGGCATGAGCAAGAACCTCGGCAATTACATGCTCCTCTTCGGCTTCAAGAAGCAGCCCACCGACGACCTGGCCTTCCGTCAGGCGACGTACAAGGCGCTGGACTACGAGCTGCTGGCCGCGGCCATCGGCGGCGATGACGGCGAGGTGGCCGGCGCGGGTCTGATTCCCAGCCTGTCTCTGGGCTTCGACGACACGCTGCCCACCAACACGCAGGATCAGGAAGAGGCCATGCGCATTCTGGACGAGGCGGGCTATCTGGACGTCAACGGCGACGGCTGGCGCGAAATGCCCGACGGCAGCGAGATGAACGTCATCGTTTCGCCGCAGAACAACGCCACCCGCCAGAGCATGTACGAGCGCATCGCCGAGATCATCATGAAGAACCTCGGCGAGATCGGCGTGCAGACCACGCTGGACGAGGAGAGCGTCCGCAATTCGGACTTCGCCAATCAGCTGCGCGCGGACGGCACCTACGAGCTGTTCATCTGCTATTCCACGCAGGGCGTGGGCATGTTCAAGACCGCGTACATGTACATCATCGACGAGGGCCCGGGCGCGAAGTGGGGCTCCTGCCTCGATCCCGAGCTGCTGGACGCGTACCACGCGCTTCAGGAGGCTCAGGACTACGACGCGTACACCGACAGCGTCCGCGCGCTGCAGCAGCTCAACGCCGAGCACATCTACGGAATCGGCCTGTGCTGGGACAAGAGCTACTATCCCTATCGCACCGACAAATACGAGGGCTGGACGGATTTCCCGGGCTGGGGCGTGATCAACAACCAGACCTGGTACACGCTGCACACCAAGTAAGCCTCTCCCCCCGCCGTCCGCGGTTCCCCTTTCCGCGGGCGGTTTTCCCTATTCAAAGGAGGTCTGAATGCCTTGAATCCTTCGCGGATCGGACGACGGCTGGCCGAATCGCTGTTCATCATCTTCTGTATCGTCACCATCAACTTCATGCTGATTCGCTTCATGCCCGGCGACCCGGTGGTACACATCATCGGCGAGGACGAGTACTTCCGGCTGGAGAGCGAATACCCCGAGCGCATCGAGGAGGTTCGCCGCGAATACGGGCTGGATCAGTCGCTGGCGAAGCAATACGTCACCTATCTGAACAAGACGCTGCACTTCGACTTCGGCAATTCCTACCGCATCAAGACTCCCGTGCTGGAGACGGTGCTGTTTCGCATGCAGTGGACGCTGCTGCTGGCCGTGCCGGCCATCGTGATCTCTTCGCTGCTGGGCGGATGGCTGGGGCTGCGCGCGGGCATGCGCCCCGGCGGGAAATTTGATACGATTTCCTCCACGATCATGATGATTATCAACACCGTGCCCACCAACGCGCTGGCCATCATCCTGCTGCTGATATTCGCGTTCCAGATGGGCAGGTTCCCCATCAGCGGCATCACCTCGGGCGGCCTGAGCGGCTGGGCAAAGACAGTGGACATCGCGTGGCACATGGTGCTGCCCCTGTCCGTGCTGGTCATCCTGCGCACGTCGTCCTACTTCATGCTGATGAAGAGCACGGTCAAGTCCATCCGCGACGAGGAATACGTCACCGTGGCGCGGGGCAAGGGCTTTTCCATGGGCGAGGTTCGGCGCAGGCACGTGCTGAAGAACGCCCTGTGCCCGTACATCACGTCGGTCTGCATGCAGTTCGGGCACATTCTGGGCGGCTCCATGCTGGTGGAGGTCGTGTTCTCGTGGAAGGGCATGGGCATGCTCATCTATGATTCCGTCAACGCCAAGGACTTTCCCATGCTGCAGACCTGCTTTCTGTTCATCGGCGTCTGCGTCGTGGCGTTTAATCTGATCGCCGACGGCATCAATCTGCTCATCGACCCCCGGACGAGAAAGGAGCGCTGACCATGCACGGCAAGCTGAACTTCAAGGTCTGTCTGGGCATGGCGATTCTGCTGTGCATCCTGCTCGTCGCCGTCTTCGCGCCGGTGCTTTCGCCCCATGATCCCTACGAGCTGGGCGTGCCCTATCTGCGTCCCTCGGCGGAGCATCCGCTGGGCACCAACGACATCGGTCAGGACATTCTGAGCGAGCTCATCTACGGCACGCGCATCTCGCTGCTCATCGGCGTGGTCTCCGCGCTGGCCGTCACGGTCATCGGCACGGCGCTGGGCGTGCTGTCCGGATATTTCGGCGGCTGGGTGGATCGGGTGATCTCCCAGATCATCAACGTGGCCATGGCCATGCCCTCGCTGCCGCTGACCATCATCCTCGTGGCGTTCCTGAACGCCGGTCTGGGCAATCTCATCATCGCCATCTGCATCACTGCCTGGACGGGCACGGCGCGCATCATCCGCGCCCGCGTACTCCAGCTTCGCCAGCTTCCCTTCGTGCGCGTGGAGGAGATGATGGGGGCGCGGGGCGGCTGGATCATGCTCAAACACATTCTGCCCAATCTGACGGACATCGTGTTCATCCGCGGCGTCATGTCCATCGGCTCGGCCATGCTCACCGAGGCCAGCCTGAGCTTCCTCGGTCTGGGCATCATCGGCCAGAAGAGCTGGGGCGGCATCCTGCACTACGCCTTCTTCCGCAGCGGCATCATCAACGGCTACTACTGGTGGTACGTTCCGCCCATCGTCTGCATCTGCGTGTCGGTGCTGGGCTTTATGCTGCTGAGCTATTGGGGCGAGGGCAAGACAAAGGAGAGAAGATAATGCTGGATCTGCAAAACGTCGCCATCCGGTTCGGCCGCGGGCCGGAGGCCGTCTCGGACACGAGCTTCCATGTGGACGCCCGGAAGCGCACCGTGGTCATCGGCGAAACGGGCAGCGGCAAGAGCGTGCTCCTGCTGGCCATCCTCGGCCTGCTGCCGCCCAGCGCGTCCATTCAGGGCAAGATTCTCTTTGAGGGCGAAGATCTGCTCGCCCTTCGGGAAAGGCAGATGGAGAGGATTCGCGGCGCGAAGATCGCCTACATTCCTCAGGGCAGCGGCAACGGCCTGAACCCGCTGTACACCGTGGGCCGGCAAATCGATGAGAGCATTCGCAAGCACAGCCGGCTGTCCCGAGCCGCGGCCCGCAGCCGCACCGTGGCGCTGCTGGAGCGCTTCGGCATCGAAAACGCCGCCGAACGCGCCAAGGACTATCCCTTCGAATTCAGCGGCGGCATGCGCCAGCGCGCGCTGATCGCCATGGGCGTGGCCGCCGACGCGCAGCTGATTCTGGCCGACGAGCCCACCAAAGGACTGGATCAGAGCCGCATCCAGTCGGTCATCGACGCGTTCCATCAGCTGGAGGACCGCACGCTGCTGTGCGTCACCCACGACCTGCGGCTGGCCAAATCCCTCGCGGATTCCATCGTGGTCATGTACGCCTCCCAGCAGATTGAGTCCGGCCCCGGCGCGGATTTCTTCGCCCATCCGCTGCATCCCTATTCCCGGGCCATGCTGGAGGCGCTGCCCGAGAACGGCCTGCAGGCCAACATGGGCTTCGCGCCGCCGCGGACGAACATCGACGCGCAGAGCGCGTGCCATTTTCTGGATCGCTGCCCGTGCAAAAGCGAAAAATGCCTGCGCACGCCGCCGCTGTTTGCGCTGGAGGACGGAAGAAAGGTCAGGTGCTGGAACTATGCTGATTCGGCTCGATAATATCTCCAAGCGCTATCGCCGCGGGGCCGACCCGGTGGTCTCGGGCGTTTCGCTGTCCGTCGACCGGGGCGAAACGGCCTGCCTCTTCGGCGAGAGCGGCAGCGGAAAGACCACCCTCGGCCAGATCGCCGCGGGCCTGCTGCGCCCCACCGAGGGTCGGGTGATCTTCGACGACACGCCCCTCCCCTACCCCTATCGCGGCGAGACCCGCCGCCGCATCCAGCTGCTGTTCCAGCATCCGGAGGTGGCGTTCAACCCGAGACTTACGCTGCTGGAGAGCATGAAGGAGCCCTATCGCTTTCTCGGAAAACCCTATTCGAAGAAGGCGCTGCTCGACCATCTCGAGAGCTTCGGCATCTACGAGGAGCACCTCGGCCGCCATCCCCAGGAGCTGTCCGGCGGCGAGCTGCAGCGGCTGGCGCTGGCGCGCACCATGCTGATGGAGCCGTCCTTCGTGGTGCTGGACGAGCCGACGAGCATGCTGGACGTGATCTCCCAGGCCCAGGTCGTCCGCCTGCTGAAAAAGCTCCAGCAGGAGCGCGGACTCGGCTATCTCTTCATCTCCCACGACCTCGAGCTGTGCCGCTTCTTCTCGGACAAAATCTATCCGCTGACGGACGGCAGGCTGCTGCCGGCCCTCGAGAAGTCAGAAGCCGCGCCGCAAGCCCTGCCGCTCGCATAGGCAAACGCGGCTGTTTCCTTTCAACTTTGGCGGGAATCCGACATCTTTCGGAGCTTCCCGCCTTTTTTCATCCATTCATGTTCACGCCCTGTCCATTGACTTTTCCCGCCGGAGCGGTATAATGAAAAGGATGAAATGGGCTTTTATGCCGGTTTGGAGTGAGCTATGGACAGCATTTTAAAGGGCCACGCGGGCAAATGGATTCGCCGCTGCGTCCTGTTTATTCTGGATCTCTGCCTCATCTATCTGTCGCTGCGCGTCGCCATTCTGATGCGCTACGAAAACCACGTCTCCGCGGGCACGCTGAAAAACATCTATTCCGCCGTGCCGCAGCTTCTGCTGGTCTTCGGCGCGTGCTCTGTCGTCGGCGGCGTGTACGACATGATCTGGCGCTATGCCGGCGCGGCGGAATTCGCGCGGCTGGCGGTGGTCTATCTGATCTCCACCGCGGCCATTCTCGCGCTGAACCGTCTGGCCGCGTGGCGCATCTCCCGCCCAATTCTGGCCATGACGGGCGTGATTGCGCTGCTGGCCGTGGCCGTCAGCCGCTTTTCGTGGAAGCTGCTGCGCGAGTTCCTCCGGGCGCGTCAGAACGCCGACGGCAGCGCGCGCATCCTGATTGTGGGCGCGGGCGAGGGCGGCGTGTACGCCGCGCGCATCTGCCAGCAGAATCAGAAGGTCTTCGGCCATCCCGTGGCTTTCGCCGACGACGACCCGCTCAAGCGCAGAATGCGCATCGGCGGCATTCCCGTCTGCGGCACCATCGACGAAATCCCCCAGATCGTGGAAAAGATGGAGATCGACGAGATCATCGTCGCCGTGCCGTCCACCAAGGGCGACCGGCTGGCCGAGATCGTCGCCGTCTGCAAGGGCACCCGCTGCCGCACGCGCATTCTGTCCAATCCCGGCGACGTGGGCGCGTCCAGGGGCCCTGCCTTCCGCGAGCTGAACACGTCGGACTTTCTCTCCCGGGAGGAGGTCGCGCTGGACATGGAGCTCATCCGCAGTTATCTGGCCGGCAAGGTCGTGCTGGTCACCGGCGGCGGCGGCTCCATCGGCTCGGAAATCAGCCGCCAGATCATGCGCTTTTCGCCGAAGCTGCTGCTGATCTTCGACGTGTACGAAAACTGCGCCTACGAGCTGGAATGCGAGCTGAAGCAGAAGTACGGCGCCGACTGCCCCATTGAGGTGCTCATCGGTTCCATCCGCGACAAGGCGCGCCTGGACGACGTGTTCGAGCGCTACCATCCCAGCGTGGTGTTCCACGCGGCGGCGCACAAGCACGTGCCTCTGATGGAGGTCAGCCCCGCCGAGGCGGTCAAGAACAACGTCTTCGGCACGCGCAACCTGCTCCAGTCCGCCAGCGAGCACGGCGTGGAGCGCTTCGTGCAGCTCTCCACGGACAAGGCGGTCAACCCCACCAACGTCATGGGCGCAACCAAGCGCATCACCGAGATGCTGCTCCAGTCCTACGCCCGCCACAGCAAAATGAAGTGCATGGCCGTGCGCTTTGGCAACGTGCTGGGCTCCCACGGCAGCGTCATCCCACTGTTCGAGTCCCAGATTCGTCAGGGCGGCCCGGTCACGCTGACCGACCCCGACATCACCCGCTACTTCATGACCATCCCCGAGGCCGCGCAGCTGGTGCTGGAGGCCGGCGCGCTGGCGCAGTCGGGCGCGATCTACGTGCTGGACATGGGCCAGCCGGTGCGCATCATGGATCTGGCAAAGAAGCTCATCCGCTTCTATGGCTACGAGCCGGACGTGGACATTCCCATCCAGATCACCGGCCTGCGCCCGGGCGAAAAGCTCTACGAGGAACTGCTGATGGACCACGAGCGCGACCGCATGACCCGCACCGCCCACAACAAGATCTTCGTCGCGCCGCCCATCCCCATTGAGGAGGACGCGTTCGAAAACCAGCTGGGCCGCCTGAAGGAGGCCGCCGCCGAAAACGACAATGAGCGCGTGGTTGAGACGCTGGTGGAAATCGTCGACACCTACACGCCCAACCGGGATATGCTGGCGAGCTGAAAAAATCCCCAAAGAGCCTAAAGAGGCACTCTTATTTAAACAAAGAGTGCCTCTCAGGCTGTCAAAAAGCCCACGGAGAGCTCGAGAGGGCCGAAGCCCTCTCGAATTTAAATCGAGCCCGGCG
>USDD01000058.1 GCA_900553265.1 uncultured Eubacteriales bacterium
CCAATGAACGGGCTGCCCGGAAGGTAGTCCTGAAAGGCGATCACGATGCCGTACATCGGAATGTAGCAGAACACGAAAATCAGCGCCAGCACCGGAATGAGCAGACTGTAATATTGCAGCATTTCTCCGTCGATGCGCTTTTTCGCCGCCGAAGCCTTGACCGGCGGCCGAACGGCTTTCTGCCCGCGCCGCGCGTTTCGCTCTGCATTCATCTTTGCGTTCCCCCTCGTCGGTTTTAACAGATGTTATTGTATGCGCCTTCTTTTTTCCTTTCAAGAGACAAAAAATAACACCACGAACAGAAATTAACCGTTTCTCGCGTTATTTCCAATCCATTTGCCGAAATTTGCAATTATTGTTCCAGCAGTGAAAAACCGGTTTTCGCAAGCCCTTGCTTTTGAAAAGCGCTTCTTTTATAATGTCCGCAGCAACTCAGTTGGGAGGATTTGCCTGATGGAAACCATTCGTCTGAATCCCGGCGCGACCTCCGGCGAGGTCGCGCGGCTTCTCGCCCAGGCCCCGGAGGGCGCGCGCCTGTGTCTCGAACCGGCGGTCTACACCTTTGGAAGGGAAGGCGTCTATCGCGGCTTCTTTGCGCCGTCCAACAACGACACCGGCGAAAAGGCCGTGGTCTTTCCCTTCCTTAAAAAGAAGAGACTGCGTCTGGACGGCTGCGGCGCGACGCTGTCCTTCACCGAGCGCCTCTTCCCCTTCGTCCTTCAGGACTGCGAGGACGTGGTGCTGGAGAATTTCACCATCGACTTTACCTTTCCGCGCTACGCTGTGGCCGAGGTCGTGCGCGCGGATGAATCGGCGCTGACGCTGCGCGTGGATCCCTCGCGTTTCCCCTTCCGAGTGGAAAACGGCTGTCTGTCCTTCCAGTCCGGCTCGGAATGGCGCTCCACGGCGCAGAAGAAGTTCTTTCTCGCCCCGCTGGACGGCCGCGGCAGCTGCGTCTATCTGGTGGCCGGCGACACGGAGGATCCTCTGCGCAATCTCGCCGCCGCGCTGCTGCGCACCGACGCGCGCATGCTCGGCGAGGACTGTATCGAACTGGCCTATCGCCCCGGCTCTCCCCGGGCCAACCTCTTCGAGGGCCAGCGCATCGTCGTCAGCCACGACGAGAACCGGGAAAACGACCTGTTCTTTCTCGAGCGCTGCCGGAACGTGACGCTGCGCAGCATCCGCATACTCCGCGGCGCGGGCATGGGCGTAATCGGCCAGCTCTGCCGCGACCTGACCATTGAGAACATGCGCATCGAGACGGAACCCTCGCGAAATGAGCCCCTCTCCATCACCGCCGACGCGTTCCACTTCCTCCATTGCAGCGGCAGGCTGGAAATCCGCGGCTGCACCGTGCGAGATACGCTGGACGACGCGGTAAACATCCACGGAATCTACACGCAGATCTCCGAGGTTTGCGGCTCCCGCGCCGTAGCGCGTCTGGGCCATCAGGAGCAGTACGGCTTCAATCCCTATCTTCCCGGCGACCGCGTCATGGTTCTCGGCGCGCAGGGCGAAATGAGCCGGCTCTGCGTGCGCTCCGCCGAGCTCATCGAGAATGGAACAGCCATCGCGCTGGAATTTGAGGAAAACGCCGAATCGCTCCTCCGGCCCGGCTGCTATCTGGACAATCCCGACCGCATGCCCGAGATTCTGCTGGAGAACAACCAATTTCTCAACTGCCCCCGGGTGCTGCTGGGCAGCCCGCGGCGCACCGTCGTGCGCGGCAACCGCCTTCAGCTCCACGGCGCGGTGACGATGACCGGCGGCGTGGACTACTGGTTCGAATCGGGCATGTCCCGGAACGCGCGCGTCGAGGGCAACGATTTTCTCGCGCTGCCCGGCCATTCCCGCGCCGCCGTCAGCATGGAGGTCAAGGGCGGCAACGTCTGCCGTCTGGCGCACCGGGACGTCGCCGTGCTGGACAACCGCCTTTCCGGCTTTTCCCAGCTGCTGAATGCAGAAGCGACGGACGGCCTGCTCGTTTCCGGCAACCGGAGCGACGCAGGCGACTGCGAGATCCGCCTCAGGAACTGCCAAAACGTCGCCGTCCGCTCCTGAGCAGTCCATTTCTTCGCACACGAAAGGGAGGGCGGTTCCCTCCGGGAACCGCCCTCTTTTCTTTCCTTAACTCAGTCGAGAATGTGAATTCCGCCCACCACCGGCAGCTCTACGGCCTTGCCGGAGCTGGTCAGCAGCACGAAGCACATAACGCCCACGGCGAACAGCGCGAACTGCACCAGCCGCGCCGCCAGCCGGAACAGCCAGCCCAGCAGCGGAACGCCGGCGAAAATGCCCAGCACCATGCCCGCCAGCAGCGACACGATGAACAGAATCAGTCCCTGATTGGCGCAGTGCCGCCCCAGCTTGGAGTCCCTGCAAAGAATCAGCGGCAGAAAAAACACGATATAGCCCAGACCGGCCTTGATCTTGTTGGCCTGCCAGTCCTCGTCGGTAAAAGAAATCACTTGTCCTCACCCTCCGTTTCGTCCTTCTTCATCAGCGCGTCCAGCATGTCGATGGCGTCGAAATTGCCCGCGTCAATGGCGATCTCCATCAGCCATTCCACGCCGCGGCCGTCCAGCCGCTCGGCATAGCGCTTCACATTCTCCCAGTCGCCGGATTTGGCCAGCCGGATGCAGCATTTGCACAGCGCGTCCGGAGCCAGCGCGTCCACGATCATGTCGAAGAATTCAAAGGCCCCGGCGCTCAGCGCCTCCAGCGCCGTCTGCTCCACCTGTGCGGGCTGCATGTCGTATTTGGTCAGCTGCACGGCCAGCATCCGCGCGCCCGCCCGGCGCGCCGCCCCGGCGATCTCCACCACGCAGTTCTCCAGCGCGATCTGCTCGGCATAGGCCGACAGCCACTGCCAGTTCTCGGCCTTCATGGCCGCCAGCGCCACCTTCTGCTGCAGCTCGTCGTCGAATTTCCAGACGTGCTCGCCCAGCCAGCCCCAGTCGCCGTTGGCGATGGCGCTGTCGATGGCCTCCGCGTCGGCGTAGCCGCCCAGATGCTCGCACACCCAGTCCTGCATGCCCAGGCTGTTGGCCTTCTCCGAGATGCGCTTCTTCAGATCCTCCTCGGTGATCTCGTCGATGTGCGCCGCGATCCAGTCCCATTTGCCGTCCTCCATGGCGCGCTCAAAGGCGCTGCGGCGCAGGCGCGCCTGCCGCTCGGCCCGGCTGACGGTTTCGGAAGTGGTCAGGCCCTCGAAGGCCCGGCCCACCTCGCCGGCCACGTCGCCGCCGATTTTGACCACCTTGCGCACGGCCTTGTCCACGCCCTTGCCGATCTTCTGGGAGACCTCGTCGATCTTGCGGCCCACGTCCTCCATGCCGCTGCTCTTCGACCACTTCTCCCCGGCGGCCACCATGCGCGCCAGCGCATCCACGGCCTCCTTTTTCAAAAACGGCGCGACGCGCCGCAGCGTATCCCAGTTCATTTCCGATTCGCTGTCCGCAATCAGCTTTTCCAGACACTCGCCGGACACGAATGGCGCAAACCTCGCGATGTCCGCCGCGCTGAGCTTCTGCCCGCTGAGCATCTCCTCCAGCGCCTGCTTGCTCATGAACGGCGCCATCTGAAGCAGATTCTGCAGGTCGATATTCTCCGGCTTTTCCGGACTTTCCTTTTCGGTTTTCACCTCGGCCTCCTGAGCGCCGTCCTCTTCCTCCTCGGGCGCGGGCGCGTTCCGAGGCTCGGACTTGAACAGATTGCCGATGTCGTTGATGACTCCGTTGACGAAGCTGCCCACGGCGCTCTGAGCGGGCGCGGGCGGCGTCTGGGCGCTCTCCATGCGCGCCTCGGGCACGTCGCCGCTGATGAGCTGCTCGACGGTGATGCCGAACAGCTGCGTCAGCTCGACCATGGTCTGAATGTCCGGCAGTGCAGCTCCGTTTTCCCATTTGGAAACGGCCTGATGCGAAACGTTCATGGCAGCCGCCAGCTGCTGCTGCGTCATTCCCTTTGCCTGTCTCAGGCCTGCGATGGTTTTTCCGACGGTGCGATTGTCAATCATTTTTCTTTCCTCCGTTTCGCACTGGAATGGATGGCGAACCCCTTCACCATGATCAGTATAGCACTTTCTAATTCAAATTGCAAGCAACCTAAGGTTGAATTCATAGAATCTCGGTTGAATTCCGCAGTTTTGCTAGCACTCCTTTTTGTCGAGTGCCAAAAATCCCTTGACAAGTCCTCTCAAAAGGATTAAAATAATGAAAACCAACCACGGGAGGGATATTATATGTACGGACATGGTACTGTATCGATAAACGCTGAGAACATTATGCCGGTCATCAAGCAGTGGCTCTATTCGGATAAGGACATCTTCGTTCGCGAAATGGTCAGCAACGGCTGCGACGCGGTGAGCAAACACAAGCGGCTGGTCGCCACCGGCGAGGCCCCGAAGGACGACGCGCCCTATCGCGTGGACGTGGTGCTGGACAAGGAAGCCGGAACCATTTCCTTCAGCGACAACGGTCTGGGCATGACCGCCGAGGAAGTCGAAAAATACATCGCGCAGGTGGCCTTCTCCGGCGCCTCGGATTTCCTGAGCAAGTACGCCTCGGACGAGAACGCCGCCGACGACAACAAGATCATCGGCCACTTCGGCTTGGGCTTCTACAGCGCGTTCATGGTTTCCGACAAGGTGGTCATCGACACCAAGAGCTACACCGACGCGCCCGCCGTCCGCTGGATCAGCTCCGACGGCATGGAATATGAAACCGAGGAATCCGACCGCACCGCCCGCGGCACGACCATTACGCTGACCATCGACGAGGAGGACAAGGAATTCCTGAACCTCTGGACGCTGCGCCAGACGCTGGAGAAGCACTGCGCCTTCATGCCGGTGCCGATCTACTTAAGCGAGGTTCAGCCGCCCAAAGCCGAGGAAAAAAAGGCCGAGGACGGCGCGGAAACCAAGCCCGAGGAGAAGCCCGCCGAGCCGGAGCAGATCAACGACGTCAACCCGCTGTGGATGCGCAAGCCCTCCGACTGCACCGACGAGGACTACAAGGCCTTCTATCACAAGGTGTTCCACGACTACGAGGAGCCACTGTTCTGGATCCATCTGAATGCGGAGTACCCCTTCAACCTCAAGGGCATCCTGTACTTCCCGAAGATCAAGAACGAGTTCTCCGCCAGTGAGGGCGTGGTCAAGCTCTACAACAATCAGGTGTTCGTGGCGGATAATATTAAGGAAGTCATTCCGGAATTCCTGCTGCTGCTCAAGGGCGTGATTGACTGCCCGGATCTGCCGCTGAATGTCTCCCGTTCTTTCCTGCAGAACGACGGCTACGTCAAGAAGATGGCCGCCTACATCACCCGCAAGGTGGCCGATCGCCTCACCAGCGAGTTCAACAATAAGCGCGAGGACTACCAGCGCTACTGGGATGACATCCATCCCTTCGTGAAGTACGGCTGCATGAAGGACGAGAAGTTCTACGACCGCGTGAAGAAGGCGCTGCTGTTCAAGACCACCGCCGGCGACTATCTGACGCTGGAAGAATACCGCGCGCGCAACTGCGACGGCGAGGAATGCACCGTCTACTACGCCAGCGACGACAAGCGCCAGGCGCAGATGATCCGCCTGTACACCGATCAGGGCAAGGACGTGGTGCTGCTCAACACCCTCATCGACGCCAACTTCATCAGCTTCCTGGAGTACGCCGAGCACGACGACAAGATCACCTTCAAGCGCGTGGACGCGGCGGCCGACGGCCTGACCGAGGACGGCGAGACCAGCGAGGACGAGCGCAAACAGCTGGAAACCCTCTTCCGCGCGGCGGTGAAGGACGATCAGCTGGACGTGCAGCTCAAGCCCTTCAAGGCCGACGACATGATCGCCATGATCACCGTGGACGAGCAGAACCGGCGCTTTGCCGAAATGTCGGCGCGCTGGGGCGGCCCGGAGATGAACCTGCCGCAGAAGCGCACGCTGCTGCTCAATTCCAAGCATCCGCTGGTGAGCTGGCTCAAGACCGCCGAGGCCGGCGAGAACACCGACGCGGTGTGCGAGCAGATCGTCGATCTGGCCGAGATGGCGCGCCAGCCGCTGGTGGCCGACCGCATGGTGGAGTTCCTCAAGCGCTCCAACGCCCTGCTGACGAAGGTCATCGCCAAATAAAAAATCCTTTTTCTCCCGCCAATTTCCCGTTGGCGGGATTTTTCTATGCAATCTTCCTTGAACCCGCGCGCGCTTTAGGGTACAATAGAGAAAAGAAAACACCACCGCGGAGGATTATCCATGGCAAAGAAGACTCCCAGAAAAAAGAAGCGCGCCCAGCGCCGCGTCTCGGCGAAAGAGGTTCTGATCTTCGCCGTTCTCGGCCTCGCGGCGATTCTCATTGCCGGTATCGCCCATCTCGCCGGTCTGGACGGCAATCGCGCCGAAACCGCGCTGCGCATGAGCGAGGTCATGTCCGCCAACACGGCCACGGCGCTGCCCGGCGCGGACGGCTGGCCGGACTGGATCGAAATCGAGAACGTATCCGACGCGCCCGCCGCACTGACGGGCTGCGCGCTGGTGCGCGAATCCGAGCCCTCCCGGGCCTTCGCCTTCCCCGGCGGCACGCTGGCGGCGGGCGAGCGCGTCGTGGTGCTGGCCGACGGCGACGACGGCGCATCCGACGGCGCGTACCACGCGCCCTTCCGCCTCTCCTCCGCCGGCGAGACGATTCTGCTGCTGGACGCAGCCGGAAACACGCTGGATCGGCTGGAGATCCCTGCGCTGGGCGAAAATCAGGTCTATTGCCGGGACGACAGCGGCGCGTGGCAGAGGAGCGCCGCGCCCACGCCTGGCGAGCCAAACCGCGTCGAGAGCGCGTCCGAAATCGCCAAAACCACCACCGTCATGAGCGGCGCGCTGGAGATCACCGAGGTCATGACCGAGAACATCACCTTCGGCAGCCGGGACTATGTGGAGATTCACAATGCGTCCGACGCGCCCGTGTCGCTTTCCGGCTGGGCGCTGAGCAATGACGAGGCAATGCCGCGCAAGTGGATTTTCCCCGAGGAAACGCTGGAGCCGGACGGCTATCTCGCGATCGAATGCAGCGGCAAAAAGGCGGACGGCGGCGCGGGCTTCACGCTGTCCGGCGACGGAACCGCCGTGCTGCTGACCAATTCCTCGGGCGGCCTCGCCTGCCGTGTGGACGTGCCCGCCCAGCGGGCCGATCAGGCCTATTCGCTGCTGGAATCCGGCTGGTCGGAAACCTTCGCG
Source organism: uncultured Eubacteriales bacterium (assembly GCA_900553265.1). Classification (GTDB taxonomy): domain Bacteria; phylum Bacillota; class Clostridia; order Christensenellales; family Aristaeellaceae; genus Faecivicinus. The sequence continues at coordinate 7,226 of USDD01000058.1, forward strand.
CCCACGCCCGGCCGCGCCAACGCGCTGAGCAATGCCGACGCGTTCGCCTATGACGGCCAGAATCCCAGCGGCGTGTACCTGTCCGAAATTCTGACCTCGTCGACGGACAGCGACGACTGGATCGAGCTGTACAATTCCTCCAGTCAGGCGGTGGATCTGTCCGGCTGCGGCCTTTCCAACAACGCCAAGCGCCCGCGCAAGTGGCAGTTCCCCTCCGGCACGGTGCTTCAGCCCGGCCAGTATCTGGGCGTTTACGCCAACGGCGCGGACGACGGCCTTCAGACGAGCTATCGTCTCTCCGCCGCCGGCGGCTATTCGGTGACGCTCTCCGACGCGAACGGAACCATTCTGGATCGAATCTACGTGCCCGAGCAGTACTCCGGCGTGTCCTACGGCCGCCCTGCCGGTCAGAGCGTGCTGCGCTACTTCCCCACGCCCACGCCCGGCGCGGCCAACGCCGGCGAAAGCTATCTCGGCCGCGCCGACGAGGTGGCCTGCTCCAGAGACGGCGGCCTGTTCCAGACGGGCGAGACCTTCACCGTGGAGCTCAGCGCGCCGTCGGACTGCAAAATCTACTACACCACGGATTTCACCGACCCGGACGAGACCTCCACGCCCTACACCGGCCCCATCACCGTCTCCGGTCAGACCATTCTGCGCGCCCGGGCGTTTAAGGACGGCTGCATGCCGTCGCTGATCGCCACGCGCAGCTATCTCTACGGCGCGAAGAACGGCGGCGGCATGGTCTACGTCGTGTCGGTGGTCTCCGATCCCCGCAATCTCACCAGCGACGAGGCGGGCATTCTCGTGCGCGGCTCGGGCAGCACGCCCAACTACATGATGGACTGGGAACCCGAGGCCCACGTGGAGGTCTTTGACCAAAACGGCAATCTCCTCCTATCTCAGGGCTGCGGCATGCGCCAGCAGGGCCAGACCTGCCGCGCCGAGCCTCAGCAGGCGTTCAAGCTGGTGGCGCGCCGGGAATACGGCGGCAGCAATCTCTTCCGCGCGCATCTGTTCTCCAAGCGCGATTACGACGTGTGCCACGCCTTCCTGCTGCGCCCGTCCAACGACGACAAGTACAAGACGCGCATGCGCGATTCGGTGCTGGTCACGCTGGCTGAGGACACCAGCGTCATGTATCAGGAGACTGAGGTCTGCGTGGCCTACATCGACGGCGAATACTGGGGCCATTACAACCTGCGCGAGGTCGTCAGCCCGCTGTCCATCTGCCAGCACGAGGGCTGGAAGGGCGACGAGGGCGCGCTCGACCTCGTCAAGGGCAACAACGTCGTCCTTCAGGGCTCGGACAACACCTTTATTGCCCTCGTGGACTGGCTCAAGGCCAACGACCCCGCCTCCGACGAGGCCTACCGCCGCATCGACGAGGCGGTGGATATTCAGAACTACATCGAGTACATGGCCATCCAGATCTACTCCGGCAACACCGACCCCAGCAACGTCAAGCGCTATCGCAACCCCAACGCCGACGGCAAATGGCGCTGGGCGCTGTTCGATCTGGACTGGGGCTTCAATCAGGACACCAACTCCGTCAGCCGCTGGCTCACCCCCGGCGGCGTGGGCAACGGTCTGCGCACGGACAACACCTTCTTCATCGCCTGCATGCGCAATCCCACGTTCCGCGACCGCTTCCTGACCCATTTCGGCCAGCGGCTGGCGACCAGCTTCAGCTCCGAGAGCGTTCTCGCCCGGTTTGAGGCGCGCTACAACATTCTCAAAACCATCCTGCCCGACCACTGGGCGCGATGGAACGAGAGCGAGGCAAGCTACAACCGCGAGCTTTCCAAGCTGATCTCCTATGCCAAATCCCGCCCGACGCGGCTTCTGCAATTTCTGAAGTACTCAGACGCGCTGAAGCTGAGCCAAAATCAGATGGAGCGCTATTTCGGCGACGCCATGGCAAAGCTCGGCCTGGCCTACGATACCATTCCCAAGCTCAAATGACCTCTCTCCGCCCGGAGGCTCCGGCTTTCGGGCGGATTTTTGCAAATCTTAATGCTTCCGACATATCTTCTCCATGTTCGCGCTGTATAATATTTAAACATATAATTGGTAATTTCCCACGACTGACAAGGAGAGTGAATGTCCTTTATGGACGGTAACGCTGCGTTTACTCTGGTAATCCTGATTGTTCTGATTTTCTTTTCCGCCTTCTTTTCCGCAACCGAAACCGCATACACGAGCCTGAACAAGGTTCGTTTGAAGAACATGGCCAATTCCGGCAACCGCAAGGCCGCGAAGATTCTTGCGCTGTCCGAGAATTACGACCGCCTGATTTCCACCATTCTCATCGGCAACAACATCGTCAATATTCTGAGCACCTCGCTGGCCACGGCCATGTTCGTGCGCATGCTGGGCGATTCCGGCGTGACGGTCTCCACCGTGGTCATGACGATGGTGATTCTGTTGTTCGGCGAAGTCGCGCCCAAGAGCCTTGCGCGCATCTCCAACGAAAAAATCGCCTTCGCAGGCTATCCGCTGCTGACCTTCATTGTCAAAGTCTTCACTCCCCTGAGCTTCCTCATGGGCTGCTGGCAGAAGCTGATGGGCAGGCTCGTGCGCGACAGCGAGGAGCACGGCATCACTGAGGAGGAGCTCATCACCATGGTCGAGGAGGCCGAGAGCGACGGCGAGATCGACTCCCATGAGAGCGAGCTGATCCGCTCGGCCATCGAATTCACCGATCTGTGCGTCGAGGACATTCTCACGCCCCGCGTGGACATGGTGGCCGTGGACGTGACCGACACCGAGCTGGAAATCGCCGACCAGTTCGCCGAGAGCGGCTTCTCCCGCCTGCCCGTCTATGAGGACAACATCGACAACATCATCGGCATCCTCCACGAAAAGGACTTCTATCGCAACCGCGGCAGCCAGTCCGTGCGCGAGATGATGACCAAGCCCATCTACGTCATGCCCACCACGCGCCTGAGCGTTCTTTTGAAGCTCCTTCAGCAGAGCAAGGGCCACATGGCCGTGGCCGCGGACGAATACGGCGGCGTGATCGGCATCGTCACTCTGGAGGACATTCTGGAGGAGCTGGTGGGCGAAATCTGGGACGAGCACGACGAAATCGTCGAGGAGATCCACAAGCTGCCCAACGGCAGCTATCAGGTGGAGTGCAACACCGCGCTGGACGACTTTCTGCGCCTGTTCCCCCTCAAGCGCGAGTACGAATCCACCACCGTCAGCGGATGGGTGCTGGAGGAGCTGGGCGCGTTTCCCCAGAAGGGAGATTCCTTCGACTGCGAAAACCTGCACGTCACCGTGTCCGAGGTAGACAAGCGCCGCGTACTGCAGATCATCGTCGAAGTGCGCCCCAAAGAGCCCGAGGAAGAGGAATAAGTCCGTTTTCGCCGAAGACCGCCGCGTCCTCGGCGAAAATTTGTTTTGGAGATTCGCCGTGGACAGAAGCGGCGAAAGGTGATAAAATAGAAGCAAAGGAGGAATGCGCATGCTGGAAACGCTGAAAAAATGGGTGGAGGAGAGCCGCAGCATCGTCTTTTTCGGCGGCGCGGGCGTATCCACAGAGTCGGGCATTCCGGATTTTCGCGGCGTGGACGGGCTCTATCGTCAGAAGTACGCCTATCCGCCGGAGACGATTCTCAGCCATGAGTTTCTCCTTCAGCATCCGGAGGAATTCTACCGGTTCTACCGTGAAAAGATACTGATTCTGAACGCCCGCCCCAACCCGGCTCACGAAAAGCTGGCCCAGTGGGAGTGCGAGGGCAGGCTGCGCGCCGTGATTACCCAGAACATCGACGGGCTGCATCAGGCAGCGGGCTCCAAGCGGGTGCTGGAGCTACACGGCTCCATCCATCGCAACCACTGCACGCGCTGCGGAAAATTCTACACAGCGGAGCAGATCGCCGCCACCGCGGGCGTGCCCAGATGTGATTGCGGCGGAACCATCCGCCCGGACGTGGTGCTCTACGGCGAATCGCTGGACGAAAAGGTGCTGCGCGCGTCCATGGACGCGCTGGCCCACGCCGATCTGCTCATCGTGGGCGGCACGTCGCTGAGCGTCTATCCCGCCGCGGGGCTGATCGACCTGTACCCGGGCGACCGGCTGGCGCTGCTGAACCGCACGCCCACGCCCCGGGACGGCCGCGCGAACCTCATTCTGCGCGAGCCCATCGGGCGGATCATGGCGGAGCTGTGAACGCCATGGACGAGCGAATCGCCGGCTTTGCCCCCGTGGCCGCGCCCGACGCGCGCGTGCTGATTCTGGGCACCATGCCCAGCGTGGAATCGCTCCGGCAGAGCTTCTATTACGCCCACCCGCGCAACGCCTTCTGGCCGATGCTTGCCCGGATTCTCTCCGAGCCGGAGCCGGCCTCCGTCGAGGAAAAGATGGCGCTGCTGCTGCGCCATCGCATCGCGCTGTGGGACGTGGCCCAGAGCTGCGTGCGCCCCGGCTCGCTGGACAGCGCCATTCGCGACGCGCTGCCCAACGACGTCCCCGGTCTGCTGAAGCGCTGCCCGGAGATCAAAGTAATTCTGTTCAACGGCGCGACGGCGCAGAGCTTATACCGAAAACTGATCGGCGACGTGCCCGCGGGGCTGCGGAGCGTGCGAATGCCCTCCACCAGCCCGGCCTACACCCTGAAATTCGAGGCCAAGCGGGCGGCGTGGCAAAAGGAATTGGAGGAAATTATATGAATCCCTGCGACATCATTCGAAAAAAGCGCATGGGGCAGGAGCTGACCGAGATGGAGATCCGCGCCTTCGTGGACGGCGTGGTGGACGGCAGCTTCGCCGATTATCAGATTTCAGCGCTGCTGATGGCCATCTGCATCAACGGCATGACCGACCGGGAGACGCTGGCGCTGACGCTGGCCATGGCCAAATCCGGCGACACGCTGGATTTAAGCGACATTCCCGGCGTGAAGGCCGACAAGCACTCCACCGGCGGCGTGGGCGACACCACCTCGCTGATTCTCGTGCCGCTGGTGGCCGCCTGCGGCGTAAAAATGGCCAAGATGTCCGGCCGCGGACTGGGCTTCACCGGCGGCACGCTGGACAAGCTGGAGTCCATCCCCGGCATGCGCATCGATCTGGACAACGCGGCCTTCCGCAAGCAGGTCACAGACGTGGGCTGCGCCATCATCGGTCAGACGGCGACGCTCGCCCCGGCGGACAAGACGCTCTACGCGCTGCGCGACGTGACCGCGACGGTGGACAGTCTGCCGCTAGTGGTCTCGTCCATTCTGTCCAAGAAGCTGGCCGCGGGCTGCGACGTGGTGGTGCTGGACGTGAAAACCGGCAGCGGCGCGATCATGGACACCTATGAAAAATCGCTGAAGCTGGCGCAGACCATGGTGCGCATCGGAAACCTCAGCGGCAAGAGGTTCTCCGCGCTGATCACCGACATGGACCAGCCGCTGGGCAACTATGTGGGCAACGCGCTGGAGGTAGAGGAGGCCGTCGACGTGCTCGCCGGCCGCACGAAGGGCGATCTGCTGGAGGTCTCGCTGACGCTGGGCGCGCACATTCTGCGCAGCGCGGGAAAAGTCGACTCCGTTCCGGCGGGCATGGACATGCTCCGCGCAAAGATCGAAAACGGCGAGGGCCTGCGCAAGCTGGCCGAGATGATCGCGGCCCAGGGCGGCGATCCCCGCGTGACCGAGGACACGTCGCTGCTGCCCAAAGCGAAGGCGAAGGTGGAGCTCCTCGCCGACGAAGCGGGCTACGTCCAGTCCATCCGCACCTCCGACGTGGGCAACGCCGCCAAGCGTCTGGGCGCGGGCCGCGAGCACAAGACCGATCCGCTGGATCTGTCCGTGGGCGTGGTCATGCATAAGCGCGTGGGCGACCCTGTGCGCCGCGGCGACGTGCTGTGCACGCTCCACGTGGGCGAGCGCTCCGACCGCATCGGCGCGTACAACCTCCTGCGCCGCGCCATCCACATCGGCCCCGAACCGGTGCAGAAACCCGCGCTCATCCGCGCCGTGGTGGAGTGAGGATTTCTCCATTATATATACTGCGGCACGCGGTGCGCACTTCGGTCGGAAGCGCATGAACTCTTTTCTCTACAGTTAAGAGAAATAAGCATGCGCGATCAAGCGTCATTCCAATACCATGGAATGAATAACCCTCTTTGAGTAAAAATAGAAAAGCGCCGCAGCGAGCATTTCCTATTCGGCCGCGGCTTCGCGAGGAAAGGATGAAACAAAAACTTCGGTCTCTGGTTCGAAAAATCTTTCTGCGCGCGGAGGGCGGGCTGCGCCCCGCATGGCGCGCCGCGCTGGGCATTCTGCTGGCGCTGGCGGCCTATTCCGCCGTGCTTTACGGCCTTGCGTCGCTGTTCGGCGCACTCTTCGACGCGTGGGGGCTGACCACCGCCAATCTGACGCGCGCGCCGCGCTGGGCGCAGAGCGTCGTCCGCTGGCACTCGGACTTCTGCTACGCGCTGGCCTACGGCGCGGGAATCGCCGTCAGCGCGCTCTGGGCGCGGCGATTCTCCGTTTCCGCGCAGACCGACAAGGGTGCTTCCGAAACGGCCGCCGCCATGAGCGCAGAATCCGCCCCGGCTTTTCCTCTCGACGGCGCTTCTGCGAAGCCCGCCGGGAAAGACGCCCGTTCGAATGCCCGCGCCGCAGCTTTCTCCGCAAAAAATTCTCCGTCGGACAGCCATGCTTCTTCGCTCCGCGCAGAAACTTCCCGTCCGGCTGACCACGCGCAGGAATTCCGCACTGCAACTGCCGAGACAGCTTCTTCAAGGCCGTCCTTCTCCCTCAAATCCGCGCTGTTCGCCGCGCTGCTGGGGCTTCTCCTGAGCGGCGGACTGGGCGTGCTGGCGCTGGCGACGGACTGCATGCGCGCGGAATCGCCGTGGAGCGCGCCGTACCTTTCCCCCTCCCAACTCTCGGCGCTGCTGGTGCTGGCGCTGGGACGGCTGCTGGGCGAGATGCTCACCAAGCGCCTCTGCTTTGACGCGCTGCGCGCGCGTAGCCACCGCCGGGCATGGATGGCGAGCGTCGTACTGGCGACGCTGCTGAACCTGCGCGGTCTTTCCGCGCTCGGCGCGCTCAACGCGCTGCTCATGGCCATGGTCGGCTGCGCGCTGTACGAGCGCGGCGGACTGCTCGCCAGCGCCGCGCTTCAGACGATCTGGGCCGCCGGCGCGACGCTGCTGCTCGGCTTTCCCGGCATGAGCGCGTCAGCCGCCGCCGTCTGGCCGCTCTATCATGTCTCCGACGCGTGGCTCACCGGCGGAAACGCCGGCCCGATGGGCGGCGTGTGGTTCACGCTCCTGCTGTCGGCGGCGCTGCTGATCCTGCTGCGCCAGCCACTGGTCTCTGCCGTGCGGAAGCTCCAGAGCAGGTCGAATCATCCCCGGCAGAAGCGCCGCTGAGCTTTCTTGCGCAGGGGATGTGCAAAATGCCTTGCCGAGAGCGAAATCGACGAGCATCGAAACGCGCTCGGAAGATGCGCAATTCATACTTGTTTTCCCCGCCGTCTTATGATACACTGTTGACAAGGCCCGGTTCCCCATGCGGCCCACCGAATTCGGTGGGACGTTTGCTATATTTCGGAACCTCTTTCCAACCCATTTCGCCCAATGGAGCGAAGAACCCGCCGTCCATCCCCGGCGCAAACCCAAACGGAGGTCAACCATGAATCGTTCAACGGAATGTGAAATTGTGCAGGATCTGATGCCCTTCTGCGTCGCCCGCGCGGCCAGCAGGGCCTCGACGCGGCTGGTGCTGGAACACGTCAAACAGTGCGACGAATGCCGCAGGCGCTATGAAACGCTGACCCATGGCAAAAAGCCCGGCTTCTGGCAGCGCCATGTGCCCTTTCAGGGCGATTCCTCCACGCGCTATCTGCGCTGGTGCATCGCCGCGCTGAACCTGCTGACGGCGCTGCTGTGCGTCATCGTCAACTGCGCCACGGACAGTCGCGCCACCTGGTCGTGGATCGTCGTGGGCGCGCTGTTCTGCTCCGGCGCGTCGATTTCGGTCTATATCCGCACCAGAACCTATCGATTCTTCAAGGCAATGGCCTGCTTCAGCGTGCTGGGGCTGCTGCTGCTGGGGGAGATTCAGCTGGTGCTGCACAACGCCATGGGCGTGGGCGGCGTGTGGATCTGGAGCGTCGCCATCCCCATTGCGGGCATCTATCTGTTCCTCATCTGGCTGAGCGTGCTGCTGTGCCGAATGCTGAAGCTGAACGGCTTTATCTGCATCGCGCTGATTCTGTTTCTATGCTTTCCGGCGGAGATCGCCACCACGGCCATCGCCGCGGCCTACGCCCACGCGCCCTGCGCCATCCGCTGGGTCAACGCCGTGGGCTACGTCACCGCCTCGCTGGCCATGCTGGCCACCGGCGTGTGGTTCGAGCTGCGTTCCCGCCACAGGAACGGCTGATTGCATGATTGTTCGCTGGCCGTGCACGGAATTGGATTGACAAAGCGATTTACCCATGTTAAAATTCTAGTAAACTACGAAAAGAGGGACTTCCCATGAAGATTGCGATCGGCAACGACCATGCCGCCCTGGAGCTGAAGAACCACATCGTCGACTATCTGGTCAAGGAAGGCCACGAGGTGGTCAATTTCGGCACCGACACTCCCGCCAGCACGGACTATCCCATCTACGGCGCGCGCGTGGCTCACGCGGTGGCCAACGGTGAGTGCGAGCGCGGCGTCGTCATCTGCGGCACCGGCATCGGCATTTCCATCTCCGCCAACAAGGTTAAGGGCATTCGCTGCGCCCTGTGCTCCGAGCCCGTCAGCGCGAAGCTGACCCGCCAGCACAACGACGCCAACGTCCTCGCCATGGGCGCGCGCATCATCGGGCCCGCCATGGCTGAGGAAATCGTGCACACGTTCCTCACGACCGAGTTTGAGGGCGGCCGCCACAGCCGCCGCGTCGACCTGATTACAAAACTGGAAAACGGACAGACGATTGAATGAGGTGAGCATCATGAAAAAGGCATTGATCGGTTATCAGCTCTATTCCGCCCGCGAGGACGCGAGCAGGGATCTGGCGGGCGTGCTCAAACAGCTCAAGGCACTGGGCTACGACGCGGTGGAGTTCGCGGGCTTCTACGGCCACACGGCGGATGAAATCAAGGTTCTGCTGGACGAAGCGGGTCTGGCAGCCGTCTCCGACCACGTTCCCTACGCCGTCATCGAGAAGGACATGTTCGCGGTCATCTCCGACCACGTGAAGATCGGCTGCAGGTGCATCGCCATTCCCTTCCTGGACGAGGAGCATCGCCCGGGTCAGCCCGGCTTCGCCGAGGTGCTGCGCACCATCAACAAGTTCGGCCGCCTGTGCCGCGAGGCCGGCATCCAGCTGCTCTACCACAACCACGACTTCGAGTTCGTCAGGCTCTCGGGCATGTACGCGCTGGACTTCCTCTATGCGGCCACCGATCCCGAGGTGCTCCAGACCGAAATCGACACCTGCTGGGTCAACTACTCCGGCGAGGATCCGGCGGCTTACGTCCGCAAGTACGCCGGCCGCGCGCCCATCGTCCATCTGAAGGACTTCGTCGGCTCCCGCGGCGGCGCGCAGCCCTACGCCCTCATCAAGGCCGACGGCAGCGACGACGGCAAGAACAGCGACAGCACCGCCTTCGAGTTCCGCCCCGTGGGCTACGGCTGCCAGAACGTCCCCGCCATCGTCGAGGCGGGCCTCGAAGCCGGCGCGTTCTGCTTCGTTGTGGAGCAGGATCAGTGGTACGACCGCCCCGCGCTGGAAGCCGCAAAGATGAGCATCGAAACCCTCAAAAAGATCGGCCTGTAAGCCAAAAACACCTGCGCCCGGAACGAAGTTTTTCGTTCCGGGCGCTTTTTATCTCTGAATATCATCGACCCGCGAGAGCAAAGCGCGCCGCCGCTTCAAGCGATGTTCAGTCTGCAAGCGTTCATGTCTCCGCGTCTTTCTTCTCACTCAGACCCGCACGACCACCGACGGCTCCTTCGAGCCCAGCGCACGCAGCTCGATCTCGCCCGTCTTTTCCCGGACGAAGCGCACCGTCCGCTCCTCGCCGGGCAGCATGGAGAAGAAATTGTCGTCGAAAACGCAGTCGCCGTCCAGCACAAGGGCGTGGATGTACTTCTCCGCGCGAATGGTCAGCGAATCCGCCGTCGCCGCCGCAACCACCGGCTTCGTCTCCGGGAAGGCGCTGTCCTGCGGCCGGCCCTCGAAGAACCACGTCCGGTCGAAGAAGCCCTCGCCGGAGATCTCCGCCATCAGCAGCGCGTCCGCGCCGGCCTTGGGCAGCTCGCCCTCCAGCACCACCGCCGAGGTGTTCGCGTCCACAGCGAAATCCGTCCGCAGCTCGGCCAGCGGCTCCGCGCGATCGAAGGCCTGAAGGAACAGCCGCGCCGTTCCCGACGCGGGCGCGCGCCCGTCGCAGCAAACGTGCAGGCGATAGCGCCCGTTCTCCTCGTCGATGGAGGCCACGACCTTGCAGGAGATTTCGTAGCCGCCG
>USDD01000059.1 GCA_900553265.1 uncultured Eubacteriales bacterium
GAACGCCTACGACACCTGCTCCCGCTGCGGCTACACCACCTATGCGGAGCTGGCAACTCTGAATCACGACCTGCTCCACCACGCCGCGCAGGCCCCCTCCTGCACAGAAAAGGGCTGGAACGCCTACGACACCTGCTCCCTCTGCGACTACACCACCTATGCGGAACTGGCGGCTCTGAACCACGACCTGCTCCACCACGCCGCGCAGGCTCCCTCCTGCACCGAAACCGGCTGGAATGCCTACGACACCTGTTCCCGCTGCGACTACACCACCTATGCGGAGCTGGCAGCGCTTGAACATGACCTGCTCCACCACGCCGCGCAGGCTCCCTCCTGCACCGAAACCGGCTGGAACGCCTACGACACCTGCTCCCGCTGCGGCTACACCACCTATGCGGAGCTGGCAGCTCTGAACCACGACCTGCTCCACCATGCCGCGCAGGCCCCCTCCTGCACGGAAAATGGCTGGAACGCCTACGACACCTGCTCCCGCTGCGATTACACCTCCTATACGGAGCTGGCGGCTCTGAACCACGACCTGCTCCACCACGCCGCGCAGGCTCCCACTTGCACGAAAAAGGGCTGGAACGCCTACGACACCTGCGGGCGTGAGGGCTGCGACTACACCACCTATCAGGAGCTTGACGCGCTGGGACATTCCTATGAAGCCCGCACGGTTCAGCCCACCTGCACGAAGAAAGGATATACCCTGCATACCTGCGTCCGCTGCAAAGACAGGTATACCGATGCGGTCGTTTCCAGCCGCGGTCACTGGTACGGCGAATGGTCGCCGAACGGCGACGCCACCAGCAGCGCCGATTGCCGGCGAAACGGCTGCAAGCATACGGGCAAGGTTCCCTGCGAGCCGCTTGCCTGTCGCCTGCTGCTCAGGGACGCGGAGGCATATGATTTCACGCTCTGTCCTGTCTGCGGCGAGACTGGCGACGGCGCGCGGCTGACCCTGATCGAGGAAGCGAGGGCGACGGCGCAGCGCCTGCCGCGCGGCAAGCTGACGCTGCGCATCGGCGATTTGCAAAACGGCGAGCGCGTGCTGAGCGTTGGCTTTGAGTACGGCGGAAAACTGACTCAGCCCACGGGGCAGATGGAGATCACTCTGCCCGCGGCATTACTGGACGGCTATGCGCTGATGCTGCTGGATGCGGACGGCGCGGAAACAGCGCTTCCCCACACGCTGAACGGCGGCGAAGCAACCTTTGCGCTGGACTTCGCGGCAGACGAAAGCCCTGCCCTGGTGCTTCGTCTCATTCCGGTTTCCTGATTCTCCACGGCGCATAACCAACGGGAGGGCGCGGCCAGTCTCGCCCTCCCATATATGTTCAAAGCGCCCGACGGGGACGCGCTTTATATGGCAGCGGAATCACCTCTTTGGCAAATGGCGTGCCCTGCGCGAGGGGCACGCCATGCTTTAATCCTCTTGAAACCGCCCCTTTGCGCAGGCAGAGGATTCTGAGCCATCGCCCTGACGGCGCATCTGTTTTCCGGCGCAAGCCGCCGGTGATTTTTGGGAAGGCATCCCTAAGCCAGCTTCATTTCTCATTACGCATACAGGCGCAGAGGGCAGAATTGCTCTCCACGCCTGTGCTCTTTTCCCCGCCATAATCAAACAACGTATTCTTGAATTTCATCAAATCGTTTGAATTAGGTCGATTTCAAAGGAATGACACGTCTGCCGGTTGCCCGTTCGCTTTCCCGCGGGGATTTCCTCCGCGAAACGCCCTTTCCCGCGCTCTATTGCAGATTTTCGCTGCGCGAGGGCTGGAGGTCGGTGCGGGCGGCTTCCATTTCGCCGATGCGCTCGGCCAGCAGGGCGCAGAACTCGTCCATGCCGTCAGCGCGCTCGCTCGCCGGGCGGGCGAGGAACTCCTTGATGGGCTGCACGAGTTTTTCGGCGGCGCGCAGAGCCGCGTCGGGCGCGGGCGCGGCGGACTGGAGATAGCGCGCGAGGGTGTCGCAGGCGCGGGCCAGCTCGCCGTCGCCGGAGCGCCGGGCAGCCTCCTCCATGCGCGCGCAGGCCTGACCCAGGTCGGCGCGCTCGCGATGGCTGACCGTGGGCGCGTCGCACTCCACGCCCTGCTCGTTGAGCTTCTCCACCAGCCCGCGCACGTACTCCGGTCGGCTCTTCACCACGGCGCGGTACTTGTTCTGATAGCGCAGCATCAGGCTGTGATCGCCGCCGGAGAGCTTCTGAAGGCAGGCGCGCACGCTCTGACCCGCCGCGCGGGCCACCAGCACCTGCTCCATCAGCCAGTCGATCTCCGGCTGTGTAAAGGGCACAAAGCGCGCGGGATGGCTCTCGCCGCCCTGTCGGCGCACCTGGGCGTAGTAGTAATTGCGGATGCTGTTGGGCCGCCGGCCCGTCTGCTCGGCGATCCGCTCGAACACCGCCTTCAGCGGCAGCCCCTGCTGCTGCGCCTCGTCGGCCGTCTCCCACAGCATTCTGTTTTCCGCGTCGCTCCATCCCGACCGGCGGCCCGGCCGAACCATCGCCTGCTCCATCTGATCCCCTCCAAAAGGCTTGATGATACAGAGTATGCGCGACGTATGCTCCAAATATACTGCAAACCGCCCGGAGCAAAAGTTTTTTGCCCAATCTGCGGATTGACTTTTTCCTTTTCCCGCGCTATGATGGAAAAAAACGTTAGCGAGGTGTTCCCCTCATGAATAAGCCCACTCTGGTGGTCATGGCCGCGGGCATGGGCAGCCGCTTCGGCGGATGCAAGCAGATCACGCCCGTGGACGACGCCGGCCACGTCATCATCGACTTCTCCATCTTCGACGCGCTGCGCGCCGGCTTTGGAAAGATCGTCTGCATCATCAAGCCCGAAATGGAGGCCGATTTCCGCGCCGCCGTGGGCGACCGCATCGCGAAATGCGCGCCTCTGGAATACGCCTATCAGACCATCGACCGTCTGCCCGCGGGCTACAGCGTGCCCGAAGGCCGCACCAAGCCCTGGGGCACCGGCCACGCCGTGCTGTGCGCCAAGGACAGGATCGACGGCGATTTCGCCGTCATCAACGCCGATGACTTCTACGGCGCGGGTGCGTTCCAGGCCGCGGCGGACTTCCTCACCGGCGAATCCGGCCAGACCAACCACGCCATGGTGGCCTATCGCGTGGAGAACACGCTGACCGAGAACGGCTCCGTCTCCCGCGGCGTGTGCGCGGTGGAGAACGGCCTGCTCACCGGCGTGACCGAGCGGACGACCATCGTGCCCCGGGAGGGCGGCGCGGCCTACATCGAGGATGGAAAGGAGACCTTCCTGCCTGCGGGCACGCCCGTGTCCATGAACCTCTGGGCCTTCCGCCGCAGCGTGCTGGACGAGCTGGAGAGCCGCTTCCCGGCGTGGCTGGACGAAAACGTCCCGCTCAACCCCATGAAGTGCGAGTACTTCCTGCCGCTGATTCCCAACGCGCTCATCCGTGAGGGCAGGGGCACCGTCCGCGTGCTGACCACCGACGAGCGCTGGTTCGGCGTGACCTACCACGACGATCTCGCCGCGGTGCAGACCGCCGTCGCCGCCATGAAGCGCGAGGGCAGGTATCCCGAGAAGCTCTGGGAGAAGTAAAAACCGATTGGACAGAAAAAGGCGCGATTCACAGAAATGCGAATCGCGTCTTTTCACTTGTGATATTTCTCCCCCGCGCGGATGCGCTCGCTGCGATAGAGCTGCTCCAGCAGGATCACGCGCATCAGGCCGTGGGGAAAGGTGAGGTTGGAGAAGGACAGCCGCTCGTCGGCGCGGCGGAGCACCTCGTCGGACAGGCCGTTGGAGCCGCCGATGACGAACACCACCCGCCGCCCGTCCGCCGACCATCGGCCCGTCAGGCGGGACAGGCCCACGGAATCCGGCGCGTCGGCGCGGATGCACAGGGCCACCACGCGGTCGCCCGGGCGAATGTGCTTCATCAGCGCCGCGCCCTCCCGGTCGATTCCCTGACGGATGAGCGCCTCGCTGGGATGCTCCGGCTCACGCACGTCGTCCACGGCGACGATTTCGTACTTTCCATAGCGCGAAAGGCGCTTCAGATACTCGGCGCAGCCGTCCGCCTGCCACTTTTCCTTCAGCTTGCCCACGCAGAGGATGGTCGCGTTCATGGCGCTCTCCCTTCGGAAGGATCAATTCTTTTCTCTAAGGGAACGCCGCCGAATTGTGCGGTGTTGCCCTAAATCAGCATGCCGTAAATGTCCAGCGCGTACAGCACCAGCGCGCTGAGCACGCCGGCGGCCAGCACCAGAATCGTGCCCGCGGACAGCGGCGAGCGGTCGACAGGCCCCTCCGCGCTGTCCATCGCCTCGGACAGCGCGCGGCGCATCTCCGCAACCCGCTCGGCGGGATTCTCCGTCGGGTTCACGGGCAGCCGGCCGTTGAACATCCGCGCAAAGCCGTTCTTCAGCGCGAACTGCACCCGGAATTTCTGGAGCAGGCCCCAGATCATCAGCCCGATGAACAGCGCGCCCAGGAGCATGGAGGCCACGCTTCCCACGCCGCCGATGGCGGAAAACAGATCGACCTCGCCCGTTCCGCCGCTCTCCATGCCGGAGGTCACGTAGTTGAACAGCACCGCCGCGGCGTTATAGGCGCTGTGGAAGATCATGCCCCCGTAGATGGAATCCGTCCAGCGGACGATCAGCGCCAGCAAAAGGCCGCAGAGCAGCTGCGCGGGCAGGCCCAGCAGCGAGCCGTGGAGCATGGCGAACAGCAGCGCCGTGACCCACACGGCACGGCGGCCGCCCCGGGGCTCCCATGCCGAGAGCATCACGCCGCGGAACAGCAGCTCCTCGCACACGCCGGCCAGCAGCGTGGCCGAGAGCACGCTCCGGGTCAGCTCGCCTGAATTGGCCGGGCGCACGTAGTCGCTGACGAACACATTCAGCCCCACCCGCTGCCACGCCGCCGACCACAGCAGGTTGATGTTGTACACGCCGGCGAAGAACAGCAGCGCGATCACCACAATGCGCACCGTCGCGCCGAAGGACACGGGATTCAGCCGCAGACACTGGCTCCGCCCGCGCGTCGCCCAGAGGACGACGGGCAGATACAGAAAGGGCATGTAGTACAGCACGTTGGTCGCCAGCGCAGCCCATTCCCGGGTGATTCCCGGAAAGACGCGGCTGAGCATGCCGACAAAGGGCCCGCTCAGAAAGCTGACCGCGAAGAGACCCATCGCGGCAAGCAGGTACAGCCCGCTTGCCGCAAACACGCGCGATTCCGGCTTTTCGGGCCGGGAAGCATTGTTTTCCATGAACAGTCCTCAGACGTTGAAGCGGAACAGCGTCACGTCGCCGTCCTTCATCACGTAGTCCTTGCCCTCGCTGCGCACGAGACCCTTCTCCCTGCAGGCGTTCATGGAGCCCTCGCGGATCAGGTCGTCGTAGGCGACGATCTCGGCGCGGATGAAGCCGCGCTCGAAGTCCGAATGGATCTTGCCGGCGGCCTGCGGGGCCTTGGTGCCCTTTTCGATGGTCCAGGCGCGAACCTCCTTGGGGCCGGCGGTGAGATAGCTGATGAGCCCCAGCAGCGAGTAGCCCAGCGTCACCAGACGGTCGAGGCCGGATTCGCCGATGCCCATGTCCTCCAGGAACATCTGCTTCTCCTCCGGCTCCATCTGGGAGATTTCCTCCTCGGCGGAGGCGCAGATGACCAGCACCTGCGCGCCCTCGGCCTCGGCGACCTCGCGCACGGGGCGAACCAGCGGCAGCTCGCTCTCGTCCTTGCCCAGATCCTCCTCGCCGATGTTGGCGGCGTAGATGACCTTCTTCATGGTCAGCAGGAACCAGTCCTTCGCCGCGGCCAGCTGATCCTCGTCCAGCGGCGCGGTGCGGGCGGGCTTGCCGTCGTTGAGATGCCTGAGCAGAATCTCGCCCGCCTCGGCCTCCACGGCGTACTTCTTTTCGCCCTTCTTCAGCATGGCGGCGGCCTTTTCGGCGCGCTTCTGCACGGTTTCGATGTCGGCCAGCACCAGCTCGGTGTTGATGACGTCGATGTCCCGGGCGGGATCGACGCTGCCGTCCACGTGGATGACGTTCTCATCCTCGAAGCAGCGTACGACGTGGACGATGGCGTCCACCTCGCGGATGTGGCTGAGAAACTTGTTGCCCAGACCCTCGCCCCGGCTCGCGCCCTTGACCAGACCGGCGATGTCCACGAACTCCAGCGTCGCGGGGGTGTACTTCTCGGGATGGTACATCTCGGCCAGCACGTCCAGTCGCCTGTCCGGCACGGCCACCACGCCGGTGTTCGGCTCGATGGTACAGAAGGGATAGTTGGCGGCCTGCGCGCCCGCGCAGGTGATGGCGTTAAACAGCGTGCTCTTGCCGACGTTCGGCAGTCCGACGACGCCCAGTTTCATATCGGTTTCTTCCTTTCGTGCGGACGCGCGAGGCCCGCTTTATGCTCTGTTAAAGGCTCTGAAGCAGCTTCACCGCCGCGTCGGAGATCCGGCTCAGGCGCGCCTGCGTCTCCTCGTGGGAGCCGCTGACGGCGTTGACGTACAGCTTGATCTTCGGCTCGGTGCCGCTGGGGCGCACGCAGATCCACGCCCGATCCTCAAGCTCGAAGTACAGCACGTTGGACTTGGGCAGCGTGATCGCCTCGGTTCTGCCGTTCTCCGTGCGGACGGACTTCTGATAGTCCCGCAGCGCGGTCACGGCGAAGCCGCCGAACTCGGCGGGCGGGTTGTCGCGCAGGCTCTGCATGACCTGCTGCATCTTTGCAAGGCCGTCCTTGCCCGGCAGCACGAAGGACGTGACCCTGTCGCCGTACCAGCCGTACTCCTCGTAGAGCCGGTCGATGGCGTCCACCAGCGTGCAGCCGTACTTCTTCTTGTACCACGCGGCGGCCTCGGCGATGAGCATGCAGGCGTTCACGCCGTCCTTGTCGCGCACGTCGGTGCCCGAGAGATAGCCGAAGGACTCCTCGAAGCCGAACATGAACGTGTGCGCGCCGGTGGTTTCAAACAGGTGAATCTGCTCGGCGATGTACTTGAAGCCCGTCAGCACCTCGATCATCGCGCAGCCGAAGGACTCGGCGATGGCGCGGGCCATGTCGGTGGAGACGATGGTGGTCACGGCGGCGGCGTTGGCCGGCAGCTCGCCGCGCTCCTTCTTCTGGGAGAGGATGTAGTGCAGCAGCACGCAGCCGATCTGGTTGCCGTTGAGCAGCCGCGGGCCGTTTTCGGTCATACAGGCGACGCCCACGCGGTCGCAGTCCGGGTCGGTGGCCACGCACAGGTCGGCCCCCAGCTCGGTCTGCATCTTCAGCGCCAGCGCAAACGCGCCCGGATCCTCGGGGTTGGGCACCTTTACCGTGGGGAAGTCGCCGTCGGGCTTTTCCTGCTCGGGCACGACGCAGACGTTCTCCATGCCGATTTCCCGAAGGATGCGTCGCACCGGGACGTTGCCCGAGCCGTGCAGCGGCGTGTAGACGATCTTGAGCGTCTTGCCCATCTCCCGCGCCAGCTCGGGGTTGACCTGCAGCTTCTTCACCGCGGCGATGTACGCGTCGTCCACCTCCGCGCCGATGTAAGTCAGCAGACCCTTCCTGAGCGCCTCTTCCTCGTCCATGGGCAGGGATTCTTCATAGGCCGTGCCCGGCAGGCGGTCGGTGATGCCGCGCACGGACTCCGGCGGCATCTGTCCGCCGTCGGTCCAGTAGGCCTTGTAGCCGTTGTACTGCTTCGGGTTGTGGCTGGCGGTGATGACCACGCCGGCGATGCAGCCCAGATGGCGGATGGTGAACGACAGCACCGGCACCGGCCGCAGCGACTCAAACAGATAGGCCTTCACGCCCGCGGCGCACAGCACCAGCGCCGTCTCCCGGGCGAACCGCGCGGAATTGTTGCGCGAATCGTAGCCGATGGCCACGCCCTTTTCCGCGCCGCCGTCGGTGGTGAGAATGTATTTGGCCAGCGCGCGGGTGACGCGCCGGACGTTGTAGATATTCAGCCGGTTGGTGCCCGCGCCCATCACGCCGCGCATGCCGGCGGTGCCGAACTCCAATTCCCGGTAAAAACGATCCTCGATCTCCGCGGGATCGTCCGCAATCGATTTCAGGTCGGCGACGGTCTCCGCGTCGTCGGAAAACTCGCTCAGCCACTGCCGGTACAGGCTCATCGCGTCCATAGGAATGCTCCCTTCGTCCTATTCGTCGGCGTTCAGGGCGTTCATCCGGCCCGCCAGACGGGCGAGATGGCCGCGCTCCTGCCGTGCAATTTCCAGAAAAACCGCGCGATGCCCGGGCTGACGCGTGCAGCCGGCAAGCTCGGTGTAAAACAGAATCGAATCCTTCTCCGAGGCGATCGCCCCGGCCAGCACCGCGCGGGGATCCTCAAAGCCCGTGCCGCGCAGCGCCATCAGTCCGCCGGGGAAGGCGATGTCCGCCGCGATGGCGCTCAGATAGGCGCTGGTCTCGGCGTCGTAGGCCTCGCCCTCCTCGCCGGCGGCCCGGTCGGCCAGGCGCTGGAATTCCCGCGCGTGACCGACCTCGTCGGCGGCAAGCTCGTTCAGCAGGGCGACCATCTCCGGGCTCTTGCTCACCCGCGCGGCGCGCCGATAGAAATCCTCGCCCCGCTTCTCCATGTCCACGGCGATGCGCAGACCTTCCAGATCCGTAAAAGCCTCGGCCACGGCTCGTCCCTCCTGCGTTTTTTACTTGGCTTCCTTCTTGGCGAAATAGTCGTTCAGCTGGCGAACCAGCTCGTCCACGTCGGCGCCGTGGGCCGCGCAGGCCATCTCAAGGCTCTCCATCACGGCGTGCGGGCAGCCCAGGCAGTGCATTCCAAAGGACATCATAATCGCCGCGGTGTTGCGGTCCAGCTGCAGCACCTCGCCGATGCTCATCGTCTTATCAACCATCGTGCAAACCTCCTCGTTTTGGGTGGATTCCCGAAAGATTTTGTCCAAAACTCCGGGACGATACTAGTGTACCGCAAAATTCGCCCGTTTTCAAGCCCTCGCGCGTTAGAAAAAGGAAATGCGCAGCGGAAAAGCCTCTCTTCCAAGAGCGCCATTCGGACAAAAATCCCGGCGCGCCGCTCTCGGTCGCGCCGGGATGAACTTTTCGCTTACTGAAGCCGCTCGGGATAGTACTTCGCGTCCGCGTCGGCGATCCACTGGGCGATCTGATCGTTGTAGGCCGCCTCCTGCAGATCCTCCAGCACCTGCTCGCTCAGCGCGTCCTGAATCTCGGACAGCGGCACCTCGCCCGCGGGCACGTCGGCCACATACTGAATCAGATGCACGCCGCTGACGGTGTGGATGGGCGTGGAGACCTGACCCGGCTCCTCCAGCATCATGCAGCCCTCAACAAACTCGCTGGCCCACTGGGTGGAGTTGTTGGAGATGTAGTAGCCTGTGGTCTTGGTGGGCTCGAACATCATGGCCTCGTCCTGACCATACTGCTCCAGCAGGTCGTCGAAGCTCGTGCCGGCGGCCAGCTGATCGAGAATCTCCTGCGCCTTCGCGTCCAGATCGGTGTACAGCGCGTCCAGCTGGGCCTGAAGCGCCGCGATCTGCTCCGCGTCCTTCTCGGGATCCAGCAGCGCGATCTGCTCGGTCAGGTCGGTGGCCTGGGACTCGGTCTCGGTGGAGTCAAAGGCCAGCAGGATGTGGCGCACACGGCGATAGCCCGGCAGGTTGTAGGCGATGGGATCGCCCACCAGCGCGGCGTACTCGTATTCCTCGGAGGAGCTCTCGAACAGCTCCTTCTGGCTGGCCAGCAGGCTGTCGTAGGCCGCCTGCAGCGCCTCGTCAGTCACGGTCACATTTTCGCAGACCTTGGCGAACAGCTTCTGAATCCAGTAGTCCTTCGTGTTTTCCTCCACGAGGCCCTCCAGCGTGATGCCCACCTCGTCCTTCATGTAGGCCTCCACCGCCGCGTCGGCCTCCTCCTGAGTCATGCCGGAGGTATCCACCGAGGTGCGGTAGAATTCGCGCTGCTGGTCGTAGGTCTCCTGAGCGGTGAGCTGAATCTCGTTCTTGTCCTCGTCGGAAAGCTCGGTCAGGCCCAGCTCCTCGGCGTGCTGATACAGCACCTTGTCGGCCACCAGTTCGCCCAGCACCTGGCTGAGCACGTCGCCGGACACGTCGTCCGCGTCGGAATAGCTGAACACCTGCATGGCCAGCGCGTTGTTGTAGGGCTCGACCACCTCGTTGCTCATGACGGTGCCGCCCTTGAACTCGGCCACCACCACCGGCTCGGAATCGCCCAGATCCAGCATGCCGGACTGAAGCCCCTCGTCGCCCCAGAAGGCGTCGCCGTTGTCGGGCGTGGCGCCGGTCATGTCGTTGAACTCGTCCTCAATGCCGCTGTCGTCAAACACCCACTGATCCGCGTCGTCGCTCTGGCCGGAGAAGCCGATCATGGTCATGGTGTTTTCCAGCTCGGCAATGCGCGCGTTGGCGCTGTCCAGCTGCTCGCGATAGGTGTTGGTGCGGTTGGCCGCGGCATAGCCGAACAGTCCGCCCAGAAACAGCGAGCAGACCACCAGCACCGCCACCAGCGCGGCGGGCACGCCGCGAACGCGCCTGCGGCGCTTCTTCGCGCCCGCCTTGGAGGCCGGGGCGACCGCCTTTTTCTCGTTTTCAGCATTCGGGTTGGCCATATTCAAAATCCTCCTGAATGTACAAAGATTCAGCGTCAGTATAGCACAATTCGAAGTCTTTTGGGGCGAAAACTCGAATTTGGCACAAAAAAAGCGACCCAAGGTCACAGTTTGGGCAAAATGTGACTCTTTATGGCGCTCCGCTCCTGCGGGATATCGCGCTTTTTGCCCCGTTAATGCATCCGACCGGATTGCTCCGGCGAAAGCCCGGCTTCGCTCTTGACATCGGGGCCGCGAGCGTCTATTATAATAGCAGATATAACTGGAGGGATGCCCATGAAACCGCAGCCGCGACTGGCTGAAATGATCAAGGGACAGATGTTCGACGGCTTCCTGCTCACCCGCGCGGCCTCTCAGCGAACCTCTGCCAACGGCAACAAATTTCTGGACATGACGCTGTGCGATCTGTCCGGCGAGGTCAACGCCAAGCTCTGGGACGGCTACACGCCCGCGCCCAACGTCGCCGACGTGCTGCGCGTGCGCGGCATGATGACCGAATACAACGGAAAGCCCCAGCTGCGCGTGGACAAGATGCGTCTGGCCACCGGGGCCGACGACTACGACATGTCGCTGCTGGCCCCCTGCGCGCCCCAGCCCGCCAGCGAGATGCTGGATTACATCCTCAACCGCGTGGACGCGTTCCGCGATTCCGAGCTGAAGGAGCTGGTGCTGACCCGGCTGGAGGAGTGCGGCGACAGGCTGAACTACTATCCCGCCGCGTCCAAGCTGCACCACGCCGAGCGCTCGGGCCTGCTGCACCACACCAGCACCATGCTGCGCATGGCGGGCATGGTCTGCGAGGTCTACCCCACGCTGAACGCCGACCTGCTGGCCGCGGGCGTGATTCTGCACGACCTGTGCAAGCTGACGGAGATGGACGCGGACGAGATCGGCATGGTCAGTGACTACACCGCCGAGGGCATGCTCATCGGCCATCTGGTGCGCGGCGTGTCCGAGCTGGATCGCTGCGGCCGGTCGCTGGGCGTGCGGCGGGAGCTGCTGCTTCTGCTGGAGCACATGATTCTCTCCCACCACGACCTGCCCGAATACGGCAGCCCCAAAAAGCCCATGTTCCCCGAGGCCGAGGTGCTGCACGTGCTGGATCTGCTGGACGCGCGCATGTTCGAGATGAACCGCGAGCTGGCCGGCGTTCAGCCCGGCTGCTTCACCGACCGCATCTGGTCGCTGGACCGCAAGCTGTACAAGACGAAGGACGTCCCCGAAAAGAGCGGCGACTGAGTGTGAAAACCCCCGCCCGCGGAAGCGTTTGCCGCGGGCGGGGGTTGGCTTTTTGATGGGATGAATCGAGCGTCTCAACGGTACGCCGCACAATGCGTCTGTCCCTCACCGCTCAATGCGGTCGGCGATCCACTTGGCCACGTCCTGCGCCGAACGGCCGGTCTCCGTCGCGCCGTAGAAGCGCAGCACGTCCTCGCCGCGGAGAGGCAGACGGGGAAAATCGCTCAGCAGAGCCATCAGCGCCTCCTCGGATTCCGCGCGCAGATAGGGACAGGTCTTCAGGTCGAAGTACATCTCGCGATCGTCCGAGACAAACTGACTCAGATCGGGCTGATAGAGGATGGTCGGACGGTTCAGCAGCGCGTAATCGCCCGCGGAGGAGCTGTAGTCGGTAATCAGCAGATCGGCGGCCAGCAGCAGCTCGGACATCTCCGGCCATGCGGTCACGTCGCGCACGTCGCTCTCGGGCGCGGCCTCAATGGCGCGGTTCTGGTCGTGAGCGCGGGTCAGGCAGAGCCATTCCTCGCCCGTGGCCGTCCGCAGCGCCCGAAGGGCGCGGCCCACGTCGAAGCCCGCCTTCTGGGCATGACCCGCCGTGGAATCCCGGAACGTGGGCGCGTAGAGCAGCACCCGGGCGCTTCCGACGTTCAGCCGGCGGCGGACGTCCGCGATCCGGGCTTCGTCGGGATGCACCAGCGCGTCGTTGCGCGGCATGCCCGTCTGCATCACCTCGCCGGCATAGCGGAAGGCCGAGCGATAGTTCTTCGTGCCGAAGTCCGAGCCGGACACGGCCAGATCCATCTGAGCATAGTCCGGATACTTCAGCCCGTCGTTCATGTCGTAGAGCATCTTCTTAAAGCCCCGGTCGCCGTGCCACGTCTGCACATAGAGCTGGCCGGGAAACTTCAGCAGGTAGATGGGCCGGTTGAAATTGTCCACGAAGCATCTCGCCCGGGACAGCTCCGTCAGCGCCTTCAGTCTGTGGGGCGGCACCACGCGCACGTAGTCCGGCGCGTCGGCGGGATCCTCCAGCTGCCAGACGATCTCCACGTCCGGGCGCAGCGCGTGCAGCGCCTCGGAGATGAACCGCGGGCTGTCGGAATAGGCCCTTCCCTTGAAGCTGGAAAAGAACACGCGCTTCGGCGCGATTCCGCCCAGACGGTTCTGCAGGCGCATCCACGTCCGACCGGACAGGCTGCGCGCCGCCAGCAGCGCGTGGTAGATTCCCCTGTTTTTTCGAATAAAGCTCAGATTCATTTCAGCGCCTCGCCGCTCAGAATTTTCAGCGTGTGCTCCAAGCCTTCCTCCAGCGAAAACCGCGGCCGCCAGCCCAGCGCCTCCAGCTTGTCCGGGCGCTGCACCGCGCGGGTCACGACGGAATAGCCCTGCCTTTCTGCGTCGGTGGGCAGATCGAAGGTCACGCGCACGCCCGCCAGCCGCGCCAGCGTCTCGGCGTATTCGCGGATGGACGCGACGCTTCCCCGGTTGGCCACGTTGTAGGCCTCGCCGGAAGCGCCTGAGAGCAGAAGGGTCAGCAGCGCGCCGGCCGCGTCGGCGGCGTAGCAGTAGGAGCGCACCTGACTGCCCGCGCTCTTGAGCACGACGTCCTCGCCCGCCAGCGCCCTGCGCAGAAACTGCGCGTCGGCGCGGGAATTGCCGGGCGTGACCGTGGGGCCGTAGGTGTAGCACAGCCGCGCCGCCACCGCGTCCACGGCGTACTGCCGGACGTAGGACGCGCAGAGCGTCTCCGCGGCGCGCTTGCTCTCGGGATAGCAGGAGCGCGGGTTCATGGGGTCGATTTTCCCGAAATCGCCCTCGGAAAAGCCCTCCAAAATGGACGGATTCTCGCCGTAGATCTCCCCCGTGGACAGGAACAGCAGCCGTCCGTGCCCCTGAGCGCGCAGCTGCTCCAGCAGCGCCCGCACGCCCTCGAAATTGCCCAGCATCGTGCCCACCGGGTCGGCGGAGAAGGCCGCCGGATGGGCGTTGGCCGCGGCATGGACGATGAAGTCCGCCTCGGGCAGCTTTCCCGGCCGGGTCAGATCCATGGAAATGGCGCGCACGCTGTCCCACCCGACGAACCGCGCCCTCGCGCGCTCCGCGTCGCGGCTCACGGCCACGAGCTTCAGCTCCAACCCCTCCTCGCGGCTGGCCAGCGCCAGCGCGTCGGTCAGGAATGCGCCCACCAGCCCCGTCGCGCCGGTGATGAGCACCGTCCGGCCGCGCAGCGGCTCAAGCGACGGCGCGGCGGCGCGCACGGCGGCCAGATCCTGCCGGTACACGGGATGGTCAGTTCGCATTGCGCTCCTCCTCCGGGATGATCCACGCGTTCAGATTGTGCAGCGACACGCGCTTGTCCTCGGGCGGCAGCTGCATGTAGTCGCCGTACAGGCCGCGCAGATAGGTGTCGTAGCCCACCGGCGCGGGCACGGTCAGCCCCTCGAAGGTCACATTGACCGCGCCGCGGAACACCTCGGCGGGCATGCGCTCCCGGCTGCCGTAATGAGTCACGACGCACACGCCGGCGTACTTGGCGCGGCTGAAGCTGCGCCTGCGGGCCGCGCGGTCGAGGCTCAGCGCGTATTTCGGCAGCTTGCGCAGCCGGGTCAGCGCCATCAGCGGCCGCTTGAGCCACTTCAGGCGCTCGTCGGGATACAGCGCCTTCTTGCGCGCGCACTTGAGCAGCACGTCGTAGGCGCGAATCTTCCTGAAGAACAGCTCGGACGCGCGGGGATTCGCCGGCAGGCCGTCGATGGGGAAGACGTCGATGAACAGCGTGCGCGTGCGCGCGTTCTGCATGCCGCTGTCGTCCACGGCGGTGAATCTGTCGCAGATGCGGATCCACGGAAAGGCGTATTCCTCCGTGCGGTCGGCGAAGGCCAGCTCGTAGCGCGGCGGCAGCCTCTTCGCCGCAATCTTCAGAAAGCGCTCGTACTCCGGCCGCGGCATCATCAGATCCACGTCGTCGTCCCAGGGGATGAACCCCTGATGGCGCACCGCGCCCAGCAGCGTGCCGCCCGAGAGGAAGTACTGGATGTTCTCCGCGCGGCAGACCTCGTCCACCGCGCGCAGCATGTCCAGACAGACGGTGTGAATGCCGTCCATCGTCAGATACGTATGCTCCATGCTCCTGCCTCCTCAGCGCCGCTCCAGCTGCAAAAGCGCCTTGAAGATCTCCATGTCGTCGGGCGTGGTCAGCTTGATGTTCTTTTCCGAGCCCGCGCAGAAATAGATGGTCTCGCCCAGCTCCACCATCAGCGTGCAGGAGGCCACCGAGTTGGTGATGCCCCTCTCCAGCGCCCGGCGATGCGCGTCCGCCAGCCGGCCCAGCGCGAAGCCCTGCGGGGTCTGGGTGCGCTTGAGCTTCTCCCGGGGATAGGTGGAATGGGTGGAAATCTGATCCTCCGTCTCCAGCATGGCCTCCTGACAGGGAATGGTCACGATGGCCGAGCCGTGCTCCCGCGCCGTGGCGATGCAGCCGGAGATGATGTCCTGCGACACCATCGGGCGAATCGCGTCGTGCACCAGCACCAGATCGTCCGGGGAATAGTGCTTTTCCAGTTCGAACACGCCGTTTCGGATGCTGCCCTGGCCGTTTGCGCCGCCGGGAATGATGTGCCTGAGCTTGGTAATGCCGTACTGGCGCGCATAGGCCGCCAGAATGGAATCCCAGCCCTCGACGCACACCACGGCGATCGCGTCCACGTCCGGGTGCTTCTGAAACGCCTCCAGAGTATAGGCAATCACGGGCTTGTCCGCCACGGTGAGAAACTGCTTGGGAATCTCCTGTCCCATTCGCATGCCGCGGCCGCCCGCGATAATCAGCGCGATATTCATCCAATCGCCTCCAGTTCTGCCTCTCATTATACAAAATTGGTCGAATGAAGTCAAGAATAACGCGCCGCGGGGAGCCGTCCCCGCGGCGCGTTATTCGCCTATGCCTCCCACAGTCCCAGCGCGGGATTGGGGATGAAGTAAATCTCCTCGCCGTCCGGAAGCGTGTTCCAGCCGGGAGTCAGCCCTTCCGGGTCGTATCGCCGAACCGCCTCGTCGTAGGGCATGCTGGAATAGTGCGCCTGCTCCAGCTCCCCGGCGCTCAGCGCCCGCGTGCAGTAGGTGATGGTGAACCGGCCGTCGGACGAGCCGTGAATCAGATGGGCCGCGGCCGAGAGGTTCTCCCGAAGGTCGGCGCACTCGGGCCGCTTCAGCAGCCGGAGAATCTCCTCCCGCCCGCAGTAGCCGTACCGGCGCAGCACCGGGTCGATCTGCGCGTCCTCGGCAAAGCCCGCCACGCCGGGCGCGAGCACCAGCAGCTCGCCGCCGTCGGCGATGGCCTTGCGCGTGCGATAGACGGCCTTGTTGCCCAGCCACGTGGTTTTATACTCCGAGGGATCGAGCCAGACCACCATCTTTCGCACCCTCCGGTCCAGATGGATCACGTTCTTCTCCCGGGCCAGCGCCACCGCCTCCTCGAAGCGGCTGCGCTCGCGCCCGATGAACAGGCCGTGCACCGCCGCGTCCTCGCCCCGGGCAGTGGTCACGGTGAGGAGATAGCACAGCGGCACGTCCTGAAGAAAACGGGTCTCGGCGTAGTCGTAGAGCTCGCGCACGGGCGTGTGATCCCGCCCCATGATGCGCTCCAGCCCATACAGCGCGCCCAGCATGTGGGAGCGGTTGATCATCTCGATGCCGCCGCAGCCCACGAACAGGTTTTTATTGCGGTTGGCCATGCCCGCCACCTCGTGGGGAACCACCTGGCCGATGGACAGCACCAGATCGTAGCTCGGATCCATCACCCGGGCGTTGAGCTCCACGTCGATGGGCTCCGCCATCGTCCCCTCGGACAGCCGCGCGACCACCTCCGCCGGCACGCAGCCCAGCTTCTTCGTGTCCGTGCGCCAGTTGTGCACGATCATTTTCTCATAGGGAATGCCGGCGAACATTCTCTCCCACTGCGCCCGGGTCACAGGCGTGTGGGTGCCCAGCGCCGGCATGACGTCCACCTGACAGTCCGCCGGCAGCAGCTCGCACAGCAGCTGGGTGAGCGTTCCCGCCGCCGAGTGGAAGCGCGTGAAGTCCGGCGGCAGCAGCAGCACCTTCCTCAGTCCCGCGCAATCGCCCAGCGACCGCTGAAGCGCCGCGCGCAGCTCCGCCCGGGACAGCCCCGCCTCCGTCTCTGCATAAACCGCCTGTGACCGCATTGATATTCCTCCATCCGACGTTTTTTGAGGGAGAATCCCTCGTCCTCCGCCGCCAGTTTACCATATTTCCGCCCGGGAATCAATCGCGGCGCGCATTTTCTCCGCCCGGACAGAATTCAGCGCCGGCTGAAATTTGCTCAGCCGGCGCTTCCATCGATGATTTCCAGCGCTTCGCGAATCGGCTTGTATGCCCGATCCGTTCCGTCTGCGTCATAGTCCCGAATCCAGACGGCGCAATGCTCGCTCACTCCACAGAGCGTCACGCAGCATTCGCCCAATCGACCCATCCCCTGCAGCGCGTCGAGCAGACCCTTTCTCTCATATTCCAGATAGAATTTTCGGTTCTCCGCCGGAAAGCCGCTTTCATTTATTCCAATGTAGCCAACCAGCACCGGCTCATTCCCGCCGTCCTCGTGCCGATAGTACAAAAGCTGCGTGTCGGCGCCTTTGCCATCCCACGAGCCGAATCGCTCCGAGGCCAGCAGCCTGTCCCGGTTCGCGGCGATCTTCTCCAGATTTTCCTCGTTCACAATCGCCGCGTCCACCGGCAGCG